>JAIRNR010000003.1 GCA_031257915.1 Bacteroidales bacterium
AATCCACCAATTCGGTTAAGTATTCGTAAGTTCTGCGTCCTTAATAACTGCTTCTTACTTTTTTCAAGCCACTCCCTAAAAGTCTCAATACTAAGAGTAGCCTTATAACGATTACATTCGATACAAGAAGGCATGAGATTATCAACATCGTCACTGCCACCTTTCAGTTTAGCAACAAAATGATCGACTTGAAACTTGTCAAAATTGATCTCTGTTCCGCAGTAGGCGCAATGCCCGCCAAACTTATCAAATATTGTTTTCCTTGTTTCTTTTTTCATCTTTTTTGTTCATAATATAAGTAGTCCATTGTTCCGCCATTGCTTTCGCTATACCCGCATGAAATTTGCTGCGTTCTTTTGCGCTACTGAAAGGGGGCAAAAAAGATTTGCCGCCATATTTGCCGCGCGATGCTGCTCCGTGCGCATAAAAGTAGCCCTGCGGGCTGACCACTGTACCCCCCCCCCCTCATCCCCAAATATGTCGGGCTTATAGTATGTCAGTTTCGGCAGATTTTTTAACCATAAGCACGTGCGCTTTGTGTATGGGTCGCCAAAATAATAAGGCTCTACGATTTGCGTATAGGGTAGTAGCCCTGTATGAGCGTATCCCATTGGATTTTCAATGCAGATATGCTCTATCGGAGCAGACCATAAATCCACAAAGAACTTATACGCATCTACCTTTTTTTGTAAGCGTTCTACGCTGTATCGGTCTTTGCCTGCATAGGCAAAAGACAAATATGTGCAAGGCGGATGCGCAATCATTATATCCCATTTAGGGTCATTGATTACCGATAAAACGTCCCTCTGCAAATGCTTACCACTTGCTTTCGTCTGCTCGCTCTCGGTAGGCAATATGTCGCAACTCCAAGCGTTGCAACCCACATCCTCAAATGCGTCCCTCACCGTCCCGCTATACTCACAGGCAACCAATACGCTGATTTCTCTCATAGCCAAATGATTTTTTTGCCGAGCAAAATCGCAACAGCAAGTTCAATCTTCGCGCCCCTGCTCTCTTTGAAGTCGGGCAGTACTGCCACTGCGTGCGCTCGGAAGATGAGAGACCACAGGCACTTCGCTACACACCTATACCAACTCCAATTATAATTGCATATTGTTACAGGGTTGATTACATTAAGTATTGTGGTGGCGCGGTATGCGTCATATATCCTGCGTTCCGTGATTGCGAACTTCACGGCGTAGTCGTCATCGCCGGAGATACGCCCGACTAATTGAATGTTTTTTGTTTTCATCTTTTAATGAGGACATCTTTTGCAAGCAGATTCTTGATTTCTTCCCATGCTTCGCAGGCATCTGTGAAACCGAGATTTTTCGCGTGCCGTATAGACATGTTTTTCCACTCCTCACGCAAGCGATTTATTGCTGCTAAGGTTTCCCTAACGGTGAGACCGCTTTCTGTGTGGACGCGGGTACTCCATGTACCACCGTCCCTCTTTTCGTTTAGGCGAAAGGACAAGATTAAGTCCTCTTCCCTTTCTTTTGTTTCTGTTGTTGTGTTCATAGTTGTTTATTTTTTTATTTAGTTATTATTATGCGTGATCCATCAGGAATATTGAGTGCCTTGCGAATGTCTTCGGTCGTAACTTCTATAGACATGTTTTTGGGCGGCTCAAAGAGCCGCCACCCCCCATCGTAAAGTTCTTTGCACGTAGAGCAGATAACATATTCTTCGCCATCTTCGTGTAATGGCTTCCGCGCCATAAATTCGCCGCTACGAAATATTATCTCGTGGGCTGCTCCTGATTTGCTCTGTATGATGTCACCAATAGACCAATCATAGAACTCCTCAAATTTGGGTGATTGAGGAATAATTGCGAAGTCGGTTACAGAACTTCGTTGTAAGTCGTATTCCGTGCCGATGTTTACATAGTAAGCATGCTTATAGCCATACATATTCTTACAAATAATAGAATCGGGGATTATGTTCTGACACAAGTACACTCTGTTTTCACAAATAGACACTTTGCCTCTCACGGGAGTACACTGAATTTTTGCTGCGAAATTTTGCCCATCGCAATCTAATAAATCTTTTCTTTTCATTATTGTTTTTTTTATTTTGTGATTAAAAGTATTATTACTTCTATTACCGCGTACAGTGCTACAATGTAGTAGCACAAAAAGAGTGTTCTGAGTATCCCCATCAGTTCGCTTTTGTCCGCGTATTTCATTTTTCTATATGCAAGGATTATGCAGCCAAGTGAAAGCCCGAACAGGCACATAGAAAAGAATAGTAGTATCGCTGTAATGCTTTTCATAATTTTATATTTTTAAAATCGTTAATATTTTTCGCTCTAATGACCTGCCGCGCTAACTTAAATGCCCAATGTCCCACAGGTAACTCCCCTCTCATGCGCGAAATCAGCCACCATGCAGAACCCTGAAAGCAGCCCATGCAAATAGTTCTCGTTGCGGTATTGACGGTTATATCTCTGCCGCTCGTTGGCGATATTAGATGTATGAAAACGTCGGGACTGCCATCATCGACACCGTCATATTGATGGATATTGTCGCCCTGTAGGCTATCGCCGCATTGTATGCTATATCCGTATTGTACGCTGTTTCCGTACTGCTTACTATGTCCTCGCTGTTCGCTGTTACCGTATTGATTACTGCTGCCGAACTGTTGACTATAGCCGTATTGGTGGCTGTTGCCGAACTGTTGACTATATCCATGCTGTTGGCTATACCCACTCTGCGCACTATCGTCAAATTGCCGACTATTGCCGTACTGACAACTATTGCCGTATTGCCTGCTATTGCCATATTGGCGACTATAGCCATACTGCCGACTGTCATCATCTTGCTTGCTGTTATCATATTGTCGGCTCTCGTCAAGTTGCTGACTATTGCCGCATTGGTGGCTGTTGCCGTACTGCCAACTACCGTCGTATTGCTTGCTACGCTCATATTGCTGACTATTGTCGAACTGCCGACTGTTGCCGTATTGTTGACTATAGCCATGTTGATAAC
Organism: Bacteroidales bacterium; assembly: GCA_031257915.1. GTDB lineage: Bacteria > Bacteroidota > Bacteroidia > Bacteroidales > P3 > JAIRNR01. The sequence goes on from JAIRNR010000003.1 coordinate 2,991, forward strand.
TGCGGCCAAATTGACTGCTGTAACCATATCCAATACTACAACACTCCCGCAGCGACCTCTCATACATCATGCATTCTTCGTAAACCCAGCACCTACCCTCTTGAGAGAGATTATATTCACCCGCGATCCATCCGCCTAAATCGCCTTTCTTCACTTCCTTTCCATTGATGAGGGTGAAATTCTTTAGAGATTGTATGCGATATACAGTCTCACCATTAGGGGCAATCTTGGTTATGTTTGTTAACTTGTATTTTTTCATGATTTATTTTTTTAAATATTTTAGTATGTATCGCATTTTATTGTGCGCGGGACTGCGTCTATCAGGCGCGATAAGCAATCTTGCTTATCGGTATTCTCGCGTGATAGATGTATCAGCCCTATTGTTTTAACATCTTTAAGCGAGATATTATTTCGCAGGATGCTAACACAGCCGTCAAGCGATAGATGATACTGCCGTACACGCTGTTTTATTGCGGCAGGATACGCGTTGTTTGCCGCTAAAAAACCATCTTGGTAATTACATTCTATTAAGACGTGATTAACTCCGTAGAACATCATATCTCTGTCTCTCAGTCCGCCTAAATCCGTCGCAAAAAACAATGTCCTGAAATCGGCGTGATATATCAAATAACCGCAGCATGTAACGTCATGACGAACAAAGAACGGTAGCACCTTAAATTCGCCAATATCGGAAGCAGTGTCGTGCGGCAGGCAGATACAACTGATACCGATTTCATTCGCTGTATGCGTACTGCCTACATATACAGGAATACCGAGTTGCGCAACACTGCCTGCGTGCTTGGCGTGGTCGCCATGAGAGTGGGATATGAGACACCCCGCAATATCACTTATCTTGTAATTAAGACTGCGCTTAATGGTAGCGACAGGCAGCCCCGCCTCTATCAACAGCGTTCCCGCTGTTGTACGAAGTATGTAGGCATTGCCTGCACTACCACTACCGACGCATATCATATTATCCATCAGAAAGGAACTTTATCGTGTGAGATTTCCGCTACAGCCACGCCATTGGCGATGATTTGCTTTCTGCCTTTAATCTTTTCCGCCTGCCGCTCTATTGTTTTATTAGTAATGGCAACAGGGGTCGGCTCTTGTGGGGCAACGGAAGCAGTCGCATTCACGCTCTTATCGGCGATTGCTTGTAGCGTAACTTCGTCTAATTCTTCCGCAATATATAGCCCATTAAGAAGTTCAGGGAATGCCTCACGATGAGCGTACGCAATAGCAACACGCCTTATCTGCACGTTAGGACGGCGTTGCCACATGTACGCAAGATGTGGGTCAGCCTTACTGTCCGCTTGCGTGTATTCCGATGTTAAGACAGATAATTCATGTGTCTTAACAGTGTCGCCCAATAGCGTGTATTTATACACCTCGCACCATCCGCCGATGACAGGCTTACAAGTCGCCGTACCGATGACTTTCTCACCGTCATCAGCAAGAACCCCCGCCTTAAATCCCTTGTAGTAGGGATTGGCGGAGCAGATACGCAGGATGTCTTCTTTGATTTCTTTATTCATAATATTGATTGTATTTATTAAAATGGTAAATCTGTCGGCTCTGTGTCCGTGTCCGGTTCTACAATATTGGGAGCATTCTGCGGGGTATTCGACTGAGCTTGCTGTTCGCCGAACTTCTCTGTGAATTTGGCTGCGAGCCACGCTATGCGTGCCGTATCATCATACCTTGTTTCCCCCTTGAACTCAACAGGAATAATATCAGGGCAACCCTGCGCATTATCTCGCGTAACATAAGGCTCTACCTTAGTGTTGTCCATGCGCCTGACAGTACAGCCGCGCCGCTCCTTTGTCTCACCGGCGGGAATGAAGCAATACGGCTGTATGCTTATTTCCTCGTCCTTATTAACATTCAAAAGTCTGTTCAATAGACTCCATGTGTTGCCACCGCTTTCAGGCAGTTGCAACGAAAATTGTTCAAGTGTTGCGCTGTCCATTAAGTGAACGCACCACTGATTGCCATATTTGTCATTTTTGCGCAGTTCGACACGCTGCAACACGGCGTTCAATTGTTCGTACTGTTCTTCATTTACAGTGCGCCCCATCTTATTAGTGCGCTGTACTGATGTGTCTGTTGGTTGCTCCACAGGCACAATGATTTTGCCATCCCTAATCGTAATGAAAAGGGTGCTGTTGTAATTTCTGTTGATTAGTCCCATAGTTTTAAAAATTTAAATGTTAGTGGTTATTGTTAGAGGTACATTGGGTGCGAATTGCAATAATATTTGCTGCGACGCAGTCTGATAGATTTCGTTATAACTCTCAGTGTTATCTATGAATATCGGCGTGCATTTTGCGTAATGACGGCACAATACTTCAATTATCTCAAGCCCTGCATTCATTCGTCCTGTCGTGTTGGCGGCAGCGAACGGTACGCCGTTAATTAACGGAATACAGCACTCATATAAGTCCCCGTTAATGGTTGTATCAAATAACTTAAATTTGATATTTTCAAAGAAGCCGTTGATTGACTCGGATGTAATCTGAATTTTCTTAAATATGTAATCCGTGATATCCTGTTGCTTCGCTTCTATGTCGGCAAGTTCTTGGTTAAGGACCCTATTCTGTGATACAAGTTCCTGTATCTCTTTCAGCCCTTTCTCTCTCTGCTCTCTGTCCGATAAGGAGTTAATTAGTTGTGTCCTCTCATCTTCAAGCCGCTGTAATTCCTTTTTTTTCTTGGTTTCTGCTGCCTTATTGTTACCTTCTATCTCTATAACATCGCGGAATGCGCTATCAGCTAACTCCTTTAATCGGATTGCTTCGGCAGACGGAGCATATTGCTTGTGCTCAACCTCTATTGCTTCATGCATCTTGAATGTCGCCCGTGGCTCAATGACCTCTTCGGGCTTATCCATTTTCGCTGCCTGTATATCAGATTTTATTGCCTCGGATTTACTGATAATATCAGCGAGGCGTTGGGTCTTATTCGCCTGAAAGACCGCTTTAATACTGTCCGTTTTATCGGCGGGGTACGTCTGCCCACAATGCGGACACATAGTCGAACTGTCATCGAACTGCTCAGCGACAACTTGTGTGTATTCGTCGCGCAGGTTCTGCAGTATTTCGTTATAGGAGCGTATTTGTTTTTGCGATAATTCATAATCCCGTAATTTCCGCTCGTATTCAAGGTAGGCAGCAAGCCGAATATTATGCTCTCGCTGCGCCTGTTCGTTTTCTTTATTATCTTCACGCCTAAGAGCAGCGTTGCGTTTCGCGACTTCCACATCCAATCTATTATTATGCTCATTGATTTCTTGCTGCTCTTTATTCAGGATGGTATTATACGCTAATTTTGCTTCTTCGTGTTTGCGCTTTGCAGCAATAAGTAAGTCATTGTTGCCGCTTATCTGCAAGACGGTAATCTGTTTATTTACTTCGTCTATCTCTTTCTCTATTGCCGCCCAATCCTTATCAGGGGGAAGCATCTTATTTGTTTGGTCTATCCTCACAGGGATAGTATCAATCTTGTCTTTTATCCGTGTCTTGGCGGCGGATAATTCTTTCTTCATCCGCTCAATATATCCCTCATCGTTTATCCATTCGGGTAAGCGTGGTAACTTCGCGCCGGCTTCGCTGCTACCGGCAAATAATTCAAAGAGATATTCACGCATCTTCCGCCAGTCCATATTGCAGAAAAATAGCGGATTGCTTAACACCTTGAACAGGTCTGCGGGCAGCAATTTCTCTACATTGGCGGAATATTCGCTGACGGATACAGGGACATCGTTCCACTCGCATTTAGTCTCATTCCCCGCGAAGATAGACTCTGATTGTCCTTTGGGCTTATGCCACTTCTCTACCTGCCTGCGCGTCAGAATGTGTTGGACACCGTCAGCAGACAAGGTTACGGACACCATCACACCCACATTATGCAAGGGATTATTATCGGCGTCCAGTGGGCGCACCTCATAATCCTTGCGGTCATTGGTGTCTTTTCCAAACAAACACCAAAAAAAGGCGTCAGCAACAGTGCTTTTACCTGTGCCATTATCGCCCTTGATAAGCGTCCTGCCGGACGCAGTAAAGTCGAGGCTGCTTATGCCTCGAAAATTACTAATAAGCATTTTTTTTAGTTTCATAGTAGTAGTAGGTTTTAGATTTTATTTTTTAGTTTTTTTTGTCTGAGGGTATCTAAGGGTAAAGGAGTACTTACTCATCTCTTGCTTGAAGTCTGACGAGAAATTATCTACGTCATAGCCCAGCATCATAAGAAATTGACACGAGGACATGCCCCTCTTTACTTCGGTGGATTTTTTCTTTTGTTTCATAGTAGTAGGTTTTAGATTTTATTTTTTAGTTTTTTTGTCTGAGGGTATCTAAGGGTAAAGGAGTATTTCCTCATCCATTGCTTGAAGTCTGGCGGGAACTTATCCAAGTCATAGCCCAATATTGCGAGAAATTGACGCGAGGATATGCTTCTCTTTGCTTTGGTGGATTTTTTCTTTGCTTTCATAGTAGTAGGTTTATTTCGTTAGAGTTAATTACAAACTTTAAGGTTGGTTATTTTGCATATTTCAAGGTGCGCGGGCTCACCTGCGGCAACATAATGCGCATAGCGATAGCCTTTTTTGCTGCGGCAAGGCAGATCCCTTATTACATCTGTGCATAGATACACGCCCGGTATGCGATAATAACTATTATCATGTTCTACCGAGATTACTCCGCTAATGTCCATATATCCGCCGTATTCCGCGTTATACCATTTAGCGGTAAATTTTCTTCCGTTTAATTTCATTAAGTTTTTCATAGATTTATGTTTTTAGAGATTATTATTTGTAAGAGCATACGTTATCTTAAATCCCTGCGGGTCACAACCTCTAAGGATGTGTTGCCGCTTCTTGTATTGAAGCAACGCAAACGGTCCGCGTTCAATCTCGCGCCCAAGATAAAACAGTGCGCCAATATCGCTCTTTCGCTTGTCGTGCGGCATGTTCGGTATGTAACCATACTTCCTATGGTAACCAAACTGTTGTTCCTGTGTTATAGGTGTAGATTTCATATCTATTTTTGCTTTGCGGCTTCTATTAAAAAATCAATTTCACTGTCAGTGATCTTGAGTCTTAATGCGCGTTTCAGGGTTATTGCGCCTTTACGCCCCAGCTGGCTAACGACGCATTCATATATCCGTATATCGCCCAATTTTTCATATAAGCACAATAATCCACCACACAAATCTTCGATTTCCTTATTGTGCTTTTTAATTAGTTCGCTGTGGGTGTCGAGGTGCGTACCCATTTCAATAGGGAAGTCCTTGCGGATGTTTTCCGCCATTTTTTCAAAATCGCCGCGAAAACATTCGGCGAAGTAGCCGTCCATTTCAATCAGCGACTTGATTGCTGCGATTTCTTCTTCTTTTGTCTTTGTTTTCATATTTTTTTTTATTTTAGTTATCTTTATTGTCTTTATTGTCACGCATTAACTGCATTGCGTGATTATAATCGCATTTTACCTTTCGTCCCATCTGGATGATAGCAGGCTCAATCCATCCCTCTTTGCGGTATAACCAGAACTGAGTCGGCGATATATCAAGTGCGCGACATATATTAGAGACTCCGTGAACATAACGCTTTTTGTTATTTTGCGTAATATTGCTACCCTGTAATGCCGCCGATATTTCCCTGCGGACAACACTTTTAATCTCATCCATTAACCCATCAACTGGCAGTGATATTGATATTACACTATTATTCATAATAGCCCCTCCCTTCTCATTATCTCATCAGCTTCTTTGCGCATTTTCCATGCGCGAATGGTCTCACTCTTTTCCAGCATATAAGACACCGTAAATATTGGCATGCCGTGTTTTTGGCTCAGCTCAGTCGCTACGCCACGAGGATACCTTCTCTCTTTGTGTTCCTTTGTTCTTTTTTGTTTTTTTTTCATTATATTTGTTTTTTTATTTGTGTTACTAATAATCAAAATTAAGTAAGCATAAAAATCAATACGCAAAATTAAACAAAAATAAACAAAAAAACAAATAGTTTATATCATATTGTATATCAGTTAATTATTTTATTATGGAAACTCCACAACAGCGACTGAACAAGGTTTTAGTCCATTTAAAGATGGATAAATCCAATCTATCAAAGGAATTGGGCAGTCATCCCATGACGCTTCAAAGTATCTCTAATGGAAGAAATAAGAAGATTACCCCCAAAGTAGCGGAAAAAATAGTCGCAAAGCACCCCGAAATAAATTACGAGTGGCTTGTAACAGGCACAGGTAATATGCTTGTCAATAAAGGCGAAGTAAGTAACAGTATTATTGGCGATGGTAATGGGCATAGAATATCCCCCGATAATAGTGATAGATGGATTTCGTTATTAGAGAATAAGGATAAGCAGATAGACAAGTTAATATCACTGCTTGAAAAAGCACAAAATTCTAAATAAATAAAACAATGAAGAATAAATTACTGTTAGCGTTTATCGGGCTACTTATCTATGGTGCTATTTCCGCGCAAGACACTATTAGAGATCCATACAACTCATCTTATATAAGAATAAACTATGATGGTTTTTCCATTATATCCCACGATGAACCGCAAATCAAACCCTTTGACGGTGGCATAGATGACGCTATCAATACGTTTTTAGAATCTGCAAAAAGACAATTAGGCGGAAGAAATAGATATAATGAGATAAATAAAGATTATATACGTTTTTCTGAGCAAAAATACTGCTACCTGCAAGACATAGACAGAATTACGATACATAAAAGAGAACGTAGTACTTATATTGGCAAACATAAAAAAGAATACGGTTACTACGTTATTAAATTCAGAAATCCTGTAACAGACAGAGAGGATGTATTGGAGTTTGCCTTGAGCCAAAAAAGTACAGCAGAAAATGTTTTTTCGGCATTGGTGCTTCTCATTAAAAACGCAAAGGGTATAACGCAATGATGATACGTAAACAAAGTTTAATATATGAAAAAGATATTATTATTTACATTCGTCGCAACGGCAATATTATTCGCCTGCGAAAAAGAGAAGCCACAAAAAGATAAACAACCCAATTATCTATACGGCACACATTGGCAGCAGGATTCGGTTGCTGCTAATATTTTTTGGCAATACGATACCTCATCTTCATTGTATTTTATAACAGAGGATAAGGTGGTACACACCCGAATGATATTGGTGGATACGGCGGGTCGAGGCTTCGGCTATTACACGGTGATGACCGACACCGTTAAATATCGAATAATAGAAACGATTGATACTACGAGTCAAACATTTTACATTGAGGGGTATTATCACAGGCAGATACATCCATTCCGCAACGATTACACAAAAATTGATACGGCTTATCTCTGTGTATTAGATATACAGAAAGAGCGATTACGGAAATCTGTTACCACGTACATAATACTGTCTTCGTATGACAGGAACGCACAATATTGGCCATGGGTGTTCTACAGAAAAAAGCAGTAGCGCAATGCCGATAAAACGTCACGAGCAATTCATTCCTGACACAGAGAAAGGCAATGCCGCAGACGGCAAATTGCGCTACCGTATCCGATGGGGGCGCAATATCGTTAATTTCAATCTCGGATACAGGGTAGAGTTTAAGAAGTGGAGTTATGATACGCAGCGGTGCAAGAATGGCACAACGCATGGAAAAAGGAAAATATCCGCCGCGATTATAAACAGGGCGATAAATAAATTTGAGCGGGCGACGGAACATGTTTTTAATTCTTTTGAGATTAAGGGCAAAATGCCCGATTTGCCGTCCTTTCGCGCGGAGTTTAATAAATGTATTGGGCGGACAAAAACAGTTCCGCAAATCGCGCCAGATAACTTTTTCGGTATATGGGATGAATTCCAAAAAACAATGGGCAATAAAAATAATTGGACTGTTGCAACGTATGCAAAGTTTCGTTCTATATTGAGGCACATAAAAGAGTATGACAGGAATACAAGCATTGATGATATAGATGATAATTACCTGCAGGGATTTGTGTCTCATCAATTGACAGTGCCGCTGCGGAATAGCACGATACAAAAAAACCTTTCTTTCGTGCGGTGGTTTCTGCGATGGGCATACAATAATGATTATTATAAAGGAAAGTCGCACGAGACGTTCCGTCCTCGATTGAAAGGTGCTACGGGTAATGTCCGCACGGTGGTGTATCTTACATGGCAAGAGTTGCAGCATTTATACTCTTTTCGTTTTTCGCGGCAGTGTCTTGAACAGGTGAGGGATGTTTTTTGTTTTTGTTGTTTTACCGGACTGCGTTATTCAGACGTAAAGAAACTCCGCAAGACGGATATAAGAGATAAATATTTTGATGTCGTAACGCAAAAGACGGCAGAGGCATTGAGGATAGAGTTTAATAATTTCAGTAAGACAATAATAAATAAATATTGGAACGAGCCACTGAAAAATGATTGCGCGTTACCCGTTATCAGTAATGCTAAAATGAATTTATTCCTCAAGGATATGGCGCGTATTGCGGGAATTGACAGTCCGCAGAGAATGGTATATTTTACGGGGAGTACTCGGCATGAAGACGTGTATCCGAAGTGGCAGTTAATAACGACGCACTGCGGCAGGCGTACTTTTATCGTCAATGCGTTATATCTGGGCATTAGCGCGGAAGTTGTAATGAAGTGGACGGGTCACGCGGATTATAAGGCGATGAAACCATATATTGAGATTGTGGACTCGCTAAAAGAAAGGGAAATGATGAAGTTTAATAGTTTTATTCCTGATTAGTCCCCGATACGAAAAACGGGGACTAAAATAGCGTGGCGTAATAAATCCCAATGAACCCTAATGAATGAAAAATGTAAAATTTTAATAACTTTGCCGTCAAATAAACTGTAATAAATCCTAATGAACAATGGGGCGCAGTGCGTTATGCTCCACAAACGAAAAATACTGCAAATACAGCAGCAACAAAGGAAAGACGGCAGATTTTAGCCGTCTTTTTTATTGCCCGTTTTTGCAAGAAAAAATGAAAATTGTACCTTTGGAGTGAAAAATCGCAATTTTTTCGCAATTATTTTTAAGAAGGCAAAATCATGGCTACTTGGAATAGATTTAACAAATTTTATTGTAGAGGCGGGCAAAACAAAAACTGCGACCGCAACGAAAAGAGATTATTAAAATATAACTACAATTTAAGCAGTTCGGAATGTGTGCCTGTGCGCACCGCTGTTAGTATCAATTCTTTTGAGTTAAGCATATATATCAAAAGCCAATCCGTCTCTATATGACACTCCCTGAATCCTTTATAGTTTCCTTCAAGTTGATGGTCCTTATACTTTAAATCCAACTTCTTCCCCGCCGCTATAGTTGAGATAACGTCTCGTAAGACGTCTTCTGACTTTCCTTGTTTTATGATTTTACGAAAATCCTTTTTGAATTGATGTGTGAAGACAACCCTGTACAATTATTATTTTTTTAAAGCGTTAAACATTTCCTCAACAGAGTTAAAAGGCTCACTGACATTTCTGTTCAACATGGCGTCATTCATCGCAGAAACAGTTGTTGAATTAAATTCTTTGTTCGCTGTCTTCTCTGTTGAATTGATAATATCCCTGATAAGGCGCGTTCTGTCTTTCTCGGATAGCCGATACACCATATCTCTTACAGCGTTATAGTTTGAATATTGCTGTGCCAATGTTCCCATGATTGTTTGAGGTTATTTATGGTTTTAGTTGTAGTTTGATTGTATTTTAGTTGCACAAATATACGAAAATATGTAAAAAACACGAAAGTTTGTGCTTTTGGGTGCAGGGCAAACCTTAAGTTTACAGTGAAATAAAAACTGGGGGTTAAATTTTTACTTTTGTTGTATTAAAGTAAGAAATTAACCAACTAACAGAGGTAAACTATCAGGTATTTATAACACTTATTCTTTAATGAAAATTTATAAAGATTTGCGGTTGTAATTTATTTGTTATCAGCAAATAAACTTGTTTAAATGCGTTAGCCCTGATCCTTTTGCGTTTCTTTGATATTTTTTATTCTTTTTTCATTATATTTGTTTTTTATTTGTATTACGAATAAGCAAAATCAAGCAAATATAAAAATCAATACGCAAAATCAAACAAAAACAACCAAAAAAGCAAATAGTTTGTATTGTACATCAATTAATTATTTTATTATGGAAACTCCACAACAGCGACTGGATAAGGTTTTAGTCCATCGATAATAGCGATAGATGAATTTCGCTATTAGAGAATAAGGATAAACAGATAGACAGGATAATATCGCTACTTGAAAAAGCACAAACTTTTAAATAAATGAATATGATAGCGTCAACACTGCAATCTCTCGCACAAAAATCGCGTGAGTATAACAGCTACATGAAAACAGAAGAGGCAACTAAAACGGTGCTTGTATTGCCATTCATCCAAGCGTTAGGATGGGATATTTTCAATCCTAAGGAATTAATACCCGAAATGGTTATAGATAAAAGGAAAGGCGATAAGATTGATTATACCATAATGCTGAATGATAAACCCGCTATACTTATAGAATGTAAGCAGTGCGGCGCAAATTTATCACTGTATTACGGACAGATACGGAATTATTTCTATATGTCGGAGGCAAGGCTTGGAATACTTACTAATGGGATAATATATCAATTTTACACCGACTTAGACAGAGATAACGTAATGGACGACAAACCATTCTTTGAATTTAATTTATTGAATATGAGTAATAGCGATGTTGAATATCTCACACATTTTCAAAAAACAAAATTCAGTATAGATCATTTTGCGGAATTAAAAACAATAAATACAATTAAACAGGTAGCGCAAAGGGAATTTAATAATCCAAGTCGCGAATTTGTGCAACTGCTCTGCCGGTCGGTATCCACATTCACAGTGAAAGAGGCAGCGAAATATTCAGCGTTTGTGAAAATAGCGATAAACGACATTATTGGATGTGCTATTCCGCCACCGCGCCAATTAGAAGAAAAATTAATAAATATTAAATTACAGGCGTTTGACATAATAAAGTCCATTTTAAGTAAGATAGTTAACCCTGATGAGATGGCGTACAATGATAATATTTCTCATTTTTCAATACGCATAAACAGTGAGAAAAATATTAAAAAAGAATGGATATGCAGACTGTATTTTAATGATAATGGAAAACGAAACCTTGTCTTCAAGCTCGACCCAAATATCCCGCGCGTCGGAACGAACAATAGCAAGAAACTTGATAGCATAAAACTTAAAGATATTGATGACATAAGAAGATATTCCGACAGAATAATAATGGAAGCCAAAAAATATATCTGATTATGAGAAAGGGCATGATATTTACATTCGTTGCAGCAACGTTATTGTTTGCCTGTGAAAAAGAGAAACCGCAAAAAGATAAGCAACCTAATTATCTATACGGCACATATTGGCAGCAAGATTCGGTTGCTGCTGAACACTGCGAGTCAAACATTTTACACTGAGGGGTATTATCACAGGCAGATACATCCGTTTCGTAATGATTACACAAAAATTGATACGGCTTATCTCGGCGTATTAGATATACAGAAAGAGCGATTACGGAAATCTGTTACCACGTATATAACGTTTTCTCCGTATGGCAGGAACATACAATATTGGCCATGGGTGTTCTACAAGAAAAAGCAATAACGCAAGCCGATAAAACGAAAAATGTAAAATTTTAATAACTTTGCCGTCAAATAAACTGTAATAAATCCTAACGAAGAAAGGGGCACAGTGCTGCTCCACAATCCTGTTATTTATGGTAGAGTCAAAAGTCAAAATTTTTTCAGGTCGCGCATCACATTATTTAGCGGAAAAAGTCGCTTCCGCTTACGGTGCGAAATTAGGCAAGTCGGATGTTATAACATTCTCGGACGGCGAGTTTCAAACATCTTTTGAAGAAAATGTTCGCGGAGACGATATTTTTATCGTTCAATCGACATTTTCGCCAACTGAAAATCTTTTTGAGTTGCTTATGATGATTGATGCGGCAAAACGCGCTTCGGCACGTAAAATTATAGCCATTATCCCTTATTTCGGCTTTGCCCGTCAAGACCGTAAAGATAAGCCGCGTGTGCCGATTACGGCAAAACTTATTGCAAATTTGCTTACTGTTGCGGGGGTTTCGCGTATTGTTACAATTGATTTTCACGCCGACCAGATTCAAGGATTTTTTGAAACTCCGGTAGATCATCTTTATTCATCCTCTCTATTTATTCCTTATCTGCGCAAGCAAAAAATAACCGATTTAATGTTCGCTTCGCCCGATACGGGAGGAACAAAGCGTGCCGCCCAGTATGCAAAAATTTTTGATACGGGTTTTGCGATTTGTTATAAGCAGCGTTCACGTCCCAATGTTGTAGATAAAATGGAGTTGATAGGTGAGGTTCAAGGGCAGAATGTTATTTTACTTGACGATATTCTTGATACAGGCAATACGATGGTTAAAGCCGCAGATCTTATCATGAAATACGGTGCGGCGAGTGTACGCGCAATGGTAACGCATCCTGTTCTTTCTGACGACGCTATTGAAAAAGTTGAGAAGTCGTCAATATCGGAACTTATCGTCAGCGACACTATTCCGCTTCGCAGGAAAAGTGAAAAAATAAAAGTGCTTTCCATAGCAGATTTGCTTGCGGAAGTTATAATGCGCGTTGAGAATTGTCAGAGTATTTCCGATTTATACAGTTTTAAAAAATAGCGGCATACGCGCTATGAAACGAGTAACGGATTTTCTTGTTATCGGTACAGGCATTGCCGGATTAAGTTACGCACTGAAAGTTGCTGACTATGGCGGCGTATTGCTTGTTGCGAAATCCCTTGCAGACGAGGGTTCGACAAACTATGCCCAAGGTGGTATAGCAGCTGTTGTAGATGCACTTGATTCTTATGAAAAACATATTAAGGATACTCTTATTGCGGGTGACGGCTTATGTGATGAAGAAGTAGTTCGTTTCACGATCGAAGATTCTACAGAGCGGATAAAAGAACTTGTCGGTTATGGTGCGCAGTTTGACAGAAAGCGTTCCGGAGAATTTGACCTTGCAAGAGAGGGCGGACATTCCGAACATCGCGTACTTCATCATAAAGACCGTACCGGACAGGAAATAGAGCGTATTTTATTGGAAAAAGTGCGGCAGCATCCGAATATAAGTTTACTTGAAAATCATTTCGCGATTGATATTATTACGCAACATCATTTGGGAGTTGAAGTGAATCACCGCACACCCGATATTCGCTGTTATGGTGCTTATGTGCTTGATTTAAAAGAAAATCGTATAGATACTTTTCTTGCAAAAACTACAATGCTTGCAACAGGGGGCAACGGAAACGTTTACGCGACAACAACAAATCCCATTGTTGCCACCGGCGACGGCGTGGCTATGGTACATCGTGCAAAAGGTACTGTTAGAAATATGGAATTTATCCAGTTTCATCCCACATCGTTATACAATCCGGGTGAAAAACCGTCGTTTTTAATTTCCGAAGCAGTACGCGGTGCGGGTGCGCGGCTCTGCAACCTGAAGACTGAATATTTTATGGCGAAATATGATAAACGTCTTGAACTCGCTCCGCGCGATATTGTTGCTCGTGCCATTGACAACGAAATGAAGATCACAGGGGACGACCATGTTTATCTTGACTGTCGCGGTATTTCCAAATATACATTGCTGCAACATTTTCCAACCATATATGCAAAATGTCTTTCAACAGGTATTGATATAAGTAAGGAACTGTTGCCTGTAGTGCCTGCCGCTCATTACAGTTGCGGTGGTATTGTGGTAGATGAAAATGCGTGTACGAGTATTGAGAGATTATATGCTTCGGGTGAATGTTCCTGTACAGGACTGCATGGAGCAAACCGCCTTGCGTCCAATTCGCTTTTGGAAGCACTTGTATTTTCGCACAGGGCATATCTGCATGCCGTAGAAGTAGTGCGTGATACCGAAATTTGCAGTGATATTCCCGAATGGAATTCCGAAGGCATGGTGCTTAATGAGGAAATGATTTTGATAACGCAGAGTTTGAAAGAAGTGCAGACGATTATGTCAAGTTATGTCGGTATTGTACGCTCTAATCTTCGTTTGAAACGTGCGTTTGACCGCCTTGCAATTATTCACCGCGAAACGGAGGCACTCTACAATCGCAGTGTACATTCGGTAGCACTTGCCGAATTGCGCAATCTCATCAAAATCGGATACCTTATAATAACGATGTCAATGGAACGCAGGGAAAACAGAGGTTTGCATTATAATGTTGATAACAGATAGATGTGTGTGTTGTTAATGGAGCTGCGAGCGAGGCTTGCAACAATTGTGATATAAGTAAAATAGAAAATCGTAATTTAGAACAAATTTTTAATAATCAAAACGTATGTAGAATTATAATCCGTAATACGGATAATGAAATAAATAGATAAATAGGGCTTTACGCTTTTATTCTCACTGTTAGAAACGTCCAAATTTCAAAAAGTGGTTGAGATAAGAGTGCGAAAGTTCGCGTTTTTAAGGCGTGAACTGTTTCGTAACTTGTTTGACCATAAAGGTATGGACACCTCTAACAGCAAACAGGTAAGAAATGGCTTCACGTCTTTTTTTGCCAAAAAGTTTAAGAGTTTGAAGTTCTGCAAACCCTTGAACTATGATAATAAAGGCAAATAAAAATTCCAATCTATTCTCTCAAAATAATGAAAATAAAATGATTATGGCCAATACTGTCGCCATTGGCGATAATATCAGGTTTTTGCATCATTTGGCAGATAAATTTGAAAAATTTGATGTAATTTATATTGACCCGCCTTACAATACAGGTAATAATTTTTCTTACAACGACAAACGCAGCACTGACGACTGGCACGATTTTATGACAAAGCGGCTGAAACTGGCTTGTCAAATTTTGAAAGATGATGGTGTTATTTTTATTTCTATTGATGATAATTCGCTATACGAATTAAAAATTGTTTGCGATACGATTTTCAATAAATCAAATTTTTTGGGTGTCTTCATTACCAAACAAGCCGTCAGAAGCAATTCAAAGCATATCAATACAATTCACGAATATATTCTTGTTTATGCACAAGATATAAAATTGCTCGAAGATTTTAAAATTAAGCGTCTGAACAATGCTTACGAAGCAGCTATGATTGGCGATATTTCAAAAAAAGTAAAAACACAATTCAATTTATACGGTCGTGCTTCTGCTTTAAAATTACTTTCCGAACTCAACGAGGAAAATATGAAGAAATACGGTATTACCTGGTTGCGTAATTATTCTGAAATTGACGAAAAAGGTGAGATATTTTTTCCAAAAGATTTGTCTGTTCCCGGAACTCCAAATGAATTATTTATTGAAGAAATAAATCTGAAATTGCCCGCTTTAAAAACTCGCAAATGGTCTTCGCCACAGAAAATTCTTAGGCTTCACGCTGAGAATATGCTACACTTTAAGGGTAACAGACCCTATGAAAAACATTATCTTAAAGATTCTTACGATAATGTCGTTTCTATTTTGGACTTCTATTCCAGACAGGGGACAAACGACTTGGTAAAACTTGGTTTGAGAAATCTTTTTGACACACCAAAACCTGTAGAGTTGATAAAATACATTATCAGAATTTCTACAAATGGGAAAGAAAATGCTAAGATACTTGACTTTTTCGCAGGTAGTGGTACTACGGGGCAAGCCGTTTTGGAAATCAATAAAGAGGACAGTAAAAATCATACATTTTATTTGATACAAATTGATGATAAAGTCGCAGAGAACAGTTTAGCATACCAATTTTGTACTGAAAATAATTTAACGCCAACGTTAGACCAACTTTTAATTCATAGAATTAAGGTTGTCGTTAAGAAAATAAAATCAAACTATAATATTAATGTAATAACTGCTACTGACTTATGAATTTATTAGACAAAGGAAATTTTGTAGAAATAAACGATGGGTTTTTGACACGCTCACTTGATGTGTTTCAGAATTTACAACGTATTCAAAAAGAATTTGATAAGAACGACACCGATACTTTTATGAACGAAGTACGTGATTCTGTTGCTGCTAAATATCTTAATTTTACGCATATAAATACCGAAAAACATGGCTTTGATGCTCGCAGAAAATAGACAAATCAGGATTTTGATTATCTTGATATGATAAAGCCCATCACTGCTATCTGCTAATTCCGTTAGTTTTATTTTACTGTTATGTATCTCAACCTCCCTCACAACTTCCTGCGGGAATGGGCAAAAACAAACCCGCCGTTAACAAGTTCGTAATTCTTATTTACATGAATCTTCCTGAATGTAACCTTTACACCCGTGTTCGCCAACAAGGGAATATTAGTGTATCCGGTACCGCTGAAAATACCGTTTTCGCCTGTAACATCTTCAATAGAAATAATAAGTCCGCTTGCTGTTTTGACTTTATCAAAGCGATGTAAAATAAAAAGTGAGTCGGTTGCCCGCTCAATTTCAGTAACCATCTCTCCACAATTATTTTCAGTTGCTTTATTCGGAAATCTTGTATAAAAAGTTATAACAGGATCATTTTCGCTAACCGCGCCGCTGCCTTCAAAAGCGCATGTTGCGGATATTTTACACTCGTATTCCGTACCATTTTCCAGATTGCCGATTTCGGTAAAATCATCTGTGTTGCCGAGCGGCATAGAAAACCATTGCCGGTCTTTTTTTCTGTAAGAAAGAGTGATAAACGCCGCATTAGCAGAAGGTGTCCATTGAAGTAAGGCACTGTTTTCCGAAGGAGCGGCAGTTAAATTTTTTACTCCGATACATCGTTCCTTAATAGAGAAAGTTCTTATTTCGCTATAACCGTTATTTTTTAGAATAAGTTCCTCGCCGCCGGCACTGAAACATTGCGCCCTGACTCTGTACGCACAGGTGCTTCCTGTTTCTAAAAGCGCATTATTGTTGTCAAAATAACAGTATGTATTGTTTGTTTCCGTTTCGTAAATGCGGGGAAATGTATTGAAATACGAATTGATATTTGAAGAAAAATTTTTAGGTACCTGTACAATTTCAAGTGTATATCTGTTATCGGTAAAGCCTGCGGCAGAGCCAATATGACGTGGTGTCCAGCGAAAGAAAAATTGCAACGGCACATCTGCATAGAAAACTTCGTTCTGCGCAGGACTTGTGAGAATCGGCGGATCAGGAGAATGAAAATAAAATCGTGAAGATATTTCTGTGCGTGATACTTTCGTTCCCGAATAATATTCATACACCTCAAAACGCAGTGTGTAGTTGCCGTCAGGTAAAGAATTTCCGTTTTTTTGATAATCAGTAAAAGAATACCCTTTAAATGACAAATTTGATAATGAGAAAAACGGCATAAGATCTTCGGTATGGAGTATTTTATCCTCGCCGCCTTTGATATTCACAGGAATTGAAAGAGGTGCGGGATTTTCAATTTTTCCGTTCGCACCATTTGAAAACTCAAGAACCATTTTTATTTTTACTGTCGCGTTTGCAACATTTACATCAAGCATTGAAAGGTGCACTTCTATATTGTTTTCACCGGGTATCGCCCATTTTTCAATATTTCTTGACAATTTGGAATACGTTACTGTTTGGCTGCGCACAGGTGAAATAATATTTTGCGCACTTGTAAAAAATGGTGCAAGCACAAGTGTTATTATCAAGTAGATGTTAAACTTTTGACATGTTCGTTTCATAATGAAATTATTTTAATGGTTTTTGTTGATGTTTTATTATTTTCGGCAGTTGCGGTGATTAGTAATATATATGTTCCCGAAGAAAATTTTTCAGATTCAACAGGCAAATATGTTCTTTCATTTGCACGTAGAAAAAGACTGCTGTAAACAGATTGCTGTCCGGTGGCGATATTATAGACTTTAATATTTACGGAAGCGTTAATTCCGGTTTCTATTTCTAATACGCTTTCGGACGTAATCGGCTGCGGATACACACTTGCATAGTTGATAATTGAGAAAGATGATTTTTGTTCGGGGTATTTTTGCTGCGGCATATTTACAATTACGGATACTTCTTTTTCGGCGACACAATTATAATAATACCCAAACATTCCTACTTTAAAAATTCCCGTATCATTGAATTGCAGTTCAAGTTCGTGATAGTCTTCATAGCGCAGTTCCGCCTCAGGTGGAAATGTCCACAATATACTGTCGAAGCGGGTTAAGGAAACATTTACTGCAAGTCCGATGTCGTAAAGCGTAAATTCGGAACAGAGCCAAAAATCGGCGGCAATGCTGCTGTCGCAAGGTATGAGTGTATCAATGGGTGGCGTGACTGTGGTGTCCGGTGGTGTAACAATGGTGTCGGGCGGTATGACGATAGTGTCCGGTGGTATGACGATAGTGTCCGGTGGTGTAATAATAGTATCGGGTGGTATAACGATAGTGTCCGGCGGTGCAACGATGGTATCGGGTGGTGCAATGATAGTGTCGGGCGGTATGACAATAGTATCAGGTGGTATAATGACAGTGTCCGGTGGTGCAATGATAGTGTCCGGCGGTATGACAATAGTATCAGGTGGTATAATGACAGTGTCCGGTGGTGTAATAATAGTATCGGGTGGTATGACAATAGTATCCGGCGGTGCAATGATAGTATCAGGTGGTATAATGACAGTGTCCGGTGGTGCAATAATAGTATCGGGTGGTATGACGATAGTGTCCGGTGGTGTAATAAGAGTATCGGGTGGTATAACGATAGTGTCCGGCGGTGCGACGATGGTATCGGGTGGTGCAATGATAGTGTCGGGCGGTATGACAATAGTATCAGGTGGTATAACAATAGTGTCCGACGGTGCAACAATGGTATCGGGTGGTGTAATAATAGTGTCCGGCGGCACAATGACAGTGTCCGGCGGTGCAACAATAGTGTCCGGCGGTATAATGACAGTATCCGGCGGTACAACAATAGTATCCGGCGGCACGACAAAAGTATCCGGTGGTGTAATAATCGTATCGGGCGGCACGACAATAGTATCCGGTGGTATAACAACAGTGTCCTGTGGTTTAACAGAAGTGTCCGCTTCAACTTTTATTCTGCTCGAAGAAACAAGCCCTGTACGCTGTCCGTATCCGATAGCATAGTATTCACCCGCCCCTGCGTCATAAAGAAAATTTTCCAAACCACTTTTAAGTAATACGCCGTTTTTGTACCATTCGACAAACAGCACTTCAGGTTTATTATATTGCACAATGGAAAGATGGGCATCGCTGACATTCGCGTCCGAAAGCGGTTTATCAAGTGAAATGCCTATATGTAATGTGTCAGGCGAAATCATAATAGTGTCGTGAATATCCAAGGAACAGCCGTTATTATCCCATAAGGTAAAAACTATCGGCATCTGGCAACCAAAATATATTGTATCGTAAGAACTTTCAAGACCCAATTCTTTGTATAAAATTTCGTATGGCGGCGTTCCGTTCTTAATACTTTCAAAATCAAAAGCAAAAAATGCACTCCTGCCGCTTTCCCATTCCCCGTCAAAAAATTGCATTCCTGAAATATCTTTTTTTGTATATGATATTTCCATTTTTGCAACAGAATTGATAACAAATTCAAGCCATAATTCGCCTTCCATACGAAAAAATCCATTATTAAAATGATATGAAGCAAATAGCATGTAATCTCCGGGCGGCAATGAAAAGAAACCGAAAGTTGCGTATGACTCGCTTGTTGCGGTATAATGATTCGGAATATATTCCGTAAATCCGATAGAATCACTGTGCTGCAAATAAAAAGTAAAAGATTCCGGCGGATTATTATCCAAAACATGTTTATTTATCGTTAATATCATATTTCCCGATTGAGATTCACTCCAGCAAACAGGGTCATACGTTCTTATTGAATAGGGTAAAGACAGAGTCTTTGTTTGCGGCGTCTGCGTTGATAAGTTGTGCGTAAATTTATCGTATTCGGGTAAAGTCTGCGGGGATAAATCATGCCCGAATGAATTACATGCTGACAAAGCATATACAGGTGAAGTGAATACCGGCAAAAGTAAATTGCAAAAAATCAGTGTTGAGAATAAAAAGTGTTTCATACTGTCTAAATTTTAGGCAGCAAAAATAATACACTAAAAACTTATTACTGAGAAAAAAATGTTAAAGTTTCTTAAACGTTAAGAGTTTTTAACTTTTGTCTTAAAATTTTCTTAAAAAATGAGATAAAATGCCTCTCTTTTTAACAACACAATGTTAGAGAATTTATATTTTTGCCTGACGAAAAGACCACTTAAATAGGTAATTTAGCAAAATAAAAGTAAGTATTAACAGGCAAATAATGAAACAAAAGGTAATATTATTATTAACGTTATTGCTTTTCGTGTTGCCGCTGTCGGCACAAAAAACACATTTTTATGATGAGCCGGATGCGACTTTTCGTTCTGCGGTAGAATTATATTCAAAAGCAAAATACGGCAGTGCGCAAAAGCAGTTTGAATGGGTGCTTAAAAAGTTGCAAAACTCGCAGGGCAATAAACATGATGGTGCAAATGTTGATTACATGCGCGAAGAAGCGATGTATTATTCTGCAATGTGCAACATAAAACTTTTTCATTCTCATTCCGACGCTCCGCTTATCCGCTTTTTGCATGAATATCCGCAAAGTTTGCGGATAAACAGTATTTACCTTTCTCTCGGGAACTTTGAATATACGCAAAAACGGTACAAAGAGACCATAGAATATTATGAAAAAGTAAATACGGATGCTCTTTCTCCTGAGGATAAAAATGAATTTACTTTTCGCAAGGGATATGCTCTTTTTATGCAGAAAAAATATCTTGACGCTGAAGTACTTTTTTATTCTTTGATTGAAGAAGATATGCGCTATCGTGTAGTTTCAACGTATTACTACGCATACTGTCTGTATGTACAGGAGAAATATCAAAGTGCGCGTACCGAGTTTGAAAAGATAGAAGACGACCCTTCTTTCGCAACAATTATTCCCTATTTTCTTTTGCAGATTGATTATAAACAGAAGGAATACGATAAGGTGATAGATAAAGGACTTGAACTTTTTTCCGATGCAAAACAGACAAGAAAGATAGAACTTTCGCATTTGATAGGCGACAGTTATTTGAAAAAAGGTAAGTATCAGGAAGCGTTGCCGTACTTAAAGATGTATGTTTCCCTGTCGCCCGAAAATCCGGATCCTGCCGATAATTATAATCTTGGGTATGCTTATTTCGGAATAAAAAAATATGATTCCTCCGCATACTTTTTTCAAAAAGTTGCAACGCTTTCCGATACTTCATATCAGCGTTTGATACAGAGTTCGCTTTACCATTTGGGATATATTTATTCGCAGCAGGATTTGATAAGATTTGCGCAGGAAGCGTTTCGCAGTGCGGCAGATATGGAGAGCGGCAATACGGTTTTGCAGGAAGATGCATTTTATAATTATGCAAAACTTGTACATCAAAAGGGGCAGGCAACATATCAGGAAAAGGCAGATGCGTTAAGGGGTTTTCTTACAAAGTATCCGTATTCGGTTTATAATAATATTATTCATGCCTATCTTGTGGATGTTCTTATGACGACCCACTCTTACAGAGAAGCACTTGAAACGCTTGCCGAAATTCCTTATAAAACGGCGGAAATGAAAGAAGCGGAACAGCGTCTTTTCTTTGGCAGAGCGGTTGAACTTTTTAATATTGAAGATTATGAAAGTGCGTTTGACGCATTTACTTCGTGTGAGAAAAACAGCTATAATGATATTTATACATCGCGTGCAATTTATTGGAAAGGGATGTGTCTTTCCGTTCTTGATAAAAAGCAGGAAGCGATGGCTGAGTATAATAGATTTTTATCGTTGCCGTCATCTAAAAATACGGAAGAATACGCCTACGCATTGTATTGTATGGGCGTAATTCAGATGGAACAGAATCAATATGCTGCTGCTGCCTCGCAGTTTAATCGGTTCGTGCTTTTAACGCAAGATTCTGTTTACAGGCGGGACGCTTTAATGAATATTGCCGATTGCAAATTTATGCTTAAACAGTACAATACGGCTTTTGACGATTACGATAAGGCTATGGTTGCCGACGACGGTCGAAACGATTATGCTTTATATCAGCAGGCGTTATGCTCCGGTGCAATGGCAAAATATGCACAAAAAATTTCTTTATTGAAAAAAGTAAATGTTTCAAGTTCGTTGATGCCGCAGGTATTAAGTGAACTCGGTGCAACCGAAATGCTGCTTGAGAATAATGTTAAGGCGGAAGACGCTTTCAGCGGACTTATTCGTGAGTATCCCAATCATCCTCTCGTGAAAAATGCTTATATGAAAATAGGCATGATGTATTTTAATGAAGGTAAAAATAAAGAGGCGTTGGAATATTTTAAAAAAGTGATAGAAAAATATCAGGGAACTTCGGAAGCGAAACAATCGCTGCTTACGCTGAAGAATATCTACATTGCAATGAATAAGCCTGACGAATTTTTTGATTATGCGAAAAAAATGTCGGGTGTGAAAATAGATGAACAGGAGCAGGATTCCATCCTTTATTTAGCGGCGGAAAATATTTATTTTGAAGGAAACTTTAGCGAGGCGGCAAAATCATTTACAAAATATATTGAGCAGTTTCCGAAAGGATTTTTTGTTGTTGAAGCATTACATTCGCTTGCCGATTGCGCAGTTCGTACAAACGATGGAAATCTTGCGAAAAGCACTTATCAAAAATTGGCAAATATTCCCGCAACGCCTTATACGGAGCAAGCTACTATAACTGTTGCAGGCATGGAGTTTTCAGATAAAAATTTCACTGCTGCACTTGAAAATTATACACGTTTGCGCTCTATTGCAAGCACGCCGGCTAATGCGCTTTTGGCACAAACAGGAATTATGCGTTCGTATGTGCAGATGGATAGAAAGAAAGAGGCAGTTGACGAAGCGCAGATATTACTTAAAATGGATAGACTGTCGGACAATCAAAAAGACGAGGCGAATATTACTATTGCACGTCTTTCGCGTCAGATGGGCGATAATGAACTGAGCGACGATTCATATATGCGTCTTACCTCGTCTAAAAATCCGAATTATCAAGCGGAAGCACGTTATATTTTAATAGAGGGTATGGTGCGGGACGGCTTACTTGTGGAAGCGGAACAGAAGATTGTTGACTATATTTCGGATGCGCCGGGCAATGATGAATATCTTGCAAAGATGTTTATTCTTTGGTCGGATATTTATTTTCAGCGTGGAAATTTTTTGCAGGCAAAACAGACATTACGGAGTGTAATTGATAATTATGATGATGGGGACGATAGTGATACGAGTAGCGGCGGCGATTTGAAAAAAGTTGCGCAGGACAGGTACGATAAAATATTACAAAAAGAGGCAATACTTGAAGAGCAGGAGAGATTAGAACGGGAAAATATGAATACTGATAATACACCCGAAATAGAATTACCATCAATGTAGAATATAAAAACTGTATGAAACAAATAATAATAATCAATTTTATTTTTGTCGGATTTTTTGCCTGTGCACAGCAGAGTGTGCCGCAAAGTGTATCGTCTTTCAACGAAAAAGTTATCGTTGTTGCGCCTTATAATCCGACTTTGATACGGAAACCGGCAACGCTGATGTTTATGCCGCAAATGCGCGATACATTGCCTGTCAATGTTGTGCCGCGCAGCGATTATGTTATCTATTCCGTGCCTGAAAAAACGGAATATTCAATAGAAAATATGAAGCCCGCAAAAATTTCGGGAGAGCCGATAGATAAACTTTTCCATCAGCATATAAAAATCGGTTTTGGAAATTATCTGACCCCGCTTGCGGAAGCATATTTCAGTTTGGGGCGTGATAAAAATTACGGCATTGCGGCATCGTACAAACACCTTTCCTCGTATGGAAAAATAAAGGGATACTCTCGTTATAAAAGCAGTTTTGCAGACCATGAATTTGATTTGCTCGGTCAGATTTTTTCTGTTCCCTATTTTACCGTAACGCTTAATGCTTATTACAACTATCATCAGGTAAATTGCTATGGTTTTAGTGATGATGCGGATACTTCCGCATTGAGTTTTATGGATATTTCCGATGAATCTTGGCGGTGGTATCAGAATTTGGGATTTAATGTAAAGTTTGAAGATAATGCAACAACTCCGAATCAATGGAAATATACGGCAACTGCGCGTTATAATTTTAATTCATCCGCCTGGGGAAGTCACGAACATTCTGCTGAAGTATTGGGGCGTGTGGAAAAGAAATTAAATTATGTTGATAAATATACGGACGAACTTCGCGCAGGAGGAATTTTTAGTTTTGACGATAACACTTACGGAGTCAATTCAACCGGAACAAATAATTCTTACACAGTACGTATTGAACCGACAGTGTATTACAGATTTTTTAAAGTTGAATTGCGCGGGGGATTGCGTTTTTACATCTTTGGGGATGATTTGTCGAAAAGTCCGAAAGTACAGTTTAATCCGGTTGTGGATCTTAAATACCATATAGTAGATAAAATACTTACTGCTTTTGCAGGATTTACAGGAAATGTAGAGCGTAATACTCTTGAAAAAATTTCAAATATAAATCCGTATCTGCATCAGTTTTCGGCAGATAAATTAAGTTTTTCACGGGATAAATTAAAATTTTATTTAGGTTTGCAAAGTAATATAAGTAAAAATATGGATGTTGCAGTTAAGGGTGAATTTATGCTGAGGGATCATATACTGAACTTTGTTCAACGTCCATATTTTGTGGGAATACACTATGAAGGTTTCAACGATTTTATTCCTGCTTACAGCGAAGATTTATTTTTTTTAAGAGTAAAAGGCGAAATGAATTTTCGTTGGGATGAACGCATATCTGCGCATGTAGAAGCAACATATAATTACTTTGACAATACGCTTTATTATATTCCTGCATTTGAAGCAAAGGCAACGTTTCGTTACAATATCGGTAATAAATTTATTATAACCACCGATATGGTCGGATATACCGGTATGGCAGGACTTGACCGTTATATGGATGAATTTACGGTTAATGGTGGTTTCGATTGGAATTTGGGATTTGAATATAGATTTTTCCGCCGTTGGAGTGCGTTTGCACAAGTGAATAATTTAATTGCGCAAAGATTTTTCCGCTGGTATGATTATCCGTCTTATCGTATAAATTTTATAGTCGGAGCGACATTTGGTTTTTAATTGCACTTTCAATACAACTCACAGATTGAACAGTTCGTTTTTATAATATCTGTATTATAGGGTATTGAAAATCGGAATGTGTGCAGAAAGCGAGATTCAATATGAAGATTTTTAAAGGCATAGAACAGTGGCAACAGATAAAAAATCCAATCGTTACGGTTGGTTCGTACGATGGAGTACATCTTGCACACCGTTCAATAATATCACTTCTTAATCACTATGCGGAAATTGAACATGGAGAAAGTGTGCTTGTAACATTTTATCCGCACCCGCGTCTTGTGCTTAAATGTGAAGATGATTTTCGTGAAAAATTTACGCTTATAACAACGGAACGGGAAAAGATGAGAGTACTTGAAGATGTGGGGCTTCAGAATGTTTTAGTGCTTCCGTTTTCAGAAGAATTTTCCATGATGTCGTCAGAGGATTTCGTAAAGCAAATTCTTGTTGATATTGTTCACGTAAAAAAAATGATAGTCGGTTTTAATCATTCATTTGGGTACGACCGTAAAGGCAGTTACAACAATATTCTTTCGCTGGGAGAAAAATATAATTTTTCTGTTGATATGTATCCTGAATATGTTGTCCATAATCGTAAAATAAGTTCTACTCATATAAGAAATTTAATTATTTCAGGGAATATCAGCGAAGCAAATAATTCACTTGGCTACAATTTTATGGTTATAGGAGATTATGAGGATGGGCGGTTAAAAACAGATAACTCTCATAAAATTATTCCTGCTGACGGAAAATATCTGACGCGTGTTACGGTGGGTGGATTGCTTCATAACACTGTTTG
This sequence comes from Bacteroidales bacterium, assembly GCA_031257915.1. Lineage (GTDB taxonomy): Bacteria > Bacteroidota > Bacteroidia > Bacteroidales > P3 > JAIRNR01. The sequence goes on from JAIRNR010000003.1 coordinate 28,952, forward strand.
TACGGTGGATGCCGGTGAGTTATATTTTCCCGATTTGTCTTTTATTCCTGCAGTAACTGCTGCCGTAGCGTGGTTTATTAAAGAGTTATGATTGCAGATAATCTTTTGCGGTTAAGGACGATGTTGCCTGCCGGCGTAACACTTGTTGCCGTTTCAAAGTATCATTCCGCAGATGAGATTTTGCAGGCGTATAATGCGGGGCAACGTATATTCGGCGAAAGCAGAGCATTAGAAATGCGTGATAAGTTTAGTGCTTTGCCGCGCGATATTCAGTGGCATTTTATCGGACATCTGCAAACAAATAAAGTAAAGTATATTGCGCCGTTCGTATCGTTAATTCACAGTGTGGACAGTCTGGAGTTATTACGTGAGATTAACCGTCAAGCATTGCGTTGCGGGCGAATTATTGATGTGCTGTTAGAATTTCATATTGCTTCCGAAAGTACAAAATCGGGCTTTGTTGATGTTGAGGCGGCTCTGAGTGCGGTTAATGCGGGTGCGGATTTATGCGGGGTGCGGATTTGCGGCGTTATGGGAATGGCAACCGATACTTCCGACACCGCGCAAATTACACGGGAATTTGAAGCATTACGCAATATTTTTGAAAATTTACGCCCTCGTGTCTCTGATATATCAGCGTTTAAATATCTCTCTATGGGCATGAGCGGCGACTATGAAATTGCTCTGCACTGCGGTAGCAATGTGATAAGGATCGGCAGTGCGATTTTTGAAAAGTAGCAGTTTTTGTAATGGTGGCAGAGCAGTAAAATTTTCTATCTTTTTTACTATCTTTGAATATCTGTAAATCTATAAAATGTCTTATAAAAATTCAAAATGTTATGGAAATAATCGTCAATGCTATTAAATTCAAAGCAGATCAAAAATTAGTTGATTACGTTACAAAGAGAACGGAAAAAATTGCAAAGCAATTACCGCAGGCAGTTAAAGCGGAGATACTTTTCAAAATTGATAAGGAGCATGAGTCAGGGAATAAAATTACAAACATTCGTGTTGTAATTCCGGGTAATGATTTATTCGTGGAAAAACAGCGCGACAGTTTTGAAAAGGCTTTTGACGACGCATTTGATGCTGTTCGCAGAATGATTGAAAAAATAAAAGACAGTTATCATCAATAATTTTGCAGAATTTTTTTGAAGATACAATTTGTGCTGCAGCAACGCCTGCGGGAGCAGGTGGAATTGCTGTTATTCGTATTTCGGGAACTGTTGCACTTGATGTTGCGGACCGCATTACTGATGTATCTGCGGTGTCCACAGTGCCTCAGTCGTCTTTTGTCCCTCGCCGGGTGTATTACAAAGAAGTTTATAACTCTGACGGCTCACTGTTGGATAACGTTTTACTGACGTATTTTAAAACTCCGTATTCCTATACAGGTGAAGATGTTGTTGAAATTTCATGTCACGCTTCACCATATATTGTACGCACAATTTTATCGCTTTGTTTGGCAGCAGGTGCGCGAATAGCGCGGGCAGGTGAATTTACTCAAAGAGCGTTTTTAAATGGAAAGTTGGATTTGTCGCAGGCGGAGGCGGTTGCCGATGTTATTGCGTCCGAAAATGCAGCATCTCACCGTTTGGCAATAATGGGGCTGCGCGGCGGTGTTTCTGCGGAAATATCAATGCTCCGCAGCGAACTTCTTAACCTGACATCGTTGCTTGAACTGGAACTTGATTTTGGTGAAGAGGATGTGGAATTTGCTTCGCGCAGCGAATTGCGGAAATTGCTCGAAAAAATCGCTTTACATGCCAACACACTTCGTAATTCTTTCGCACTTGGTAATGCCATTAAAGAGGGTATTCCTGTCGCAATTATAGGAAAGCCGAACGCAGGAAAATCCACGCTGTTAAATGCACTGCTCGGCGACGAAAAAGCACTTGTAAGCGAAGTTGCAGGAACTACGCGGGACGCTATTGAGGACACTGTTATAATTAACGGTATTAAATTTCGTTTTATAGATACTGCGGGATTGCGCAATTCGGACGATATTGTCGAGCGGATGGGTGTTGAACGCACACTGTCAAAAATGCGGCAGGCATCAATCTGGCTCTATGTTTTTGATATTACGGATATATCATTGGAACAGGCGTACAGTGAAGTCGCGGCGTTGAAGCCAAATGTTGATGCGGCAAGTGCTGATGCGGCAAGTGTACCGCAAGTTATTTTTATCGGAAATAAGATTGATAAATTATCTGAGCAACAACTGTCGGTATTGCATAATAATTCTTTAATGCCGGCGAGCAATAATATATTTCTTTCGGCTATTTCGGCGCAAAGTTCCCAACTTGACTGTTTACGTGAAGCACTTATTGAGTTGTCAGGTGCAAATGCGGTTTCCCAAAATCAGGTAATCCTGACAAATGCCCGCCATTACGAAATACTCGGTAAGGTAATGGATGGCTTGTCGCAAATTAAAACCGAAATAGAAAGCGGACTTTCCGCCGACCTGCTATCACAGCAACTTCGCACGGTTCTGGACTGTCTTGGTGAAATTACAGGGCAGATAACTACCGATGATGTTCTTGCTAATATTTTTAGTCGGTTCTGTATTGGGAAGTAAAGTAAAATTTGAATAACTTTGCAATCCTGAAAATATTACGTGCACGAGATATAAAATTACGTGTACTAAACATAAATATCAAAGTCATAAACTTTATTACATAATGAACATCCCATTTGAAAAACATATTTTGTCCAACGGTTTAAAAGTAATTGCCTCGCGTGATACGGCAACGCCTTTGTGCGCATTTAATTTGTTGTATGATGCAGGCGCAAAGGACGAAAACCATGAAAAGACAGGCTTCGCGCATTTATTTGAACATCTTATGTTCGGCGGCTCAAAAAACGTAAAGAATTTTGATGAAGAATTGGAAAATATCGGAGGCGAAAATAATGCATTTACAAATAACGATTTCACAAATTACTACATATCCGTTCCGCGTGAGCATATTGAAACAGCCTTTCGCTTGGAAAGCGACCGTATGCAGAATCTGACAATAAATAAAACACGCCTTTCGGTGCAGCAAAAAGTTGTAATCGAAGAATACCGTCAGCGATATTTAAATCAACCGTATGGCGATGCAACTCTTTTTTTGCGTCCTCTCACCTTTACAAAACATCCGTACGGATGGAGTACAATCGGCAAAAGTATTGAGCATATAGAAAGCGTTACAGTGGAAGATGTGCGCAGTTTCTATAACACATTTTATATGCCGGACAACGCAATTCTTTCTGTTGTCGGTGATATTGCTGTTGAAGATGTCTTTGCACTTGCGGAAAAATGGTTTGGGCATATTCCGCGCGGCGGACGCGAAAAACGCTCTTTACCTGTCGAGCCGCAACAGGTATCCCCCCGCTTACAGCGTATTACCCGCAATGTTCCCGTAAATGCACTTTACCGTAACTACCATGTTGGTGGGCGCGGTGAAAAAAGTTTTTACGTATTTGATATAATTTCCGACATTCTTTCAAACGGTGAATCGTCACGTTTTTACATAGAATTGGTAAAGAAAGAACAACTTTTCAGCGATATTGACGCTTATGTATCGGGAGATATTGAGCCGGGGACATTTTCAATTTCAGGACGATTAAATGACGGAGTTTCATACGAACGCGCCTGTGAGGGAATCGAGCGGCAGTTAGAGCGTATTCGCAGTGAATCTGTTGGAGATTATGAACTTGCCAAAGTGAAAAATAAAGTGGAAACGGCACTGCGATTTTCAAATATCAAAGTGTTGGATAAAGCATTGAATTTTGCATTTTTTGAACTTCTCGGCGATGCCTTATTGATTGCCGATGAAGCAAAAAAATACGCAGCAGTTACGCCCTCTATGATTAAGGAACATGCTTGCCGTTGCCTGATTGACAGCAATTGCTCAACATTGGAATACGTGAGCGATAAGTTGTAATTTATAATTTTAGTACCTATGCTTGAACTTGAAAAAATATCACCCTCAGTCCATACACTTGATAACGGTATATGCGTATATGGTTATCCCGACGATACGGCAGATTTAATTCGTATTGAATTTATTTTTAATGCAGGCGGCAGATATGCCGAAAATCCGCTTGTATCGCAGGCGTGTGTGTCCCTGCTTACAAAAGGGACACATAACAAAACAGGCGGGCAAGTTGCCGAAGAATTTGATTATTACGGTGCATATACCGATAAACTTTCCGATAAGGATACAATATCTTTTACAGTTCATTCTCTTTCGCGTAATCTTGACACGCTTATTGATCTCTGCGCCGAAATCTTTGTTCATTCTGTTTTTTCGCAAAATGAAATAGATATTTATCTGCAAAAGAATTATCAAAAATTTTTAATAAGCAAACAGAAAGTGAGCGATGTTTCGCGCAGACAACTTTTGAAAAAAATATTCGGCGATAAGCATCCCTACGGAGTATGCACGACTGACGAAGATTTTAAAACATTAAGGCGTGAAGATTTGCTTGATTTTTACGGCAAGCGCATTGTTAGCGGACTTTCTGCCATCGTGATAGCGGGGACATATAACGAAAAAATAATAAAAAAGTTAAACGCATTATTCGGAACAGGCAATTTTAACCGTAATGGAATAATAAGCGAAGGTGCAGACTATCCGCAAAACACAGATACGGCACCATTGGAACCGCATTTTATATCAATGCCGTCATCTGTGCAGACATCGCTCAGAATGGGCATGCTCTCTCCGATACCTGCCGTTCGGGATGAATTTTATCCGCTAAAAACTCTTGACTTTATTTTCGGCGGCTACTTCGGCTCGCGCCTGTCAAAAAATATTCGCGAAGAAAAGGGTTATACTTACGGTATATCATCATATATTATATCAATGCGCAGCACAGGACTTTGGCAAATATCTTCCGAGATAAAAAAAGGTGCGGCGGAAAAAGTTCTAAAGGAAATAGAAAAAGAAAAAGAGAAATTATGCAACGATTTGATTTCCGAAAAAGAACTGACACTTGTAAAAAACTGTTTTTGGGGTGAGATGCTTCGCACTGTGGACAGTGTGTTTGACAAGGCGGAAAGGAAACGGTTTCTTGTAAATATGTCAATAGACGAAACCCATTATAAAATTCTGTGGGAAACGGTTAATAGCACCACTCCTGCAACAGTTCGCGATACGGCGCAAAAATATTTTTCGGCAGATAACTTTGTTAAAATTATTGTCGGGGAGTGATTGAGGATTCGGAGCTTTCAAATAATAACGTAAAGAGCTGTATATCTAAAAATTTAGTATTTTTACAGAAATAAATAAATAGAATTGGTAACTGTAAAAAAGTAATAGATATGAAAGAGCGTATTAAAATATTTGAAGAAAAGAAAGTTCGCATTTCATGGAATGAAGCGGAGGAAGAATGGTATTTTTCTGTCGTGGATGTTGTTGCCGTATTAACGGACAGTAATAATCCGCAAGTTTATTGGCGAGTATTAAAGAAGCGTCTATTGACTGAGGGAAACCAAACCGTTACAATTTGTAACGGTTTGAAAATGCTTGCCTCCGACGGCAAGATGCGAATGACTGATGTCGCCAATACGGAGCAACTCTTTCGCCTCATTCAATCTATTCCTTCACCAGGGGCAGAACCGTTTAAGTTGTGGATTGCACATGTCGCAAAGGAACGTTTAGACCAGTTGCAAGACCCTGAGTTGTCTATCGAACAGGCAATGACCGATTATAAACGTTTGGGCTATTCCGACAACTGGATAAATCAGCGTTTGAAAAGTATCGAAATTCGCAAGGATTTGACCGATGAATGGAAAAAACACGGATTACAGGAAGGTGTTGAGTTTGCTACCTTAACCGATATTATTTACAAAACGTGGTCAGGCAAAACAGCCAAAGAATACAAAAAATTGAAAGGCTTGAAAAAAGAGAATCTTCGCGATAATATGACCAATAAGGAACTGGTCATCAACATGCTTGCCGAACTGTCAACGAAAGAAATTTCGGAAGTCGTCAATCCGGAATCTTTTTCGGAGCACGAAGATACGGCACGGCGTGGTGGTAATATCGCCAAAGAAGCCCGTCTAAAGTTAGAAATGGAAACAGGTAAAAAAGTCGTCAGTCCGCTTAATGCTAAAAGTATTTTATCTATTGAGAATAAATAGTATCCCATAAAATCAAAGATAACCAGCGTATTTCAGGTTTCTGTAAATTCTCTCCCCCCGATTTTTATTCGTCTATGTGTAAATTAAAAAGTTTCATGTATATTTCCCTATATTTTCCCCAAAAATTTATTCGTCTGTATGTAAGTTAAAAAGTTTCATGTATATTTGTTGAAATTATTATCGGGGATTGATTGAGGATTCGGAGTTTTCAAATAATTTCGCAAATATGAATAAAAATATCAAAAAAAAACACATTGTATTTTCCGTAATTATATTACTGTGTTGCACATTTTTCGGAATGGCAACCGCTCAAAATGTAAGTGGCTTAATAGCACGTTATATTGACTGTCAGGCGGTAGTAAAGTTTAACCTGAATGCTGCAGATTCCGGCACGCAACTGACCCTGAGGTACAGTGGCGATAACGGCACAACATGGTTCACCTGTACAACCATAAGCGGCGACACAGGCGTCCAAACTTCAGGCAGCAAAACAATAGTATGGGATTGCAGAGCCGATGGGGTAGTTTACGGCGTTGTAGAATTCAGGGTTGATTATATTTCCGACTGTGATGAACAGCGATATACGGTAAAAGGCAATAATGGCGATACGGCGAGCTTCACAATGAAGTGTATAAAAGGCGGCAGTCTGTACGTTGGCAACAGTCCAAATCCATTGAGCCAAAGCCCAAATGTGGTTTTAAGCGATTTCAGCATAGGCGAATACGAGGTAACGCAGGCATTATGGTTTGCCGTGATGGGCAATTGGCCCAATACATCTCCGGATACTACTTACGGAATGGGTGATAATTATCCTGCGTATTATGTAAACTGGTACGATGTAGTAGGTATGGATTTCTCAAATATTGGTTATACCGTAGCAGGTGTAACATATTATCAGGATGGCTTTTGCTATAAATTAAGCCAACTTTTGGGTGGAAATAAAAAATTCTGCCTGCCCACAGAGGCGCAGTGGGAATATGCCGCACGCGGTGGACAACAGACACATGGCTATTATTACAGTGGCAGTGATACGATAGATGATGTTGCCTGGTATGGGGACAATTCATATTCAAAAGTTCATGAAGTGGGGGGAAAAGCCGCAAACGAACTTGGTTTATATGATATGAGCGGTAATGTACTTGAATGGTGCAGTGACCGGTACGGCGGCAGCTATCCGAGTTCTGACACAAATCCTGCGGGTGCCGGCAGTGGCGACGACCGCGTATATCGTGGTGGCTGTCGTTCAAGTGGTCGTATGCAGTGTCGTGTCCACACTCGTGGCAGCTTTGGGCCGTACCAGAACCGTGAAATCTTGGGTTTTCGGCTGGCTATGACTCAATAAATCAGGCGTTGTTATACTCATGTTTTTACTGCGTCCGTTTTCGTTGAAGCCGCAGATACCGCAAATAGCCGAGAGACAGTAAAATAATAAGCAGTGTATATAAATGCTCCGTAGTCCATGCAACAGAAATAGAGCAGTGTTGCTGTTTGATAATAAACCATGCGTACAGAATATAACATGCGATAACGATCATCTCAATTACAAATGCCTGCTTTGTTTTTTCATGTCCGATAATAACGTTAAAAATAATTTGTGCGGCACACATAATATATGACGCTGTTGCCACGACAAGTACTGCATTTATGCTTTCACGCACAATTGAAATATCTTTTGTGAAAAGCCCGAGCAACGTATTTGAAAAAATAAAAAACGGAAGTACGATAGCTGTAATACAAATACATCCCAATAATATGCTTTTTAGAACAAGAGTATTTATAAGGGATGTTGTGTTTATTTTTTCAATGCTTTCGTGTTTTTCGCTGCGCTCGCGTCCTAAAAAATAAGCCGTAAGTGAAGCGACAGTAGAGGTAAATCCCCAAACAGGAACTAAAAAGATGTTGTAGCAACTGCGTGTAATATTTGCAATAGCAAGTGAGCGTTGTCCCATCCCCTCAATCAAAATTAAAAAACAAAAATAAGTTCCGAATGAAAAAAGAAATTGCAGCATAGTGGGGTAGGACACTTTCAATAATCGCCCAAGCAACGAACCGTGCAGCGGGAAACGCCGATACAGGCGATAACGTTTATTACTTTTTGTAATTGACACCGCGAAAAATATTATAACGAATATTATCTCTGAAAATACGGAAGCAATCGCTGCGCCCTCAATGCCCATTACAGGAAAGCCTCCGTGTCCGAATACGAGTAAATAATCACCGATAATATTTATTATTCCGATAGTTATTGCTGCGTATGAAATAATTTTAGTACGTGCAATGCCTATGTAAAATGCCATAAATGACGCGCTTACAAGTGAAAATGGCAGTCCCCACATTCGCGCATCAAGATATTCCATTGTGGAGTTCAGTACAGTTTCGGATGAAACGAGCATGCTCAACAAATTTTTACCCGCGATATGATAGAGTAACAGTATAAGCAACGCCGAGCAGAACATAAAAAACGCACTGTGCTGAAAAATTCGTCCGATACTTTTTTCGTGATTTTCGCCTTTAACGCGGGCTATGGTAATTTGTGTCCCGACGCTAAAACCAAACATAAACATAAATAGAACCTGAAAAAAAATTGTGCCGAGTGCAGCAGCTGCAAGTTCTGTTTCGCCGATATGACCGATAAACATTGTGTCGGTAATAACAACTATGTTTTGCGCAAGCTGGCTTAAAATAATCGGAAATGCTATTGCGAATATTCGTTTGTATGTTACGCGCTCATTCATAAATTTACAAAGATACGATGAAAATGTCTTATCTTTGCGCTTCAAAGGACCCGTAGTTCAATGGATAGAATTTCAGATTCCGGTTCTGACGATAGGCGTTCGAATCGCCTCGGGTTCACGTGGGTTGTGTCAAAAGTCACAACAGGATGTCATCGGCAGATAAGTTTGTTGTCGGGGAAAAGGCGGAGCAATCAATCCTGCACCTGCTTCAATTTCTCAATCGCTTTTAAAAATCTGTCGGCATCTAAAAACCGCAAATCGCGGGCAGCCTCATTCATAAGATACTCCAACTCGGCTATACGCTGATGTAACTTTGCGGGATCGTTCCTGATTCGGCTATTGTCGTAATTCAAAACAGGGTCGGCAACTTTGGAATACTCCATATCAGTTTCGGAATAAATACTTTTGTCTCTTTCGGCAGATACGTTATTTGTCCGGTGCAGCATATTGTCCGACGACTTGACTATTTGCTTCGGTGTAATATTGTGTGCCTTGTTGTATGCCTTTTGTTTGGTGCGCCGCCGCTCTGTTTCGTCAATTGTTTCGCGCATGGCATCTGTAATTTTATCGGCATAAAAAATCACTTTGCTGTTTATATTGCGTGCAGCGCGTCCCGCTGTCTGTGTAAGAGCGCGTCCTGAGCGCAGAAAACCCTCTTTATCCGCATCCAAAATTGCAACGAGTGCCACTTCGGGTAAATCAAGCCCTTCACGCAAAAGATTTACGCCGATAAGTACGTCAATTCTCCCTGCACGTAAATCCTGCAATATTTCCACACGTTCAAGAGTGTCAACGTCCGAATGAATATACCGGCAGCGAATATCAAGTCTTGCCATATATACACTCAGTTCTTCCGCCATTTTTTTTGTAAGCGTAGTAACGAGAACACGCTCGCCGTTATCCTGCGTAACGCGCTTTATCTCTTCAAGCAAATCGTCCACCTGATTACCTGCGGGGTGAACTTCAATCGGCGGGTCAAGCAATCCTGTGGGGCGGACAACCTGCTCTACAACAACGCCGGCTGCTTTCTTCAACTCATACTCCGCAGGTGTAGCACTGACATAAACAGTTTGCGGGGTAAGATGTTCAAACTCGTCAAACGTAAGCGGACGATTATCAAGTGCAGCCGGAAGACGAAAGCCGTATTCTACGAGATTTACCTTGCGTGAGCGGTCGCCTCCGTACATTGCCCTGATTTGCGGTACGGTAACGTGGCTTTCATCAATAATCATTAAAAAATCGTCTGAAAAATAATCGAGCAAACAGTAGGGGCGTGTACCTGCCTCGCGTCCGTCAAAATAGCGTGAATAATTCTCAATACCTGTGCAGTAACCGAGTTCTTTTATCATTTCAACATCGTATGTAACCCTGTCTTCAATGCGTTTTGCTTCAAGCGGCCGTCCTGTCTCGCGGAAAAAATCAATCTGTCTGCCCAAATCAAGTTGAATATCTTTAATTGCCTGTTGGATACGATGAGAAGACGGCACAAACATATTTGCGGGGTAAATGCGCAAATCGTCTAACTCCTCAAAAACCGCACCGCTTTCGGGGTCAATTTTTTGCAGTCGTTCAATCTTATTATCAAAATTTATAATGCGGTATGCATAATTATCGTAGGCAACAAAAACGTCAAGCGTATCGCCTTTAACACGGAATTTACCGCGTCCGAAATCAACTTCGTTGCGTGAATATAAAACACTCACAAGCCGCAGCATAATATCGTGCTGTTCTATTCGCTGTCCTCGTGAGAGCATTATGATATTGTCGTGATAATCTGTGGGATTGCCGGTACCGTAGATACATGATACGGACGATACGATGATTAAATCCCTGCGTCCGGAAAGTAATGCCGACAGCGCACTTAACCGCAGTTTATCAATCTCTTCATTTATGGATAAATCTTTTTCAATATATGTATTGCTTGACGGCAGATATGCTTCGGGCTGATAATAGTCGTAGTATGAAACGTAATATTCAACGGCATTTTCGGGGAAGAAATGCTTGAACTCACTGTACAGTTGCGCCGCAAGCGTTTTATTATGACTTAACACGAGTGTCGGCATTCCTGTTTGCCGTATAACATTCGCAATTGTAAACGTTTTGCCGCTGCCTGTAACGCCGACTAATACCTGTGCGTTATCACCCCTTTTTATACCCTGCGTAAGTTGCCGTATTGCCTCCGGCTGGTCGCCTGCGGGAGTAAATTCACTGTTGAGTTTGTATTGCATAATAGTTAGACAAAGGTATTAAAAAAATACTCTCGCCATTGAGATATTGCATATAGCGGTATAATTTTTACATCAGGTAACTGTCCGAAATTTTCCAGCGAGCTGCGAATACCGTAAGGCACGTTTTTTTCTTTCATAAAAAGAAACATACTTTGCATGGAACCCTTTGTACCCGATTTTATTTCAAGAGGAATTATATTCTTATCAATATTCAGCAGAAAATCAACTTCAGCGTTACTGTTTCGCTGTTCCCTCTGCCAGTAAAATAAACTGTTTTTAATCGTGTTCGGAAATGACTTTACAAGTTCCAGTCCCGCAAAAAGTTCAGCTATTGCACCTTTGTTAATCTGTTCAAGAGATGTGCCTGTAAGCATGTCGGACATATCCATTTGCAAATATCTGTTATAAACTCCCGTATCAAAAACAAGATATTTTGTATATTTCGGATTTTTCTCTGCTGCAAGCGGTATTCCGTTTGCCGACGAGTGTGTTACGGAATAAATTATCCCTGCCTGTTTTAATAGATTTAAAGCATCTTTTATTTGGTAGATATTAGCGTACTCTGCGGCATTAGAGTACATGTATTTCCTGCCCATCTGTCCCAAAACAGTTTCAAAAATATCTCTTATTCTTGAAGCAGGGACACGGTCTTTATATTTTGAAAAATCATCATCTAATGTATTTATAAATTCATCCAGTACTTTTTGACATTCATAAATTGATTTCGTTTCGGCATATTTTGCAACAACTTCAGGCATACCGCCAATAATAATAAAGGTTATAAGTTCTTTTAACAATATTTTATGTGTTGTCTCGCTTAATGGTTTTTCGGGCGATGCCTGCATCATTTTTTCATGTAGATTTTTTTTACCTGTCCCTTGCAAAAATTCCGAAAAAGAAAAAGGCGTCATAAATAGTGAGTGAATGCGCCCGACGCCGAAAGAAGGTATTTGCTGTAAGGCAAATTCAAGTAAAGAACCTGCCGCAACAACGTGTAAGTCGGGCATTTCCTCATAAAAATATCGGAGTGAAGATATTGCAGGCAAGCACGACTGTATTTCATCAAGAAAGAGTAAGGTTTTTTCAGGGACAACAGGAATATTGTAGATTATAGATAATTCATCACACAACTCCTTTATTGACAAGTCCTTTTCAAATAATTCCTTAGCAATTCTGTTTGAACGCTTTTCAAAATCAATTTCAATATAATATTCAAACAGTTTGGATAACTCCCTGATAGCAGAAGATTTTCCAATCTGCCTCGCTCCGCGTACCAGCAGTGGTTTTCTGTTCTTTGATTTTGCCCAAGCCGTAAAATCAGCGTCAACATTACGTTTAAGATATTCTTTCTGCATAAACATATCATATTTAGGATATGCAAATATACATATTTTTTAAAAAATACAAGGCAATAATATGTTATAAATTTAGAAAATACAAGGCAATGTGTGTTGGCGTGAACATTACAGACTTGGGTAAGAAGTTGTATTACTTTCAAGTATTACACCTGCACGCTTAAATACTCACAAAATATTTATCCGTATTTATCAAATAGAAATCAACATCATTGATTTTATCAAATTTATAGATATTCTCTATTGTCGTGTTTATCGCTGACTGTGATGTTTTCTCTAATAAAAATGTCCAAAATATAATTATGGTATAATTTTTACTTGAATCTGATTTTATTTCGTTATAAATTTTGGCGTAATCATACAACTTTATTGGTATCGTGTCTGTTTCAACGGCTGTTGCAGGTAAGAAACACGAAAATCTGTTATCGGTATTCCAGTCAATACGTGTAAATTTTCCTTTTGCAAAACAATTATTATGATAAGATTTCAATATATTTTTTTCAAAATATAATATTTGAACAGGCTGTCCTAAAAGATGCCTCTGTTGGGCATTTCTTCCTGAATTGATAATCTGTTTGTATTGGGTTGAGTCACTAATAAGAGAAACAAAATGTATTTGTTTTTTTATTTTTGAGATACTGTTTGCATATTTATCTTCATCAAAATAACTTATTTCATGAACTCCGTAAATTTTAGACATCAGTACAGAACAACCTGAAAATAGAATAACTGCTATAATCATTAACAGTAATGTTTTTATTCTGTTCATTAGTTTTGCAATTTATATGTTGTGAAAATGCCGGCGATAGGATTTACGAATTTGATTTTTTTTTGTTGTTAGATTATTTGAAATTGTACTTTTGCAAAGGTAATATTTTATGTTATTTTTGTTACTTATTTAATGGGCATGGTAACATTAGTACAGCAAATCGTACGATATTGATTATTAGATATATCAACAATATACCTTTAATCAAAAATCAGAAATATTATATATTATTATAGTGAAATACAGACAATTTCAATACGTTAATCCGGAACAAATGTCGAAAACACCAAAACTTCACCAAATAATAAGTATCTTTGCAATGAAGTTTTATCACTCTGATTGCAGTAGTATGAATAGAAAATTATCTGATTTTCAATCGACGTTTCCATGCAGCGGCAATGCTTGCAAGCGGTCATTGCTATCCCTGCTTAAACGAAACGTTTGTCTTTTTATTATTTTGTTCTGTTGCTCTTTTGTTACAAGAGCAGAAGAATTTGATTGTACTCTGAAAGTGACGGTAAGCAATCAAATAAATGTTACAAATAAAAAGGTTTTTGAGCAGTTGGAAAAAGCACTTTCGCTTTTTGTAAATGGCAGAAAATGGACGACACTTTCATTCAAGCCGGGTGAAAAAATTATTTGCAATATAATTGTAGATGTACAGAAATACGACTTGCAGCGTGGTTTAATGGACTGTTATCTTTCGGTGCAACTTCGCCGTCCGGTATTTAACACATCGTATTCTACGACTATTCTTAATACAATAGACAGAGATTATTCTTTTCATTATGTAGAAAACGACCCGATAGAATATTCCGATGAAAATATCGGAACAAATCTTACGGCAACAATTTCGTATTATTGCTATTTGATGCTCGGCTTGTACTTTGATTCTTTCGGTTATCGTTCAGGTGAAAATTTCTTTGACGCAGCCCGCAATGTTGTAAACCTTGCACAAAGTTTTTCCGAAAAAGGATGGAAAGCCGTTGAAAGCAATAATCGCAACCGCTATAATACGATAGAAAGTTACGCAAACGGAAATTATTCTGCAATTCACGAAGTTTTTTATAATTATTACCGTCAGGGTTTGGATAATATGTATGATGATCCCGCTAATGGGAGAGAGGGGATTATTGAAGCATTGCAGACATTGAAAAAATTAGACGAACAGCGTGCCAATCTGCCGTCAAAATTGTCTTTTATGGAAGCAAAGTCAGATGAACTCATAAATATTTTTAAGGAATCATCGCCTGATGAAAAAAAAGCAGCGGGCGAGTTACTCAAAGCCCTTGACCCTGCGGGCAGTAATAAGTATAATTTTTAATGATAAAGTGAACATGTCGGAAGTTAAAAAATTGCAGGTCAGGTCCGCGATAACGACTGTTCGGATACAAAATTTATAAGCGTATGAAGATTACGATAGTAGGAACAGGCTATGTAGGTCTTGTGACAGGTGTATGTTTTGCCGAAGTAGGCATTGACGTTTGTTGTGTTGATGTTGATAAAGAAAAAATAGTCAAATTAAAAAAGGGTATCTCACCCATCTATGAGCAGGGTTTGGAGGAAATGCTGCTCAATAATATTGAAAGAGGGCGGATTACTTTTTCCGATTCTCTGAAAGAGGGGATGAAAGATGCGGAAGTTATTTTTTCTGCCGTAGGCACTCCGCCTGACGAAGACGGCAGTGCGGATTTGCGCTATGTTCTTGATGTCGCTCACGAGATAGGGCGCAATATGAACGAATACGTTCTTGTTGTAACAAAAAGTACCGTTCCTGTCGGTACTGCCGAAAAAGTACGTGTGGCAATAGAAGAAGAACTTACTGCAAGGGGTGTTGATATTAAGTTTGACATTGCATCAAATCCCGAATTTTTAAAAGAAGGTACGGCAATAAATGATTTTATGTACCCTGAAAGAATTGTTGTCGGCGTAAGTTCTATTCGCGGACAGGAAGTAATGGCACGTCTTTACAAACCGTTTACTCTTAATGGTCATCCTATAATTTTTATGGATATTCCGTCTGCCGAAATGACCAAATATGCCGCGAACTCAATGCTTGCAACCCGAATCAGTTTTATGAACGACATTGCTAATTTGTGCGAACTTGTGGGAGCTGATGTTAATGCAGTGCGTAAGGGTATAGGTAGCGATACTCGTATAGGCAGTAAATTTTTATACCCGGGTATTGGCTATGGGGGCAGTTGCTTTCCGAAAGATGTGAAAGCACTTATTAAAACTGCTTCCGACAACAATTATAAAATGGGGGTTTTGTCTGCTGTTGAGGAAGTGAATGAAACGCAGAAATCGCTGATGTTTCATAAATTTATGGCTCACTTTGACGGTAAAGTTAAAGGTATGACCGTTGGTTTTTGGGGTTTGGCATTTAAGCCCGGCACGGACGACATGCGTGAAGCACCATCGCTTGTAATGATAGAAAAACTTCGTAAGGCAGGTGTCAATATACGTGCATACGATCCTGTATCAATGCCCGAAAGCAAACGCCGCATAGGTAATGCAATTACATATTGTAAAGATATGTATGAAACGGCTTATAAGGTAGATGCACTTTTCCTGATTACCGAGTGGACAGAGTTTCGTTTTCCGGACTGGAAAAAAATTGCTTCTAATTTAAAAAACAAAGTGTTTTTTGATGGTCGCAATCTCTACGAGAAAAAAGAACTGCAACAGGAAGGATTTACTTATTACGGCGTTGGGTTGTAGTTGCAGGGCTAACGCGTTTATAATGCTTATTCTTGATGAAAATTTATAAAAATTTGCGTTTGTAATTTATTCGTTATCAACAAATTAACTTGTTTAAATGTGTTGACCCTCGTTGTAGTTGAAATTTCAAATAAAAACAAGTATCTTTGTATGAGATTTCAAATATTATGGTGCAAAAGAATGACACTTTTTCTTTACGTCTAAAAAAAATAATGCCTGAAGTTGGTGAGAATATTAAACTGGCACGGCTTCGGCGGGGGTTTTCTGCGGCACTTATAGCCGAGAGAGCAAACATAGCAACATCAACATTATGGCTAATTGAAAAGGGTAGCGGAAGCGTATCTTTTGGAAGTTACGCAAAAGTACTGTTTGTTCTCGGATTAGAAAAAGATTTGCTGCACCTTGCAAAAGACGACATACTTGGAAGAAAATTGCAAGATGCAGAGATATTAACCAAAAAACGTGCGCCAAAACGAATGATTGTATGAAGAAGTTGCAGAATAATGTACCCCAATTTTAAGATCAATAGTCAAGGTTGACCCTGAGGGCAAACGCATTTAAAATTTACAGTAATTGCAGTCCGCTTATTCTCTTAAAATGATTTTTATTGAAAGTGACTATCGGTAAGTTACTATAGACAGCAGTAGTGGCAATAAATAAATCATTTAGTTCTATTATTTGGTTTGCTCTTTTCAGATTTTGATATATGTTTGCTGATAAGATTGCTATTTCAGAATTAAAAGGGATTTGTTTTATTATATTAAATAATGTGTCCCAAAATTCTGTTTCCTGTTCATTTTTTATTCCATTAAATATTTCAAAAACGGTAATTGTAGAAATGGCAAGATTGTAATTGTCAATTAATTCTGTTAGCAAAGCTTTATCTTTATTTGACTTGCGGTAATAATCAATAAAGATGGAAGTATCTACGAGTATATCTTTGCTGTCCATCTTTTCCACGCTTTTTGATTTTCTAAATAATTAGCATATTGTTCATCAGACATAGTCGGACCTGATAATAACAATTCTTTTAATTTTATTTTTTTATTATCGGCACTTTTTTTATGCGCATAATTGTTCTGTATAAGACATTGTATATCTGCCAATATCCGTTGCTTATCAGTAATGGGCATATTGACAATAGCGTGCATTATTTGGTCGTAATTTAACGACGGTTGATATGGCGTTGTTGTTTTCATATTTAATAACTCTCAACAAAGGTACAAAAAATTGATACTACCTTAAAATACTAAAATAATGGTCTGAAAAGGGGTACCCTATAGGCATTTTGGTATTATTTTTGTACTTTTGCTTGATATGAAACGAACATATAAAAAGCCTGACATCCAATCAAATGATTGTTCGACAGACCTGAATTTGGCTTTGGGTGCGGCTCTAATTATAACTATATGAAGAAAATACTCGTAACAGGAGGGGCAGGATTTATAGGCTCGCATTTGGTAGAGCGGTTGCTTAATGAAAGTAATGATGTTGTTTGTCTTGATAATTAT
The DNA here is from genome assembly GCA_031257915.1 of Bacteroidales bacterium. Classification (GTDB taxonomy): domain Bacteria; phylum Bacteroidota; class Bacteroidia; order Bacteroidales; family P3; genus JAIRNR01. The sequence goes on from JAIRNR010000003.1 coordinate 46,401, forward strand.
TTTACAGGACAAAAGCAAAATATCATTCACCTGCTGAGTAATCCGCATCTTGAAGTTGTGCGTCACGATGTAACAATGCCTTACCACGCAGAAGTGGATGAAATCTATAACTTGGCTTGTCCCGCGTCGCCGATACATTATCAGTATAATCCGATTAAGACAATAAAAACATCTGTTATGGGTGCGATAAATATGCTTGGACTCGCCAAGCGTATAAATGCAAAAATTTTGCAGGCATCCACCTCTGAGGTTTACGGCGACCCGCACGAACATCCGCAAAAAGAAACGTATTGGGGAAATGTAAACCCTGTTGGTGTTCGGTCCTGTTACGACGAAGGCAAACGCTGCGCCGAAACGCTTTTTATGGATTATCATCGTCAGAATAAAGTACGCACAAAAATCATTCGCATCTTCAACACATACGGTCCCCGAATGTTTATGAACGATGGGCGTGTTGTTTCAAATTTTATTGTTCAGGCATTGAAAGGTGAGGATATTACGATTTATGGAAACGGATTGCAAACGCGCTCTTTTCAATATGTTGATGATTTGGTAGAGGGGATTATTAGGGTAATGGCGACAGGAGATGAATTTATCGGACCTGTTAATCTTGGCAATCCTAATGAGTTTACGATTAAAGAACTTGCGGAGAAAGTTATTGCGATGACAGGTACAAAATCACAAATTGTTTACAAGCCGCTTCCGCAGGACGACCCAATACAGCGCAAACCCGATATTGCCTTTGCTAACAATGCTCTTGACGGTTGGAAGCCGGTTGTGCAGTTAGAGGAAGGACTTACTGAAACGATTGATTATTTTCGCGGGATTATGGGCTTATGAGGGAGGATTGCGGGTCAAGCCCGCGATGACGACGCTAAGCCCGCAATGACGGGATGTTAAGCCCGCGATGACGGCGTCAAGCCCGCGATGACGGCGTTAAGCCCGCGATGACGGCGTCAAGCCCGCAATGGCAGGATGTCAAACCCGCAATAACGACCATTGGGCGCAAAATTTATAAACGGATAAAAAATGAATGTTTTAATAACAGGAAGTAAAGGGCAGTTGGGGAATGAACTGCGGGTAATCACTGAAAAAAAAGTACAGGATAAATTCTTTTTTGAAGATATTGATACGCTTGATATTACTTCGGACAGTGCGGTGGATAATTATTTTGCAGAACATAATATCGGTGCTGTTATCAACGGTGCCGCATATACTGCTGTGGATAAAGCCGAAAGTGATACTGTAAATGCGTACAAAGTGAATGAATCGGGTGTGAGAGTGCTTTCAAAGACATGTTGTAAGTACAATGCTTTTATGCTGCATATTTCTACCGATTATGTTTTTGACGGTAATGCCGCAACACCTTATACCGAAAGCGCGGCAACAAATCCGCAAAGTGTTTACGGTATGTCCAAACTTGCGGGTGAGAGAGCAATGATTGAAAGCGGTGTTAATGGTGCGATTGTACGTACTTCATGGCTTTATTCTTCGTTTGGAAATAATTTTGTAAAAACGATGTTACGGTTAGCAAAGAATTGTGAAGTTAGCACTGACAGTGCAGCGATAAAAGTTGTTAATGACCAGACAGGCTCGCCTACTTATGCAGCTGATTTGGCTGATGTGTTGCTTCGGCTTTTGGCACAGCAATATGTGCAAAAGTGTAATGTGCAAAACGGTGTGGAAATCTATCATTATGCAAATAGCGGATATTGCAGTTGGGCTGAATTTGCTGCTGAAATAATGCGGTTAAGCCGTTCGCTATGCAGGGTGCTGCCCATAACTACTGCGGAATATCCGACTCTCGCTGCTCGTCCGAAATACAGTGTTCTCGACACATCTAAAATTAAAACAGCACTCGGCGTAGAAATTCCTGTATGGCAAAACGCATTAGAGCGTATGCTCGGCAGATAAAATTTGTTGATGCAGGCAAGTTAGAATATTATCGCGTTTTTCGTCCCAAAGGTGCATTGCGCCTCCTTTGCAGTATTTATAATCTTTACAATTCAGACAACTGCCGGTACGTGTCCATTTGCGGTTCCGCATTATCTCAAACCGCTCATTCCACACATCTGTAAAATTATCCCTGTAGATATTGCCTTGCACAAAAGCCCTGTCTATGTTCGGACAGGCAGATATGGAGCCATCTATAAGCACAGAGCCGATATTTATACCTGCACGGCAGAAGAAGCAATTATCGCGCACATTTCTTTCGTACTTTCCGACAAAACTTTCGCAGCTGAAAGTAGTACGCATCCGCTTATCTTTTCGTGCTTCATAAATAAAATTCATAAGATAGAGCACTTGTTCATTTGAAAGTTGCATATCATCATTTCCGAAAGCCCTGCCTATAGGTGCAATAGTAAAAAGCCGCCACTGCCTTACTTTATGTTCAAGTAAAAATTCTTTTAATGGTAAAAGTTCTTTAATATTTTTCTTATTTACACAAGTTACAACATCGTAATTTAAGCGGCCGCACGAAGCAATTAAATCAAGTGCCGTTACCGCATTTGCAAAACTTCGAGCATTATTACGAAGCCAGTTATGATTATCCGCAAGACCGTCCAAACTTAATGTTACAGCCCCTATTCCGGCTGAAAGTAGCCGCCGGTGAATATCGGCATTATAGACATAACCGTTGGTAACAATCCCCCAGAGAAAACCGTTTTTACGCAATTCCGTTCCACATTCGGGCAAATCTTTTCTTAACAGCGGTTCGCCGCCTGTAATGGCTATAGTAATGGTGTCAGGCTTGCTGATTTTTTTCAGTGGTAAAATGGCGTTCAGAAAATCTTCAAAAGGCATATCTTTCACTTTGTAATCGGCAGCACAGTCAGATCCGCAGTGACGGCAATTTAAATTACATCTGCGGGTACATTCCCAAAATAGATAATTAAGTTCGTGAATTGCCCGTTCGTTGTTTACAAAAAAATTATTAAAACGAAGTGCTATCCTGTTCGATTTCATTTAGAACCACGTTAATATATACCTCGTCAGCCTCTTCAATTTCAACTGTTTTGTTCTCGTATAAACCGTTTTCCGTGCTGTCTATATCATCAAAGAAAACAGTCTCGCTCCATCCCCGTCCTTCAATTGATGTATTAAAAGAAAAATATCCGTGATTATCGGTAACTGTGCAACTGTCCGAATAACGGTTATAAGAAGTATCTCTTTGATAATAATATCCAAACGATACTTTTATCCCTTCTATGCCCCGATTATTTTTATTAGAAACAACTCTGCCTTCAACCAAAGCATTAGGAAAAGCGGCAGGCACTCCATAGCATGCCTGAAATATAAACATTGCAGTAGTTAAACTGAATCCTTTAAGCACATTGCTTATAATCTTTCTACATTTTTGTTTCACACCGCTAATATACGAATTATTTTCGCAAAGCCTCACTCATAGAAATTCTTTTTCCGTTTTTAAATGCAACAACAAATGCATCACGAAACCCCTTTGCCTGAATTTCCTGTAATAAATTCTTTGCTTGCGAAAGGTCTGTTTCCTCGCCGCTGCAATACTTGTAAACACCGTTTTCCTGATACTTGCTTATATTTTGCAGCACATTAAATTCGGGCGAGTTAAGCGGTTTATTTATAGATGACGAAGCGAATTGCACTTTGAAAATAATTGTTTCTGCGGCAGGTGTGGTTGCGGGCGCATTTGTAGTTTGGGCAGCAGGTGGGATTGTAGTTTGGGTCGCAGGTGGGGTTGCGGGTGCATTTGTAGTTTGGGCAGCAGGTGGGATTGTAGTTTGGGTCGCAGGTGGAGTTGTTGTCTGGGTCGCAGATGGAGTTGTGGTCTGGGTTGCAGGCGCAATTGTGGTCTGGGTAGCAGATGGGGTAGCAGATGAAATAGCAGAACTAACCCCCGCTTGATTTCCGAATCCTTCAACTTGATATTTATACTCCCTGAAAGCATTTAAAAGCGAAATTGCAATTTTGTCCTGTCCGTCGGCAGAACTTAAAAATTCTTCCTCTTCAGGATTGCTGATAAATCCGATTTCAGTAAGGACAGATGGCATCGTACACCCCCAAAGAACGACAAATCCTGCTTGAAAAACACCGCGATTCGGCGTATTTAACAGAGTGCCGTACTGTTTTTGAATTTTTTGTGCAAAACTTAGACTTTGGTCTAAGTAGGCATTTTGGTACATTGAAAAAATTATATAGGCATCGGGCGAATTGGGGTCGAAACCATTATAATTTTTTTCATAGTTTTGTTCTTCAAGAATAGCGGCATTTTCTTTTCGCGCGACATTTAAATTCAAATCACTTTTGTGAAGCCCCATAACCCATGTTTCAACTCCACGCGTAGCAGTATTGTTTTCTACGGCATTGCAATGAATGGAAATAAATAAGTCGGCATTATTTCTGTTTGCAATTTTACTGCGTTCGCGCAGTTCTATATCCCTGTCATCCTTACGAGTATAAATAACCCGCACGTCTGAAAAGTTCTGCTGCACGAGTGTACCGAATTTTAACGCAACTGCAAGCGCAATATCTTTTTCTTTACTCTTTTTTCCGACCGTACCCGGTTTATCACCTCCATGTCCTGCGTCAATTACAAGCGTCTTAACGCTTTTCGTATTTTGAGAAAATCCGCATAAAGGCAATAATGCGAAAAAAATCAATCGAATAAAATATGTTTTCTTGAAAAAAAATTCCATATATATACCAGTATCGTTGTTATAATTTTAGAATTCATATAGTATATGCCTAAGTAATCTGTGAAAATCCACATAAACAGACTGTTTAGTGCAAGTCCGATTGCGCCTATAATGCAAAAGATAATAAATTCTTTTTGCCGGCTGTAATTACCGTGCGAAGTAAAAATCCAGGTAATACTTAAAATGTAATTAAGTACGGTACCTGTAAAAAATGCAGCTGTATTCGCTAAAAGGTAATGTATATCTGCGAGCTGTACAAGCAGGTAGAGTATAAGCATATCCGACAGTACGCACACTCCGCCGACTAACATACCTCTTAAAAATTGAACAACGGTAAGATTTGTTCTGCGTACGATAAATATATCGTGAAACAGATCTTTTGTACTGCGCAATCGCAAACGTTCGTTCTCTTTACGGATAAAAAAGAAGTTACGGTATTCTTCAAATATACTCATTACAGCAAAGTTAAAATTTTTTCTGTTGTCAAGCCGCATTCTTTATATAATTCGCTAACCGCACCGTGTGTAATAAATCTGTCCGGAATACCGAGCGGAATAATATCTCCCTTATATTTCTGCAATGCTGCAAATTCGGAAACAGCGGAAAAAAGACCACCTTTAAGCGTACCGTCTTCAATTGTTATAATACGTTTATGTTCGCCGAATATTTTATCAAGCAATACTTCGTCAAGAGGCTTCAGATAAGGCATATTATAAAGGGATATATGCTTACCCTTTGCAGCCTGCAATGCCATATTACCGATATGACCGATAGAAATAACCGCCGTATCGGTGTTTTTGCCGCCGTCATACACTTTAAAACCTTTGCCGACAGGTAATATTTCAAACGGTGTTTTCCAGTCGGTCATTACACCGCGGCCGCGCGGATAACGAATTGCAAACGGACCATCTTCATACAGGGAAGCAGTGTACATCAAATTACGCAGTTCCTGTTCATTCATTGGCGAAGCCACAACCATATTCGGTATCATACGCATATACGCCAAATCAAATGTACCGTGATGTGTCGCGCCATCCTCGCCGACAAGTCCTGCCCTGTCAATACAAAATACAACAGGCAGTTTTTGAATTGCAACGTCATGTATAATCTGATCAAAAGAACGCTGCAAAAATGATGAATAGATATTACAGAACGGCTTCATTCCCTCTACTGCAAGCCCTGCCGAAAATGTTACCGCATGACTTTCGGCAATACCAACGTCAAACACTCTTTCGGGAAATTCTTTCATCATCAGATTAAGTGAACATCCTGTCGGCATTGCAGGTGTTATGCCGACAATATTTTTATTTTGTTCGGCAAGTTCAATAATTGTTTCACCGAAAACATCCTGATAGCGCGGTGTACCTGTATCACCTTTGTCCGAAAGCCTCTCGCCTGTTTCTCTGTCAAACTTTCCCGGTGCGTGATATGCAACGGGATTTGCCTCTGCATTTGGTAATCCCCTGCCTTTTGTGGTTATTATATGCAGCAGTTTCGGACCTTTTATTTGTGAAAGAGATTGTAAAACATCAACAAGATTTTCTACATTATGTCCGTCTATCGGTCCGAAATATCTGAAATTTAATGTTTCAAAAAGTTCACCTTTACGAAAGAAAAACGACTTTGTAGTGCGGCTGACTTTACTGAGAAAATCACGAAATACGGTGTTTTTTTCGGTTTTACCGCTTGTGATATTCCATACGCGGTTTTTAAAATAATTGTAGCGTGATGAGGCAGATATTTTTGTGAAATATTGATTAAGTGCGCCTGTTCCCTCGTCAATGGAAATGCCGTTGTCGTTAAGAATAACGAGCAGGTCGGCATTTGCCGCCCCTGCATTATTAAGTCCCTCAAACGCAAGTCCGCCTGTCATGGAACCGTCGCCGATTACCGCAATATGTTTGCGGTCTGTTTCACCGCGCAGTGCGGATGCTATTGCCATACCAAGCGCGGCAGAGATGGAAATTGAAGCGTGTCCGCCGCCGAAAGCATCGTACTCGCTTTCCGCCATAACAGGAAAGCCGCTTATACCGCCGTAAGTGCGGTGTGTTTTGAACGCTTCCGAACGTTCTGTTAGAATTTTATGCGCGTATGCCTGATGTCCTACATCCCAAATCAGTTTGTCGTAGGGAGTATTAAAAACGTAATGCAGTGCAACGGTGAGTTCCACAACTCCGAGCGAAGCCCCCAAATGTCCGGGGTGTTCCGCTACCTGATTGATAATATACTGTCTTACGCTATCGCAAACATTTTGCAATTCTTCAACAGGCAGTTTCCTTAGATCTTTTGGGGATGATATAATACTCATTGTAAAAAAACGGCAGGGTATATAACTACACCCTGCCGATTATGAAGAAACAATCAAAATTTAAAATGTAAGTTTCGCAGCAAGATCGGCAACGCGGTTTGAATAACCAAATTCGTTATCATACCACGAAACAACTTTAAGCATATTTCCGCCCATAACTTTTGTAAGTTTTGAGTCAAAAATAGAGGAGTGAGGATTACCTACAATATCTATACTTACAATCGGATCTTCGGTATATTCAAGAATACCTTTCAAAGCACCGCCGGCAGCTTCTTTAACGATAGCATTTACTTCCTCTGCCGTAACGTCTCGTTCCATTTCGGCTGTTAAATCAACAACAGAGCCGTCCGGAGTGGGAACACGCATTGAAAAACCGTCAAGTTTTCCGTTAAGTTCGGGGCAAACAAGCCCTACTGCTTTTGCGGCACCGGTGGAAGTAGGAATGATAGAAAGAGCGGCGGCGCGTGCGCGGCGTAAGTCTTTATGCGGAGCGTCAAGAATAATCTGGTCGTTGGTGTAAGAGTGAATAGTATTCATCAAGCCGCGTTTAATACCGATTTTCTCATGAAGAACTTTTGCAAGAGGAGCAAGGCAGTTTGTTGTGCAGGAAGCGTTGGAGATTAACTTCATATCAGGAGTAATCTTATCGTCATTAACGCCCATGACAACGGTAATATCAACATCTTCTTTTTTATCAGACGGAACGGTGAGGATAACTTTTTTTGCACCTGCGTTAAGGTGTTTTGTCATTTTTTCGCGATTGCGGAAAATGCCTGTCGATTCAACAACAACATCAACACCCAAATCTTTCCATGGAAGCACTTCGGGGTCGCGTTCGGCATACACCCGAATTTTTTTTCCGTCAACAACAAGATATTCGCCTTCCACGGCAACGCTGCCCGGAAAACGCTTGTGAACGGAGTCGTATTTTAAAAGATGTGCAAGTACTTCGGGGCTCGTGAGGTCGTTAAAAGCAACAATTTCAATATTTTCCTTGTTTAAAAGATTACGGAATGTAATTCTTCCGATTCTGCCGAAGCCGTTAATGGCTACTTTTGTTTTTCCCATAATAGTGTTAGTTTTAAATTAGTTATAACCTGTCAAAGAGGTGTGCAAAGATACGAATATCTTTGTAAATTTGCACATATATGGGTATAGTTATACGTCAGAGTATTAAAGGCACTGTTGTTACATACACCGGTGCATTTATCGGCTTTATCAGCACACTTTTCATCTTTACGCACCTGCTTACGCCTGAGGAAATAGGCTTGCAGCGCATTATCATTGAAGCAGGTCTTATGCTCGGTGGTTTGGCACAACTCGGAACATCAAGTTTGGGCATTCGTTTTTTTCCACATTTTAAAAGTGAGGACGGGAAAAATAATGGTTTTTTACTTTATCTCGCCACATTCCCATTATTCGGCATTTTATTTTTCTTTACTGCTTTTCTCGTTTTTAAAGTTCCTGTGAGTAATTATTTCAGTGAAAATTCGGAATTATTTATTGACTACTATTACTACATATTTCCTCTTGCTGCTGCTTACGTATATCAAATTGTTTTTTCCACTTATGCAAATTCGTTAATGCGCATTGTGGTACCTCGTATTACGCAGGAGATTCTTATAAGATTAGTACTTTTGGCAGGCGTACTGCTTTATCATTTCAAGATAATCAGTTTAGACGGACTTGTTTTGAGTACGGTTATAGCATATATGCTTGCAATGCTTGTTAATTTTTTCTATCTGTTCAAAATCGGTACCGTATCTTTCAGGCGTACAAAAGGATTTGTTACTCCGGAATTGCGGAACAAAATGATAAATTATATGCTGTATCTTTTGGCAATATCGCTGATGGGGATTTTGTCGTCAAGAATAGATATTTTTATGGTGAGTGCTAAAATAGGACTTGCTTTTACTGCTGTCTATAGCATTGCTTATTACGTTGCGGCAATTATTGAAATGCCTTCGCGTTCGGTGTCGGCAATAGTTTCGCCGATTATTGCCGCAGCAATAAAAGAAGACGACAAAAAAACACTCAAAACAATTTACGATAAAGTCGCAATAAATCAGTACCTGTTCGGTATGCTGATTTTTTTGGTATTGTGGATTAACATTGACAATTTATTCTCCTTTATTCCCAATGGTGATTTTTACAACCAGGGCAAATACGTAGTACTTTTTATAGGTTTGTCAAAACTTGTTGAAGCGGCATTTTCTTTAAGCAGCACTATTCTTTCGTATTCAAAATATTATCGTTATTCGGTTTTGTTTACGATTATTTATGGAGTAGCAATTGTTTTATCAAATAACTGGCTTATCCCTGCTTTAGGTATAACAGGTGCAGCCGTTGCTTCTCTTGGAGTGATATTTATTTTTCGTCTTTTTTATACGCTTTTTGTCTGGTATAAATCAAAGGTTCACCCTTTCAGCTGGGAGTTGCTTTTAATTTCGGGTATGTTGTTATCGGGTATATGTATAGATATGCTATTACCTGAATTACAAAATATTTATTTGGATGCATTTATACGTACGGTTACGGTTATGGGCTGTATTTGTGCGATAATTTATTTTACAAAAATTTCTGTAGAAGTAAACAGTATAATTGACAGAGTATTGAAAACAGTAAGACGCTATATTAAACGATGATTTTCTTTTCATTATTTTGGGCATTTTTTAAAATCGGACTTTTCGGTTTCGGTGGCGGATATGCAATCTTACCAATGATACAAAACGAAGTTACCGTACGTCATAACTGGATTGATGCGGTGCAATTTTCCGATATGATTGCAATTTCACAAACAACTCCGGGACCTGTAAGCATAAATTGTGCAACATACACAGGATACATTGTAACTTATGGCATTTATGATTCTTATGTGCTCGGCATTGCAGGCTCTGTTTTGGCAAGTGCGGCACTGTGTTTACCGTCGTTGCTTGTAATTTGGGGCATATTGGCGTTGCTGGTGCGTTACCGCAACAATCGTTTCGTTATAAATATTTTTTCAATACTGCGGATAGTTGTTTCGGGTTTGATATTTGCTGCTGCAATGCTTCTTGCAACGCCGAATACATTTGCCGATATATGGAGTGTTGTAATTTGCGCCGCTTCGTTTTTAATATTGTTTTTTTTCAAAAAAGTCAATCCGATATTATTGATTATTATATCGGGTGTGGCGGGTGTGTTGATATATTAGATTATGATTTTTTTTCCACATGCAAAAATAAATATAGGGTTGCAGGTACTGCGCAAGCGTGAAGACGGTTTTCACGACCTCTCACTGTCGTTTGTTCCGCTTTGGGATTTACACGATATTCTTGAAATTATACCTGCCGAAAAGGACAGTTTTAAAGTTATAAACTGTTCGGATATGCCTGCTTTGGGAAGCGGTCATACCGATAATCTTGTTGTCAAGGCACGTGATTTATTGCGCAGATATGCAGATATTCCTCCCTGTGCAATTTATTTATACAAACATATTCCAATCGGTGCGGGTCTTGGCGGGGGCAGCAGCGACTGTGCATATACTCTGCACGGATTAAACAAAGTGTTTTCGCTCGGATTTTCTATTGATGAATTACAAAACCATGTTCGTCTGCTCGGCAGCGACTGTGCATTTTTTTTAGAAAACGGAAAGCGGATTGCAAACGGCAGGGGAGATTATTTTACAGCATTTGAACGATGTACGCCTGCAAATATTTACGATGTTGTTGTTATAAAGCCGTCTTTTTCCATATCCACCGCAGAGGCATACGAAAGCGTAATACCTGATGCAAATCGTCCCTCTCTCACGGAGTTTTTGCGTCTGCCGCTTGAGCAATGGCGGAATAATATAGAAAACGATTTTGAAAAGTTTTTGCGTGAGAAATATCCGCAAATAGAGGAAATAAAAAACGAACTGTACGAAAAAGGTGCTTTATATGCTTCGCTGAGTGGCAGCGGGTCTGCAATCTACGGAATTTTTGAACATGGGTGTTCGCCCCGCTTTAATGCTGCAATAACGGCTGACGCTACCTCTGCAATTCCTGCGCTTGCGGGGTGTCGGATTTTTTATTGTTTTTTGGAGATATGAGGTTTTGTTGAAGAAAATATTCTTTTCGTAATGATCTGATCGTTTATATTGATTTTTGATTTTATGCAGATTCTGCTCCTTTATAGTGTTTGGCTGCCCATGAAATTACATACTTTCCTTCATCCATTGCTGTTTGAACAATTTTATAGCTCAAAACACCATCATAGCCCAAAGTAAGATGTAACAAGTCGTATGCCGTTTTAAGAGTTCTCGGCATTTTTTTATCTTTTTTATTAAGTGCATCAAGATAATCCTTAATGTCGGGACGTTGTTTTGGTTTTAAATTTTTACGAACAGGCAATACGCCGTCAAGCGCAATAAGTACGCCTTTCCAAGCGGTATCGCCCGCCATTCTAACATATTTAGGATCGTTATAATAACCGCCGTCTTTCTCGGCTTTCGTAGATAAAATTTCACGAGCATTATCTAAATAACGTTGCGCCTCTTTAATCGGATTTTTGTGAACTGTTGCCATAGATTTATTATTTTCAATTTCACACGAAGTTAGTAAAAAACTCAATATTCTTATTCAGAGCTCTTCACCCGGCCAGGGTCAACGCATTAAAATTTTAATTCCCTTATTTACAGATGTTTATAAATCTAATTTTTACCAAATTATGAAATATTTCTATATGTAACTTGCTGATTAACACTATTGTATAATTTTTAATGCGTTGACCCTCTTCACCCGGCAGGGCAAACCTTAATATCATGATAAAAAACAAACAATTTAAATTGCCTCTGCCGAAGCACCGCATTTGCAGGAAATTTCGTAACTTTATCACAAAGCCCGGCTTGTTGACTGTGTCGCAGACGAGCGAGTTGTAAATGTATGAAAAGACAAAGCAGTGCAATGGATTTATCATCGGTGATTACCGATGCGATGTTTGATAAAAAGGCATCAAAAATTATAGTGATGGATATGCGTAGCGTAGGCGGGGCGTCGTTTGATGTTTTTGTCGTGTGTGAAGCGGTATCGGCAATTCAGGTAAAATCAATAGCAGACGGAATAGAAGAACAGGTTTTTAAGCAACTGCACGAACATCCGTTACATAGCGAGGGCTTTACTAATGCGGAATGGATACTTCTTGATTACGGCAATGTCGTAGTACACGTTTTTCAGGAAAAAATACGTAAACATATAAATTTGGAAGAGCTTTGGTCTGACGCTAAAACGACTGAGCCGAAAGAAAAGAAACCTGTTGTAGCGAAAACGTCAGCAACGAAAACCGCAACGAAAGCCGCAACGAAAGCCGCAACGAAAGCCGCAACGAAAACCGCAACGAAAACCGCAACGAAAACCGCAACGAAAATCGCAACGAAAACCGCAACGAAAGCCGCAACGAAAGCCGCAACGAAAACATCAACGCCAAAAGCCGCAACGAAAACGTCAACATCAAAAACAAAAAAATCACAAAAAATTATAAATGGAACAACAGGGAAATCAACGTCCGCAACCGCAAGGACAAAATAACGGTAATAAAGGCGGCAAGCGTTTTAGGTTCAACATGAATTTAATTTATATCGCAATTGTTGCGGTAATAATTTATTTGCAATTTACGTCTAACGGTTTTTGGCAGCCGAAAAGTTTCAATACTACATTGTACAAATTAGAGCAAATGCTCGTAAAAAACGATGTATCTAAAATAATTGTAGTAAATAAGGAATTTGCGGAAATATATATCAAAACGCAGTCTGTCTATGCCGACAGCACTTACAAACAGTTAAGAGAAGAAGATGGCTTTTCAAATAAAAAATTCTATATCTACAAATTTCTTTCGGCAGATAATTTTGAAAAGGAATTTAATAGGATTCAAGAAGAAGCACGTGAGAAAAATCCCGCATTAACAGAGCAAAATCAAATAGAACTTACTCCTGAAATACGTACTTCCTTTTGGGACGGATGGGGTAGTTTTATTTGGATTGGTATGATGATTCTTATATTTATTATGATTTTCCGCAGTGCAAGTTCGGCGATGGGCGGCGGAGCCGGCGGCGGAGGCGGAATTTTTTCTTTCGGCAAAAGTAAGGCACAACTTTACGATAAGGATACGAAAGTTGCCGTAACATTTAAAGACGTTGCAGGTTTGGAAGAGGCGAAAGTAGAGATAATGGAGATTGTTGATTTTCTAAAAAATCCTAAACGTTATACCGATTTGGGCGGAAAAATTCCCAAAGGTGCGCTTCTTGTAGGTCCTCCCGGTACAGGAAAAACACTTCTTGCAAAAGCAGTAGCAGGTGAAGCGAAAGTTCCGTTTTTTTCTATTTCGGGATCTGATTTTGTTGAAATGTTTGTAGGTGTGGGGGCGTCGAGAGTAAGAGATCTTTTCCGCCGTGCAAAAGAAAAAGCACCATGTATTATTTTTATAGATGAAATAGATGCAATAGGACGTGCGCGTGGAAAAAATGTTTTTACAGGCGGTAATGATGAACGTGAAAGTACTCTCAATCAACTTTTAACCGAAATGGATGGTTTCGGCACAAATAGCGGTGTTATTATGCTTGCGGCAACAAACCGTGCCGACGTACTTGACAGTGCGTTGCTTCGTGCAGGACGTTTCGATCGTCAAATACATGTGGAGTTACCGGACCTTGAAGAGCGTAAGGCAATTTTCGGAGTACATTTAAAACCGATAAAAAAATCGGACGATATAGACCTTGATTTTCTTTCAAAGCAAACACCCGGATTTTCCGGTGCGGATATTGCAAATGTATGTAACGAAGCCGCACTTATTGCAGCGAGAAATAACCATAAGAACGTAGGGCGTCAGGATTTCTTAGACGCTATAGACCGAATTGTCGGCGGGTTGGAGCGCAGAAGCAAAATAATTACAAAAGAGGAAAAAAATGTTATATCATACCATGAAGCGGGACATGCTGCTGTAAGCTGGATGCTGAAACATGCAAATCCCCTTGTAAAAGTTACAATAGTACCGCGTGGAAAATCGCTTGGTGCAGCGTGGTATTTACCTGAAGAGAGGCAAATAACGACCATAGAACAGATGCTTGATGAAATGACGGCAACACTCGGCGGACGTGCGAGTGAAGAAGTTGTATTCGGACAGCCGTCGACAGGTGCGCTTAATGATTTGGAACGTGTAACGAAACAGGCGTATTCAATGATTGTCTATTACGGAATGAATAAAGAAATAGGTACATTGTCTTATTACGATTCCACGGGTCAGCAAGAGTATTCGTTCGGAAAACCATATAGCGAGAAAACAGCCGAAACAATAGATGTGCAAGTGCGTAAAATGGTTGAGATGTGTTACGAAAATGCAAAGAAAATTTTACGCGAAAATCGTGAAAAATTAGATAAACTTGCAAATATACTTTGTGAAAGAGAAGTTATCTTCAGGGATGATGTTGAACATATTTTCGGTCCGCGCCCGTTTAGTAAATCACAGGGGGATATTGCCGCGGACCAGGCGAAACCTGAATAAATAAAGTTATGAGTTTTATATCAAGAAAAGAAAACATTTTAAGAAAAGTTGTTGAAGCACTTGTATCTCCGATGGAAAATCCGTATCCCGAACTTGATTTGGAAGAAGAAGTGCTTTTACGCACGAATGAGCATGAAGATGTTCGTTTTGCGGAAAATTTTATAAATCTCGGCGGAAAATTTATTTATTGCTCAGATGTATTAGAGGCGATTCAGGGTTTTAGAATGTTTGCGGAAAAGGGAAAATGGACAGGCAGAATTTTTTGCGGTGACAGTGATATTGCATGTTTTTTGCAAAAAGCAGGTTTACAATTCGGACAGACGGAAAAAGATGCAGTAATAAAAAACGTTGTATTTTTGCCCGTTCATGCACTTGTTGTTGATGTGGGATGTGTAATTTATCCAATCAGGGGATATGCGCGTTATGCAGTTGCAAATGCGGAAACAATTGTTTTTGTTGCGACAGTGGGACAGCTTATATCCGACTTAAAAGAAGCCTACGGAATAGTGAAAAAGAAAGCCGAAATTCTAACTGCGGTAACATCCGTATTTTCGGGTTTAAGCAAGATAAAAGATGTTGATGGAAATGAATTTCCCGGTTTCGGTGCAAAAGAAGTATATTTGTTTTTAATAGATGTCGTGGAGTAATTATGAGGAATGGGGCAGATGCAGATTAGTAATAACTTATGATAAAGGCAAAAGAATGGATAATACGAACAGTTAGCGGTGTTGTTTTTACTGCTGTAATGTTATTCTGTATTTTATACAGTGAATATACGGGATGGGCATTGTTTGCGGTTATTGCAGCGGGATGTTTTTATGAGTGGTTTCGACTGATGAAAACAAGTAATTTTAATTGGTTCTTTAAAAATATATTTCCGTTTTTTTATATATGTATTCCTGCGGGTACGGCGTGTTATTTATGTCGGGTTAAGCCTGAACTGCTGTTATCTTTGTTTGTGTTGATTTGGGTAAACGATATAATGGCATTTGTTATCGGTTCGCTTTTCGGACGGCATAAATTTTCGTCTTATTCACCGAGTAAAACTTGGGAAGGAACTGTCGGCGGTGTTATTTTTTCCGCAGGTGCAGGTGTTTTGATTTGGTATTTTTTTGGAAAAAAAGATATTTTGATTTGGTGGATTTTGTTCGGTATAACCGTTGGTGCGGCAAGTGTTCTCGGCGATTTATTCGAATCATATATAAAGCGTAGAGCAGGTGTGAAAGATTCAGGTAAGATGATGCCCGGACACGGTGGCTTTTTAGATAGATTCGACAGTTTTCTTTTTGCTGCTTTATTAGCGGTGATAATATTGATTGTTTGAATATAAAACGAAGTTTATTAAAAATTGACAGTGTTAATAAATGGATAAAGTAAAACGCTCATTGATGCTATAATTAGAATTTTTAATCTATGAAATATTACATCCATAAAGAAGGAACTATAAGTATAATAGTTGCGTTCATTTTGCTTGGTGCGGCGGCGGCGGCGGCATTGCTGTTCTTACCGCTGTGGGCGGGCATAACAATAGTGGTCATCTGTTCGTTGCTGTGGCTTGCGGTAATATCTTTTTTCCGTATCCCGATAAGAAAGCAGTTGCAATTCGGAAAAGAAGATGTCGTTGCACCCGCCGATGGAAAGATTGTAAATATCGGCAAGATATATGAAAAGGAATTTTTTAAAGATGAAAGGTTGATTATTTCAATTTTTATGTCACCTGCAAACGTTCATATAAACCGTTTTCCGATAGACGGAATTGTAAAATATGTAAAATATCATGCAGGAAAATATTTTGTTGCGTTTCACGAAAAATCGTCGGAATTAAATGAGCGGAATACTGTTGTAATTGAAACGGAACAACATCAGATTTTAGTACGTCAAATTGCGGGTGCGGTTGCACGCAGAATTGCATGCTATACCGGACAGCAAAAAAAAGCAGTACGCTGTGGCGAATTCGGCTTTATCCGTTTTGGCTCTCGTGTAGATACTTATCTGCCTGTAAGCGCAAAACCGACTGTTGAACTCGGTCAAAAGGTAAAGAGCGGAATAACTGTTATAGCGAAATTAGAATAATTTTTTAAGTATTATGATAACAAAAGAACTTATTGAACCGTACTCAATAGCCGTAATAGGCGCGTCAAACGATTTGTCGAAACCGGGAGGCCGTATTGTTAAACATATAATAGATGGGAATTTTGCAGGCAAAATATATCCTGTAAATCCGAAAGAGGACAATATTCAAAATTTAAAATGCTATCATCAGGCAAGCGAAATCCCAAACGTTGATTTGGCTGTGATAGCAATCGGCTGTCAATACACAATCGGCATAGTAGAACATCTTGTAAAAGAAAAAGAATGTAAAGCAATAATTATTCTTTCGGCAGGCTTTGGCGAAGCCGGACATGAGGGTAAGATTCTGGAAGAAAAAATTGCCGCATTATGCGATGAGTATAATTGCGCACTTATAGGACCGAACTGTACAGGTATTTTAACGCCGTATCATCAAAGCATTTTTACAGGACCGATTCCGCAACTTGATAAAAAAGGTTGCGATCTTATTTCGGGCAGCGGAGCGACTATCGTATTTATTCTTGAACAGGGCATACAGATGGGATTGCGTTTTGCACATATTTTTTCCGTAGGTAATTCGGCGCAAATTGGTGTTGAAGATATTTTGCAATATATGGATGAATCGTTTAACCCTGAAACATCCTCACGAGTTAAGTTGCTTTATATGGAGAGTGTGCGTCAGCCGCAGAAATTATTGAAACATGCGCGTTCTCTCGTAAAGAAAGGCTGTCGTATTGCTGCAATAAAAGCAGGCACTTCCGAAGCAGGTTCACGTGCGGCATCTTCGCATACAGGTGCGCTTGCAGGGTCGGATGCCGCTGTTGACGCGCTGTTTAGAAAAGCAGGTATTGTTCGTTGCTACGGACGGCAGGATTTAATGACAGTTGCTGCCGTTTTTCAACATCCGCGCTTAGAGGGAAAAAATATCGGTATTGTAACACATGCGGGCGGTCCTGCCGTAATGCTAACCGATACTCTATCCAAATCTTTGCTCAATGTACCGAATTTACCTGAGGAAAAAACAGCACCGCTTCTTGAAAAACTTTTCAGCGGCTCTACGGCAAACAATCCTGTTGATTTCCTCGCAACCGGTACAGCCGAACAGCTCGGACTTATAATTGACCATTGCAATACTTACGATGAAATAGATGGAATAGTTGTTATTTTCGGTAAGCCCGGTTTATTTGATTTATATGATGTTGTAGAGGTATTACATCAAAAAATGCTCACTTCACGCAAACCCATCTTTCCTGTGCTGCCGTCATTAACAACATCAAAAAACGAAATAGATGTTTTTCTGTCAAAGGGGCATATTAACTTTCCCGAAGAAACGGTACTTGGTGCGGCACTCGGCAAAACATTTTATACGCCCGACCCGATAGAAGTACAGGACGATATTAAAGATGTTGATGTTACGGCTATCAGGGCGGTGATAGATAATGCAGCCGACGGTTATCTGTCGGCGCAACAGGTTCAGGTGCTTCTTGATTCCGTAAAAATTTCACGTGTAAACGAAGTGATTGCAAAAACACTTGGTGAAGCAACGTCGGCAGCAGCGTCAGTCGGGTATCCCATCGTAATGAAGGTTGTAGGTCCGATTCATAAATCAGACGTAAATGGGGTTGTTCTAAACGTAAACGATTATCAAACCGTAACTAAGGAGTTTTCTCGGATGATGAATATCAGCGGTGTTACAGGAGTGCTTATTCAATCAATGGTTTCGGGAAAAGAACTTTTTGCAGGTGTAAAATATGAGCCGAAATTCGGTCATTTGATTCTTTGCGGGCTTGGCGGAATTTTTGTAGAAGTATTGAAAGATGTTCGGAGCGCACTTGCGCCTGTATCGGAAGAAGAAGCAATGCAAATGATTTATTCGCTTAAAGGATATAAAATGTTGCAGGGAATGAGAGGGCAAAAGGGTGTGTCTTTACAGGAATATGCAAAGGTGATACTGTCTTTGTCCCGCCTCGTTGCGGTTGCTCCGGAAATTACCGAAATGGACATAAATCCGCTTCTTGCTTTTGACGATAAAGTAATCGCCGTAGATGCGCGAATCAATATAGTCCGCCGTTGATGTTTATTACCTGTCCTGTGATGTATGCGGCTTTGCCGGAAGCGAGGAACGATACGAGAGAAGCAACTTCATCCGCATTGCCGAAACGTCCGAGGGGTATCATTTTGCGTAGCTCTGCCTCAGGCAAACCGCTTGTCATATCGGTGTGAATAAATCCGGGTGCAACAGCGTTTACCGTAATATTTTTCCTGCCGATTTCCTGCGCAAGTGCTTTTGTCGCGGCAATAACACCGCCCTTTGCGGCAGAATAGTTTGTTTGTCCCGGCAATCCCTTTACACCTGAAAGCGAAACAATATTCACAATACGTCCGCTTTTATGCGAAAGCATATCTTTCAATAACGGTTTTGTTACATTGTAAAAACTGTTCAAATTCGTATCAATAACCTTGTCCCACTGCTCGTTTTCCATCCACCAAAGTAAATTATCATTACGGATACCTGCATTGTTTACAAGTACTTCAATATATTCATTCGGATTTGCCGAAGCCCAATTTGCCAATGCTTCCACTGTTTTTTCACGGTTGCTTACATCAAAACATAACAGTTCGCCTTTACCGCTTACAGCCCGCAATGTTTCTTTTGCGGCACTTTCGTTATTTGCATAATTTATAATTACATGGTATCCGTCTTTTGACAACGTTTCTACAATTGCACGTCCTATACCCCTGCTACCGCCTGTTACGAGTGCTGTCTTCATATTATTATAATTTTTTTAAATATTCAACAACGTTTTCAATCTCTTTATACTTCGGAGTGTCGTCTATAAATACAGGAACTATAGCGCGTATATCGCCGTACAGCGACTGTGTTTCTCTGCATAATTGCGGAGCGATTTTCAAACAGTCGGTTGCCTGCGATAATGCAATAAGATGAATTGCCGTCACCTGAAAAGCATTTTCAATAACGTGCCGGCAAATTAACGCCGCATTTGTTCCCATACTCACAATATCCTGATTATCGTTATTATTTGGGATACTGTGAACATACATCGGATTGGAAAGTGTTTGACTCTCCGCTGTTGTAGAAGTTGCGGTAAACTGCATTGCCTGCATTCCGTAATTTAATCCGAGTATGCCGAGATTTACAAATGGCGGAAGGATTTCGTTTATCTTGTCGTGAAACAAATAATTCATCTGTCTTTCCAAAAGCATAGTCATTTTCGTAACGGCAATTTTCATTTTATCCATTTCAAATGAAATATAGTCGCCGTGAAAATTACCCCCATGATAAACATTGCGCGAAACAGGATCTACAATCGGATTATCATCGGCAGAATTTAATTCGTTTTCTAAAACGTTTTGTGTGTAAACAAGTGTATCATAAACAGCACCAAGAATTTGGGGTACACACCGCAGCGAATAATACGGTTGAACTTTGTGTTTAAATGTCGCTTTTTGTTCATGGGTAATATCATTGTATAATTCGTTTTCACGTTTTAAAAGCCGTTTGCCTGTAGCGGCGGCAGTACGCATTTTTAAAGCAATTTCACGCTGTCCGCCGTGATATTTGCAGGCATTCAGTTCCTCGCTCATCAAATCGTCATAAGAAGCGGCAATTTCGTTCATCCACAGAGAGCAGAGAACAGCAACGTTCAAAAGTTCGGAAGCATAAAGCAAATTTATTATGCCGATACCTGTCATTACGGAAGTACCGTTTGTTGCTGCAAGCCCTTCGCGTAAATAAATGTTAAGCGGTTTTAAATTAAGTTCGCGCATTACTTCCGCTGCAGGTCGTGTCTTATGTTGCAGGCAGGGCATTTTGCCGCCATCGTAAAACACTTCACCCTCTCCGATAAGTGTTAATGCAATGTGTGCGAGTTGAACGAGGTCGCCGCTTGCGCCCACGCTGCCGTGTTGCGGAATGAAGGGAATAACGTTGTTGTTTATAAACGCCTGCAAAAGCGTAACAATTTCCGTATTTACGCCGCTGTGTCCCTGAACGAAAGTCATAAGCCGCGCCACCATTGCCGCTTTAACGTACATGGGCGCAAGCGGTTCTCCTGCCCCGACAGAATGTGAGCGGATAATATTATACTGTAACGCTTTGAGGTGTTCATCGCTGACGCGGTATTGCGCCATAGGTCCGAAGCCTGTGTTTATTCCGTAAATAACTTTGTCTTTTGAGAAGTCTTGCAGGAAGTTAAAGCAATCGGCAGTTTTTTTTAAGTCTGCGCTTGAAATTTCAAGCAGTTTTCCACCGAACAGTACTTCTTTTATTTCCGTTATTGTCATAGCCGCAAATTTACGATATTATTTGAGTAATTTAAGTGCAATTTGCCGTGTTGTAATATCAAAATAAAACGTATATTTGCAATATCAAAAAAATATCCGTATGAAGCGAACACTTATTCTCTGTGCAGCTGTTTTGGCTTTATGTAATGCAGTTGTACGCGCACAGTCAACATCAACAACAAATACGAATATGCAGACAGTTTATGAATTTGTAAAAAATTGCGGCACTTATTACCTTGCAACGGTGGAGCAAACGGCAACCGGAGTGCAGCAGCCGCGTGTACGTCCGTTCGGCACAATTGCCGTTTTTGAAAACAAGCTCTACATTCAGACGGGCAAAAAGAAAAATGTCTCAAAGCAGATGCTTATAAATCCGCACGTTGAAATCTGTGCTTATAACGAAAAAGACCACAAATGGATACGTATTGAAGCGGAAGCGATAGAGGATGACCGTTATGAGGCAAAAGCATATATGCTTGAACAGTATCCCGAACTTAAAAGTATGTATGATGCTAACGACAGCAATACACAAGTACTTTATCTCAAAAATGTAACTGCAACTCTCTTTTCGTTCGGTGGCGAACCGATTATTATAAAATTTTAACAATACTATGAAAACCATTACAATTTATAATGTCGCTTTTGCAGTAATCACTTTATTCACAGTGGCTGCGCCCGCGACAATAGCCGCTCAGAACAACACTGAGCAACAGACGGAAACTACTGCCGAAGTGCAGAAAAAAGCGATAAGTCTGACTAACATACATGAAGTAAATATTTCTTACGGCGACTGTTTTTTTGCGAACGATGTTCTTCTCCCTTATAATTACACCACTTTTGGTATTTTTTCGGTAACATATCAATATCATTTAAAAAAATGGCTTAGTGTCGGTGCAACGCTTTCTTATATTCCGTCCCACAAAGAACATTACAAAACAATATACGATAATACCGGTGGTGATGATTTTTTAATCAATGACGAACACACAACTCTTTACAGAAATAACCTTTCGTTTGCAACCGACATAAGATTTTATTTTTATAATAATGGTTTAATACGTATGTATGGTGGAGTTGCTTTAGGCTATATGTTTGAATTTTCCAAAGATGATTTTAAAAGCAACATATTTTTTCAGCCCACATTTTTCGGCTTTTCAGTTGGAAAGAAATTTGTGTTTGGTTGCGAAGTAGGGTGTGGTTTAAAAGGTATTTTTAACACTTACATCGGATATAAATTTTGAATATGAAACAAATATCAATACAAGGCATATTTTTATTTATATGCGCTCTGTTTGCATTTCAATCATGCAGTAAAAAATTGCTTTTAAGCGGTACGGTTACTTCGGCTGATAACGGACAGAGAATAAAAGGGATAAAAGTATCTATGATAAAGCCGTCATTGCTATATGCATCAGACACATTCTATAAGACCGAAGGATGGGATCATGTTATTACGAACAATAAAGGCGAATTTTCTTTTGACGTATGGTATGAAACATCTTATGGCTGGGTATTTTTTGAAGATATTGACAGCATGGAAAACGGCTTTTATAAAAACAAAAGCGTAAGAATAGGAATTACTTCGCAGAACGAAATAGAAGTTAATATCAAGCTTGACAAAGTCAAGTAAAATCGTGCCGTATTCAGGCAAAATATTACCTGCCGCTTTTGCGGATCAATCCGAGCAGTTTTTCGTTAAACTCGGTAGCAGCAGCAAGTTTTTCAATGGTTAAATGCATTCTGTATTTCCAGTGATTTTTGGGATTCGCCGGATCATTGATACGCTCGCTGTGCGGGTCTTTCAGCTGTAATGAGGGTGACATTGCAAGCAGATCCTGTAAAGGAAATACTGCCCACATTGAGGGCGAATTTAAGTGCTGACAAATGATGTTTTCAGCAACCCAGTCCTCACAACAGTAAGGCACATCTCCGCCACAGCGCATAACATTGTAGTAATAGCGGGATGTTACATCGCGGTCCTCTTCCCACCACGAACGAATACCATTCATATCATGACTTCCGGGAGAACAGACACTTTCGTAGGGAGCGTACGGTAAATCAGCAAATTCAACACTGCTATCTGAGGGCATACGTTGAATTATAAGCGAAAGAATATGAAGCGCATTCATCACCTGCGGCACACTTGACGGTACCATGCCCAAATCCTCACCGCAAACAAGCATTTTAGTTGCAAAACGAACTGCGGGCAATTTCATAAACGCAGAACTTTTCCAAAATTCATTATGGCGGCGATAGAAAAAATCGTTATAGATTGCGTCTAAAGCATTGCGCTGTCCACCGTCAAGTTCGGCGAAAGAGCGAGTATAATGCAATGCGATACGCGGGTGGTAATGCCCTTTTTGACGCGGATCTTCAAGGAGTATAACTTCGTTTATAAGCATAAGAAGTTTTTCCTGCACTTCATTTGCCGAACTGCGCAGACCTGCACAGGATTTTACAGCACTGTCAAAAGTATTTATTATTTTTTTCTGCGTGTTGTATTTATCCTTGAACTGTAACCGTCCGGACGGATGATTTTCAAAAAATATTCTTTCTACATCAGCAGCCTTATCTCCGAAAACATCACGCAAGATATAATCGGTAACGTATGGCTTACAGAGGCGGTCATAATCGAACCATGCGCCCCGTACATTCAATTCCTCCACCGGCAATGGCAATGCAGGCGAGAAATGTCCGAGAAGTCCGTGAACGGAGTGTTCGGGAATTTCCCATATACGGAAAAATCCCAGGATATGGTCCACGCGGAAAGCGTCAAAATATTCAGCCATTTTACGCAGCCGCTCGCGCCACCACGAATAGCCGTCTTTCCCCATTTCCTGCCAGTTGTACGTTGGGAAACCCCAATTTTGACCGATTGTGGAAAAAGCGTCAGGCGGCGCACCTGCCTGACAGTCCATATTGAAAAGCGATGGCGCAATCCATGAGTCGCAACTTTTACGTGAAACTCCAATCGGAATATCCCCTTTAAGCAGTACGCCCTTAGAGCGTGCATACGCAGATACGGAACTCAGTTGCAAATGCAAATGATACTGAACAAAAGCATACAAACTGACTTCTTTTTCAGGCAGAGCAGCTATTTTTTTTACACTGTAAATACTGAATTTTCCCCATTTCAAGGGATCTATTTCGCCTGATTTATCACGTAAATAACAATATGCGCAATATGGTTTAATCCACGAGGCATTGTCGTTAAACCACGTTTTAAATTTCGCAGAAGAAAGCGTTTTTTGTCCGGATGCTTCATAAATCTGTTTGATAAAATCCCATTTGGCGGCAATCACCGAAGGATAATCAAGATATGAAATTGCATTCAGTTTGTCCCGCAGAGCAGTATATTTTTCTTTGACGGAACGCTTTAGTGCAGCCGGCAATCCATCAATCAATTCATCCAAATTCAAATACACAGGGTGCAGTGCAAATACGGAAATTGCGCCATACGGATAAGAATCGTCCCATGAGCCGTCGGTCATTGTGTCATTAACAGGCAAGGTTTGCACCATTTTCATACCGCAGTCGGACGCCCAGTCAATAAACGCTTTCAGGTCGTAAAATTCACCTGTGCCGAAACCATCGGCACTGCGCAGAGAAAACACCGGAATAGCGACCCCGGCAGAGCGGGCAAATGCCGGAATATTGTCGAAGCCTTTCCATGTGTCGTAAACTTCGGAAAAATCGGATTTTTTATCGGAGATAACCGAAAACGTTCTTTCATACCCCCATTCCTGCTCAATACGTCCGTCGGGGTAACGTACAGCGTACTGATACGTGAATTTCCGCACGCTTGCAGGCACAGTAAGTTCAAGTGTCCAGCGTCCGCCGTCTCCGTACTGCATGGCAGCAGCCTTCAACCATGAGCCGCCGCCGAGTTTCGCAAGCGACCCGCACACAAGCAATTCCTGCCCGAATTTTGTGTTGTAATGAACATTAAGTTTTATTTTCATATATTTAATAGTTTAACCATTTTTTAAATGCTTCGGCTTTTTCTTTGCTTACAAGTACCTGTTCTTTATACGGCGGTTTTAAAAATACCGCAACTTTTCCCTGAAAATAATTTTCAATTTTTGTAATCGCTTTCGGGCAAACAAGTATTTGACGTGTTGCACGGAAAAATTTGTCGGGATCGAGCTCCTCGCCAAGTTTGTCAAGTGAAAAATCAACAATAAAATTACCGTCATTATATGTTTGCGCATAACAGATTTTATTCTCGCTGAAAAAATATGCAATATCCTCAATATGCATGGTTTCAAGTTGAAGTCCCCTGTTTATCAAAAAGCGTGTTCTGTACTTTTTCTCTTTATTGACAATAAATTCCGAAATGCCTTTCCAGTCGCTCTCTTTGTTTATATGATTAAAGAGTTTAGACGGACTTCTTTCAAATTTTTCAATACATTCCTTTAGCCTGTCAATTTCAAGCGGCTTTAAAATATAGTCGATACTGTTTACCGAAAATGCACGTACAGCATATTCATCATAAGCGGTAACAAAGACAATCATGCAGTCGGGCTTAACTTTTTCAAGAAATTCAAACGAATTTCCATCCGAAAGTTCAATGTCAAGAAAAAGCAGTGCAGGTTTTTCCTCTTGCGCCGTGTACCACGCAGATGCCTCTTCAACACTGCCGCCCACGTAAGATATTTCCCAGTCGGGACGAACTTTTTTAATCATGTTTTTCAGCAGGCGTGCAGCCGGCATTTCATCTTCAATAATTGCTATTTTCATCTGTTTCATTCTTTTATTTATTACTTATCACTTATCACTTATCACTTATCACTTATCACTTACCACTTATCACTTATCACTTATTACTTATCACTTATCATTTATCACTTATCACTTATCACTTATTACTTATTACTTATCACTTATCACTTATCACTTATCACTTATCACTTATCACTTATCACTTATCACTTATCACTTATTACTTATCACTTATCACTTATTACTTATCACTTATTACTTATTACTTATTACTTATTACTTATTACTTATTACTTATTACTTATTACTTATTACTTATTACTTATTACTTATCACTTATCACTTATTACTTATCACTTATCACTTATCACTTATTACTTTTCACTTATCATTTATCACTTATCACTTATCACTTATCATTTATCACTTATCACTTATCACTTATCACTTATTACTTTTCACTTATCACTTATCATTTATCACTTATCACTTATCATTTATCACTTATTACTTATTACTTATCACTTATTACTTTTCACTTATCACTTATTACTTATCACTTATTACTTTTCACTTATCACTTATTACTTATCACTTATCACTTATTACTTTTCACTACTAACAACTAACTACCAACAACTAACTACTAATTACCAACAACTACCAACTACTAACTACTAACTACTAACTACTAACTACTAACTACTAACTACCAACTACTAACTACCAACTACTAACTACCAACTACTAACTACTAACTACTAACTACCAACTACTAACAACTAACAACTAACTACCAACAACTAACAACTAACAACTAACTACTAACAACTAACTACTAACTACTAACTACCAACAACTAACAACTAACAACTAACTACCAACTACTAACTACCAACTACCAACTACCAACTACTAACTACTAACTACTAACTACTCACTTTTCTAAAAGCGGAATAGTAACATAAAACATTTCATCTTCTTTTCGCACCATTATTTCCTGTCCCGACAGCAAATTGTACCTTTCCGAAAGATTTTTGAGTCCGCCCATAAGCGACTTTCTGTACATTCGTTTCGGGATTATATTATTTGAAACGGTAATATAATTCATATCTTCGGTAACTTCAAGTTTAATTTCAAGCGGATTACGCTCGCTTACGGCATTATGTTTTAACGCATTTTCCACAAGAAGCTGCAACGCCAAAGGAGGCACGTAACGCTCCTGCAATACACTTAAATTCACATTTTCGGGAATTGACATTTTAAATACAAATCCTTTACCTGCGCGTACTTTATGAACATACATATATGCTTTTAAAAATTGAAGTTCATCAGTCAAAAGTACTGTTTTTCTTTCTTGTACGTGCAAATTATAACGATAAACTTCGGCAAGGCGGGATATAAAAATCTTTGCCTTATTCGGATTCTCATCTATCTCTGATATTAACGCATTCAGGCTGTTAAAGAGAAAATGGGGATTAAGTTGATTCTGCAAAAATTTGAGTTCGGCATTTTGCTGAAATTCGCGCAACTCCTCTGCTTCTCTGTAAAGACGAATTGTAGATTTTGCACTGACATTTGTAGCCATCAGACTGATAATGACCATTTCTATAAGTGTAAGTATAGTTAGCGCACTGCCGCGATTTTCGGTAAGATAAAAAAGTCTGGCACTGAATACCTCGTCAATAACGAAAAATTCTATTATAATTTGCAGTAAATAGTTGTAACAAAATACAATAAGCGCAATTATGCAAAAAAGAAGTATAAGCCATCCTATTCCGTCGTATGCGTAAGGGTAGTACGGCGAGAAAATATTATTTAAACGGAGAAAGAGATAGCCCAGAATAATAAAAGAAACTATGGAATAAATTAAAACAGGTGTGGAAAAATATTCGGTAAACGGCTCCGTATTATAGCGCGTTATTGAGATGGTAAGGTATATATATGAAAGAACACCAATAAAAGAAAAGATAAGCCCGCTTAAAACAATAGCAGAAATTTTGTCTCGCTTAGATTTATCTTGCTTCGATCGCTCCATATTAAAGCGTACTTGATTATATGGCAAATTTACAAAAATAAAGTGTAAATCTAATAAGCCGAAACACACATAAATTCCATATTTTAATGTAAATTTGCAGGACAACTTAATTTTAATAATATGAAACGAACATGTAAAAAGTCAAACACGTGTGCAGATGATTATTCGGCAAATCCGAATTCGACTGTAAACGCGGCTTCCAACTGTGAGTTTTATATGTCTTTAATCAACAAAAAATAATAATATGAAAACAAGCAACGACTATTCAAGGAGTATTGAGCTACTCAACAAAGCGGTAAATGAAGAACTTGACGCAGTGCATCAGTATCTTTATTTTCATTTCCATTGTGATGATCAAAATCTTGACCTTTTATCTTCTCTGTTCCGCCGTACCGCAATTTCCGAAATGCGCCATGTAGAACAACTTGCAGAACGTATCTTGTTTCTCGGCGGCGAGGTAGAAATGGCAGGCGGCAAAATTGAGCATATTAAAGATGTGGAAGCGATGCTCAAAAAGTCGTACGAAATGGAGGACACAACAGTTTTGCACTACAATCAGTGGGCTATTGAATGTGGAAATGCAGCCGACTCCGCATCAAAAAAACTTTTTGAAACGCTCGTTCTTGAAGAAGAAGAACACCGCGACCAGTATGATAACGAAGTAAACAATCTCGACACGTATGGCAAAGACTATCTGTCGCAGCAAGTTATGGAGAGAAGTAAAGCAATTGCTTCGGGTAAGGTAGAGGAGTAAAAATTATTTGTCACGGCAATGAAAAAATTATTGCTTTTCACTTTATTTATAATAAGTGTAAATGTTTATCCGCAACAGCGTACAATGCAGATTTATCGCGATGGCGATATAACTCATAGAATATCCGTACATGATATAGACAGTATAAAATTTGTTACGGATGTTCAAGACGCACAGGTAACTTCTTATATTTACGACCTTGCGGCACTGCCTGTTATAACGCTTGAAATTTCTACGGCAGAGTGGAATAATCTGCTTTCGTATTACGACCGAAATCCGCATAACGAAGAAAATATTCATGCCGATATTCACTTTCAAAAAGGTTCGGACATTTACGACTTGCAGGATATTGGCGTACGCTTGCGCGGCAACACTTCACGCCGCCGTCCCGAAGGCAGTACGGGGCAGCAGCACAATGCGGCAAACCCCGACTGGCACCACGCTTCGTTCTCTTTGAATTTCAAAAAGTATGTAAAAGGGCAGACACTCGCAGATAACGAGAAGTTAAATCTGAAATGGTTTAAAGACGACGCTCTCTACGTGCGGGAACTCTATTGCTACGAACTGTTCCGCCGCTTTGGAGTATGGACTGCTCCTATGTCGAGCTATTGCCGTTTATACATAAAAATAAAGGAAGATGCCGCACCCGCATATTACGGAGTTTACGAAATGGTTGAGCCTGTGGACAAAGAATATGTCAAACGCCGTCTGTCTGACGGAATGTATCCCGATAAAGACGGCAATTTATGGAAAGCGTCGTATGGTGCGGACTTCGCAAGCAGCGACCGTTCGCAAATGGGACTTGAGGATATTACCCTTGAACATACAATCACCCCCGTTTACGACCTTAAAACAAATGAGGACCTGTTAGAGAACGCAAAAGATGAACTTGTTGATTTTATTCTGAAACTTAACGGTAAAACAGGCGAAAGTTTTAAAAAATGGATTGAGGCAAAGATGGATGTTCCGTTATTTTTAAAAACGTATGCCGTTAATGTTATTTGCGGAATGTGGGATGATTACTGGGTAAATAAAAATAATTTCTATTTTTATTTTGCCGGCAGTCCGCAGGGTAGCGGTGGCGACGGTTATGGAAAATTTTATTTTATACCTTACGATTACGACAATACTCTCGGAACATCGCTTATACTTAATAATTCAGGCACGCATGATTTGCTCAACTGGGGTAGTCCGCAACATCAACTTGTAAAAAAAATCATTGAAATTCCCGAATACCGCGCACTTTACATTTCGTATCTCCATGAACTTTGCAATTCGGCAAATGATTATTTTCATGTTGATAAATCAATACAGCGTATCACGCTTTGGCATACCCTTATATCTCCGTACATAAGTAACGACACCGAAGAGGATATGGAAATAAAGGACGTTCCTGCTTCATGGGGCAATTGCGGATTTTACCGCCTGTTAGAGCGCAATGCCTCTACAAATTATTTTATGGTAAGGGCAGCAAATTTACCTGCAAAAGAATAATTTGCCATGTAAAAGTAATTAACTATGAAGCATCCTTTTTTAGCATTATTATTTATACTGATTTCTTCTATTGCTTTTTCTCAAAGTGACGATAACGACCCAAGTTTAGTTGCTCTGAAAAGGGAGTGGGGCGACAATATAAAATGGACTGTCGGTGCGCGTTTTATGGCAGAGGCAGCATTTTACGACAATCCGAATTTGAGGTCGGGTGCCGCCATTTCCGACGCACGTCTTCGTACTTCATTAACATACGGTAATTATTATTTCTATTATGATGCTAATTTTTCAAATGGATCATTTTCGCAAAAAGACGTTTACTTTCAATATGGCAGTAACGAAATCAACAATATTAAGCACAATATAAAAGTCGGATACTTTTCAAATATTGCTTCCATGAGCTATAACACCAGCTCTTTCAATTATCGCTTTATCACTCGTCCCGCGGCGGTACTTGCTTTTTCCACGCAAAGGCACCTTGGAGTGGCATACAAATTTAAAAGCAAGCATATATTTTTTGAGCAGGGCATTTTTTCCGAAAAGCCGTATCACCGTAAGGACGACAGCAGAGGTGTTATTGCAAGCGGACGTTTCGTCTATAAAGCATTAAATACGGAAAAAACAACTTTGCATTTCGGCGTTTCTGCGCGTTATAGAAAGATGCTTGATGATTCCGTTTCATTCAGGTCGGCCGCTTCTCTTGAAACACGTGTTGATGAAAATAACGGTTTTTTGAATATTACAGACGACGATGTTGAAAGCGCAAGCGAAGGAACGTTTGAATTTCTTTTTAGAATAAATCGTTTTTTTGTCCGCGGTGAATATATTTTAAGATATGTTAAAGACCGCAATCCTTTTGAGTTGTACAGCGGGGGATATGTTGAATCGGGATTTATCATACTGAGCAACAATGGCGAAAATGATTATGAATATAACGAAAAAGCAAGTGTTACAGGCGGACCTTCGGGCAAACATTCTCTTGAGGCTGTTGCAAGATATTCATATACCGACCTTAATATCGGGGGATCTGCACATGTCGGAACTGCCGGTCTTAGCTATTTTATAAATAAGTATATCGGATTTATGGCGGAGTACAATATTGCGTTTGTCAAAAAGAACGGTATAGATGATATTGTTAATATGGCACAGTTAAAGGTTATGTTTTCATTTTAATTTTAATTTTTGCTAAATTTGTTACAATAGCAAAACTCAATTTATGATTTCTTCCTATCCCGCTACTAACCTTAATTCGGAAACAGGCAAATTACAGGGTGTTATAATTCACCGCCCAGGTCTTGAAATAGAACAAATGACCCCCGATATGCTTGATAAAGCATTATTTGACGATATTCTTAACAGCCGTATCGCTAACCGTGAATATACGCAGTTTGAAAACATTCTCAAAAAATATACTTCGGTTTTTTATATTGAGCAACTTCTGTTGCAGGCATTTCGGGATAATGAGAATGTTAATGATAATTTGAATGCACGTAAATTTCTCACTTCCGAGATAGAGAATAAGACAAAAACAAAAATTTCCGCAACGCTGAAAAAAGAAAGTGATGAGAATTTTATCAAGCATATAATAGAAGGTTTTGATGCGTGGGGTGTTACTCCGCTTTACAATCTCTATTTCACGCGCGACTGGGCTGTTTGCTTTAACGGTAAAGCAGTTCCTACTGCAATGGCATCGTCGGTACGTTTTGCAGAGGCACTTCTCGCTGAAACTGTTTTTAAATTTCATCCCATATTCACGCAATCGGAAGCATTTGCGTATCCCTGGACGGATATTCCCGCTACACATAAAAGATCCGTTATTTCGTGGAAAAACAATCAACAAAAATTAGAGGGCGGCGACTTTCTTGTTGAAAGCGAAAATGTTTTTCTTATCGGTCAGGGGTCACGCACTAACGACAAAGGCGTACTTGCTTTTATTGACGAGAAGAA
This sequence comes from Bacteroidales bacterium, assembly GCA_031257915.1. GTDB lineage: Bacteria > Bacteroidota > Bacteroidia > Bacteroidales > P3 > JAIRNR01. The sequence continues at coordinate 78,221 of JAIRNR010000003.1, forward strand.
AAAAACGTCTAAAAATTTTTATATCATAACGCAGGAACTGCCTCTTAAAATAGCATCTTTTATTCATCTTGATATGGTGTTTACCTTTTTAAGCGACAGCGAGTGTATGGTTTATGAGCCGCTTATCTTAAAAGATGAAAAATACGCCACACGTCTGATAGAAGTTAGAAACGGTAAAATCACATCTACTTTGCAGCATGATATTATTGCAGCACTGCATAAAATCGGCAAAGATTACAAGCCTCTGCTTTGCGGCGGCACGAATGAGCGGTACCAGCAGCGCGAACAATGGTACAGCGGTTGTAATTTTTTCGCACTTGCAAACGGTAAGGTAATGGGCTACGAGCGTAATGAATATACTGTCAGCCAACTTGATAAGGCGGGCTACCGCATTGTTTCCGCCGATGAAATTCTGTCGGGCAAGCAATTTCTTGATATGGAAAATTCAAAAGAAAAAGCCATTATTACGATAGAAAGTTCGGAACTCGTGCGCGGGGGCGGCGGGTGCCGCTGTATGACTATGCCGTTCAGCAGGGCAGACTGTTAGGATATAATTTCCGTTTTATGTTAAAATCACACTTCCATACTTCAATAAATGAAGCCGGTTGCGACGAGGCGGGGCGCGGACCGCTTGCAGGTCCGGTATTTGCGGCGGCTGTGATTTTTCCACCCGATTATTCCAACGCACTTCTTGACGATTCAAAAAAACTTTCGGAAAACAGGCGTAATATATTGCGTGAGCAGATAGAGCGCGACTCTGTCGCCTTTTCCGTTGCGTTTTGCACAAATGAGGAAATAGACAAATACAATATTTTAAACGCTTCAATTCTTGCCATGCACCGCGCACTTGACGGACTTTCGGTGCGTCCGAATTATATTATTGTTGATGGTAATAAGTTCAAGCCTTATCCGACCGCTTCGCCGGAAGTATTTCTTAAAACAAAATTTTTAAAAGAACGGAACAGTGATATTTTTGAACAGACAGATACGGAACGGCAAGTGCCTTTCAGCACTATAGTAAAGGGCGATGGTAAATTTATGAGTATAGCCGCTGCATCAATTCTCGCTAAAACATATCGGGACGCTTATATGGATTTACTGCACCGAGCCTATCCGGTGTACGGTTGGAATACTAACCGCGCTTATCCTGTTTCTGCTCACTACGCCGCCATCCGAAAGCACGGTATTACTCCTTTTCACAGGTTGTCGTTCCGAATTGAAACCACTGCTTTCTGAGTTCTGTTACTTTAATAAAGGGCAAACGCATTTAAATTCATAAATTATTGATTATTACGTGTTTATAAAAACTTGTTTAAATGCTTAGCCCTGCTTCACTCAGTAGTGTGGAACCATAAAACAAAGACCATCACAAAACCTCAGCAACAACAAAGTTACTGCCGCCGACATAAATCAGATCATCACCTGCGGCGGCTCGGTTTGCGGCTTCAAGAGCCTGCCGTACGCTCGGATACGCCTGCCCTTTTAATCTATATTCGGACGCTTTTTCCCGCAGTTGATGTTCATTCAATCCGCGCGGCAACGGGGGACAACAGAAATAATACTGTGCCGATTCGGGCAGCAGGTCAAGGATACGTGTTATATCCTTATCGCCAACCATACCCCAAACGACGTGTAAATTCTTATGCGGCGTTGCCGCAATCTGTTCAAGTGTTAATTTAATACCACCCTCATTATGTCCCGTATCGGCAATTGTAAGCGGTTTCTCTGCAATTTTTTGCCAGCGTCCCTGAAATCCCGTTGTTTTAACAATGCTTGCAAAGCCGTCTCTGATAGCCTGTTCGTTTATCTGTTTGAATTTTTCCGACAGTAATTCCGCCGCGCAAAAAATAGTTGCGAAATTTTTTAACTGGTAAGATGTTACGGAAATATCGGTTGTAATATCCTGAATATGGATTTTTCCATTTCGTAAAATATTGAAATGATTATTATCAATCCGTTCAACCTTATATTCCTTATCTGAAAAAACAATTGATGCGTTCTTCTCAATTGCTTTCCGTATAAATATCTGCTCCGTTTCTTTCTGCGTTTCGCCCGCTGCAACAGGCACTCCATACTTAATAATTCCTGCTTTTTCCTCTGCAATGGCTTCGAGAGTTGTTCCCAAAAACTGTGTATGGTCAAGTGAAATATTCGTTATTATGGAAAGTTCGGGTGTAATTAAATTCGTGCTGTCGAGCCGTCCTCCCATACCTGTTTCTATAACGGCAATATCTACTTTTTCTTCTGCAAAGAAATTAAAAGCAAGTGCTGTTGTCATTTCAAAGAATGACGGCTGCAGATGTTCTACCGTAATGTTTTCATAAAACCGAATCACCTCTTTTTGCGGTATCATTTGTCCGTTAATGCGAATGCGCTCTCTGAAATCTTTAAGATGAGGTGATGTATAAAGTCCTGTTTTATATCCCGCTGCCTGCAAAATTGCAGATAATGTATGCGATACCGAACCTTTGCCGTTCGTACCCGCTATATGGACACTTTTGAAACGTTTCTGCGGTTGTTTGAGTATATCCGTCAATTGAATTATGCCGGATAAATCGGCTCTGTAAGCAGCCCCGCCAATCCTTTGAAACATTGGAAGTGCCGCAAACATTTTTTCTATAACTTCCTCGTATGTCGGCATTGTGGAGATTTACACTTTCAGCAGCACATCTTCGGGATTTAAGTGTGCTATTTTTCCGTCCTGCATAAGAACTACTTTGTCGCCTGTTTTTACTTTCTGTATAAGCATTTTTTTGAAAGCGAGATGAACGCCGCGCTGAATTTTCTGGGCGAACCTCGGTAAAGTTTTCTTTTCTTTCTTGCTCATCTGTTTTTTATAGAATTTTTGAGATGTTTATATTTTTTTGCATCAAGCACATTTATATCCTTGTTTTTCACAAAAATTATTTCAGGAGGAATAGTTGAATTGTCAAAGATAACAATATGGTCGGCAATATCAAAATATAACCCGAATAAATTTTCAATACCTCTGTAATATCTGCGTTCTATAATGTCAGGATCTATGTTATGTCCGCCCGACAGTACTCTGTATTTTACTCTCTCGTACGCTATTTCAACATCGGGCAGCCAAAAGAACAGCAGAGAAATTTTATACCCTTTTTTCTTTGCATCAACAAATTTATCGGCGTACAGTCTGCCCGACAGTGTTGTTTCAAAAGCAAAAGACTTGCCTTGCAAAATAAACTCATCTACTTTACTAAGCAGAATCTTGCCCGCTTCAATAGTAGAGTCATCGGGTGTTAAAGGTGACAACCCTTTTGCGATTTCGTCCGCATTTATAAATTCCGTGAAATTAAAAATCTCAGGCAGTATAGTGAGTGCTGATGTGGTTTTTCCTGCACCATTACAACCAGCAATAATATAAAGTTCTTTTTTTGCCAAAATTAATATATATAACGACAAACAAATTTACGGATATTTTTTTATTTATTGGTTTTTAATGTTGCGAATCAGGGGCAACACATTAATATTACCTGAACGATTTTTCTTCCAAAGCGTCGCCGTTTAGCGACAGACGGGCGAAGTAGGAGGGGACTTGTCCGCCTGCCAATGCTTCCGTGTATAATTTTGCCAGGTACATTGAAAGCATAAAGCCATGCCCCCGAAGTCCTGCGAAAATGCCTGATACGGGGTCTATTATATAGCGTGGTTCCACGTAGTAACCAGCCCAGGTTGCTTGAAAACTTTCGCTGCTCAAATGAGGAAACCATTCGAGAAGCGAAGTTGCCACGTAGCGTAAAAAATCCTGCGAGTTAGTGCTGAGCGGTTGCCCTGTTTCAAGAGTATCAACGGCGGGAGAAGCACATAAAATAAGTTGTCCTGTTGTTTGTAACTGCTGACCGTAAAAAGCACTGAATCCGTCTTTCTCACGGCGGTCTATAAGCATGTCGAGAGAATGTCCGTTTATCCCCAAAAACGGCAATCTCCGCGTAATAAATGCCTGATGTTTTACAGGATAAAGTCCTGTTTCCAGACCAAACATTCGGGCAAACTTTTCCGCTTCGCTGCCGAGAGAATTTACAAAATGACTGCACACAACTTTTATAAATTCACCATTTGCATTTTTTAGAAAAACATTTATGTTACTGTCGGATTTTTCTACCGCAATAACTTCCGTATTTTCAAAAATCGTACCGCCGTATTTGAGTCCTTTATATCTGAGCAAATCTACCGTTTTACCCGGAGATGCCTGCCAGCAGTCGTCTGTTATCTGTGCCGCAATGTAATTCGGATTATTCCTGTTAATATATGGAGATATATTGCTCACAAAGCCGGTTTTGTCTATTATTCTTGCCTTTGACCAGAGAGTTGCTTTTTCAAGATTATTTAACATTTCTCCGTTATGAGCAAAAGTAATGTAACGAATGGGATGATAGTCTATAGAATGTTCTTTTTCAAGTTCCCTGAAAATCTCGTGATTTTTGCTTGCAATTTCCGCTAATTCGGGAACGGAAAATGCGGTACGTCCGCCGGAAATATTGCGCCATGATGAGCCTCTGCCGTGGTTTGCCATAATGGGATTAAATCCTTTTTCCGCCATATATCTGAAAAGAGAAGTGCCGCCCATACCTCCTCCTGCAATAAAAACAGGGGATGAATATGTTTTTGAAATTTTCGGAAAGATATAGTGTAATGTTGCCATATCCGTATTTGCCAATTCTTTGAGCAAAATCGAATTAGCCATAGGTGCACGCGGTAAAGGATCGCCTGTAAGAGTAATGCCCTTTGAGCGAAGCACAGTGCGAAGTCTCGGTATGCAGCGTTTCCCTCTGCATACGCCCATGCCAAGATGTGTAAGATGTTTTATTTCCTCAATAGAAATAACGGTACGGCCGCCTATCTGCTCTAATATTTCAGACAGTTTTACATCATCACAGTGACACAGAAAAAAATCGCGCGGCTCATCGTGATAATCAATTTCGGAGTGCCATAACTGCGGCGGGTTGTCTATGGCAATATCTTTCTTTAAAAATCCTCTTATAAGCGTTAGTTCCGTATCTGTTTTTTCAACATCTACGATAACAAGATTGGTTTTATTTTTATTGGTTATTATTTTGTTGATAATGCCTTTTCCGACTTTGTTTCCACTGCTGTCCAAAAGCGCAATTTCTGTTTTTGCTTCAAGAAAATATTCTGCGGGAAAATATATTTTTTTCCTGTTTATATCGTAGCCAAAAATTGCAAGACCTGGGCATTTTGTAACGCAAGCCATGCACCCTGTGCATTTTTCGTAATTTATTTCAGGAACACTGCTTGTAGATACTTTGCTTATCGCACCATTCGGACAGACAAATGTGCATGGATTGCATGCGAAGCCGTAAAGACAATCGGCAACAACAAACGGTTTCAGGTACTGCCGCTCACTGTCGGGCAATGTTGCCGCATCTTTTATCCGTACAGGATGTTGTTGCGATTCAATATATTTTTTGCTTACTTCAAGATAATCTCTGTATTCCGCGCTGTTTGCGGAACCGATGCCAAGAGCCTGTATAATCTCCATGGCACACTGCTTTCCGCGCAGAACAGCACTCGTTCCCTCTCCGATTCTAACGGCATCTCCCGCACCGAAACAATGCTGACCGAAAACAATTTTTCCCTTTGAAAGCAAACTGTTGTCGGGCAGAAGTCCGGTGCATATATTTATCATATCAATACCGTCAATTATTTTCTCCGTATTTTTTACAGGCATAAAATTTTCTGCCCTTGCTACTACTGCACCTGTTATACCTGTGTTATCATTATTCGGAATTGCTTCCAAAAGAATTGTTGAAGTGATTATCGGAACGCCGAGCCGTTTTATGCGGTTCTCTTGAACAGGAAAGCCGCCGCTGTGAGGCATTGCTTCTATGATTGCTTTTATTTCCGCACCTGCTTGAATGGCTTGATAAGAGGTGAGATAACCTATATTGCCCGCCCCGACCGTAAGAATATTTTTTCCGATAAGGGTGTATTCGCTATTCATCATTTTTTGAAAAACGGCTGCTGTGTAAACACCGGGTAAATCATCGTTTTTAAATGCGGGCATAAATGGAATTGCTCCTGTTGCTACTATAAGATATTCGCACGAAACATAGAAAATTTCATTTGTTAAAAGATTTTTTACGGCTACTTTTTTGTCCGAAAGAATATCCCAAACAGTGCAGTTTAAAAGTATTCCGTCTTTGTTGTCCCCAACGAGCGAATCGGCAATATCAAATCCGCGCATACCGCCGAAACGTTTTTTTTGTTCAAAAAAGAAAAAGGCGTGCGTTTGCATTAAAAACTGCCCGCCTGTTTTTTCATTTGCGTCAATAACAATATTTTCTATTTTATGACTGTTCAGTTCCTCTCTTGCAGCAAGACCTGCGGGACCTGCACCTGTAATACAAACGCGTGTGTATAGTGTTTTGATGTCTTTTTTTAACGATAAATTTTCTACGTCTTTTGTACTTTTCGGTATTGCAGGCTTTGATAAGTTTTCAATTATTTTTACTTCCTTTACTTCGGCAGCAGGGGTGATACAGATTCTTTTTACGACACCGTCCACAAGCATTTCACATGCTCCGCATTTTCCTATACCGCACGAAAGAGAGCGGTTACGTCCTGTTAAACTGTGCGAATGAACGTTAAAACCTGCTCTGTGAAGGGCGGTTGCTATTGAGAGTTCTTTTTGGGCTTTAATCTGTTTCCCCTCAAAAGTAAAAAAAGTGTAGTTGTCTTTTTGAATTGGTAATACCGGATGAGAAGTTATGGCTTGCATTTTTTGTTTTTTTTGTATTGTAAATATACATGAAACTTTTCAATTTATACACAGGCGGATAAATTTTCGGAAAAAATACAGGGGAAATGTACATGAAATTTTTCAACTTCCATATAGACGAATTAGCCACAGATGCACGTGGTAAAGGATCGCCTGTAAGAATGCCCTTTGAGCGAAGCACGGTGCGAAGTCTGGGTATGCAACGTTATTGGGGATTGTGTTTTTGTAAAAAAAGTTATTAACAATTGTGTTTTTTTTCATTCCAGTTCGTTATACAATATATACAGTATTCGTAATAATGGAATAAGTATTTCCGAAATTCAACACCAAACCAATGATTATTCGATAGA
>JAIRNR010000013.1 GCA_031257915.1 Bacteroidales bacterium
CGTCAAGATATTATATGGCATAAGCCAAATTCAATGCCGGAGAGCGTAAAAGACCGCTGTACCAAAGCTCACGAATATATCTTTTTATTCTCTAAATCGCGGAAATATTACTACGACTATGAGGCAATAATGGAGTCTGCGGCTTATGACGGACGCAAAGACACAAAGATGAAAGACAGTCGCAAGTATTCACAACAACAAACATTCGCCGCTCGCGGACACGAGAGGTGGAGATATAAGGACGGTCGTTATGTTTGCAACAAGCGTAGCGTGTGGAAAGTAAGCACATGCCGATACAAAGGCTCTCACTTTGCTGTTTTTCCGCAGGAGATAATTGTTGACTGTGTCAAGGCGGGCTGTCCGCCAAATGGCATAGTATTAGATCCATTCATGGGTGCCGGAACAACAGCGATTGTCGCTTCTAAACTAAATAGAAACTTCGTCGGAATGGAATTGAACGAAAAATACATTAGAATTGCGGAAAAACGATTACATGACGAATTAGGAGTTTTCTATACTGAATGCTTATCATCAATATAAATAAAATAAATAATGAAAACAAACGTAGATATAATTCAATTAGCTGAAAAATTTCCTGACATAAATATAACCATTAAAGCGGGTGATTTAGTTGACGGGTTTCGGGCGTGTATTTCCGAGACACGCAAAGATCTTGAACAGCTTATCACCAAAGCAAACACTGAAACCTACCCAACACCGGAACACGTTGCCAAAATTCTAAATGTTGACAAAACAACTTTATGGCGTTGGAACAAAAGCGGTATTCTTAAAACTACTAAAGTTGGCGGTAAAACACGCTACAGAATGTCCGATGTCAAAAAATTTTTTGAAGATGATGAGGTAAAAAAAACAACAAATGAATAAAGAAGAAAGGATACAAGCTTACTCTTACTAAATTAAAAAAAACAATAAAAAAATTAATATTATGAAAAAAAATAACATAATAAAAAAGAATGAAAAATACTACATTTTTCGTACGTATTCCGCCGGCGTTTGGTTCGGCAACATTAAATATTTAAAGGGAACAATAGCAATTGTTACCAATGCAAGAAGATTATGGTATTGGGCGGGTGCGTGTTCATTGTCTCAATTAGCGGTGGACGGAACAAAAAATCCAGACGAGTGCAAATTTGCAGTTACAATTATTGATTCCGAAGGTGTTTACTTGCCCCAGATAATAGAGGTGTTGCCGTGTACTCCCACTGCCACAAAAAACATCAAATCAGTGAAAGAGTGGAAAAAATAGAAGTAATTAGGTGGTTAGACAGTGACGGCTGTGGCAACAGTGACGGTAGCGGCTGCGGCGACAGTGACGGTAGCGGCTGTGGTAACAGTGACGGTAGCGGCTATGGCTATGGAGACGGTAGCGGTAGCGGCAACAGTAGCGGTGACGGCGACGGTGGTGGCAATGGCAGCGGTGGCTGTGGCAATGGCTATGGCGACGGAAATGGTGATGGTGATGGCTATGGCAATGATGGTATTGGCGGCGGATGCAGACACGAAGATGGTACGGGTTATATTAACAGTAATAATCATGATGATTTTTACATTCTTGGCAATAAAACCGACAAGAAAGCAGGGTTACATACCTTTCTTGGAAAACGAGTTTATTACATAGATAATATACCTTGTCATATTTATTCCATTCATAATAACGTAGCCAGAGCAGGTGTTATTGATATTCAGGATATGTCGGTAAAAGATTGTTTTATTGGAAAATATAACAATTGTTTCTACCATGCAGATACAATCCGGGACGCCATTGAAGGCGCACAACAAAAATATCTATGCACTTTAAATGTGAAGAAAAGAAATGAAAAAAGAAACAAGAAAAACAATATTTAACAAGTTTGGTGGACGCTGTGCTTATTGTGGGACAGAGATCAATTTTGACAAGTTTCAAATTGATCATTTTATTCCGAAAATGAAAGGCGGTAATGATGATCTTGACAATCTCATGCCTTCTTGCACTGAATGTAATCGTTATAAAGCGACCCTTAATATTGAGATTTTTAGGGAGTGGTTAGAAAAAAGTAAAAAACAATTATTAAGGACACAAAATTTAAGAATACTCCACCGTATCGGCGGATTTTGCATTAGTAAGAAACCTGTTAGGTTTTACTATGAAAAATTTTTTAACAATAAATAAAAAATATGAAAATGAAAGCAAAAACTTTATATAGAACTATTGAACAGATATACTTTATGTGTTGCTCTATTTGTTGTTGCATTTAACAGTATCGCAAATTTTTGGCATTTGTCAAAAGTAGATTTTAAAGAATAGAAAAATGAAATTAAACTATTATATACTGTCAATCATGTCAATCAATCGCCCAGTATCAGAAATAACGAATATAATATAACAAAAATTATGCTTATTAACCCTAATGGATACTACGAGAGTCTTAGTGGATTGATACTTCCAAAATCTACAAGGAAGCCTCGTGCATTTGATTTTTTCGCGGGATGCGGAGGGTTTAGTTTAGGTTTTATTCAGGCGGGATACGAGGTTGTAGGAATGAATGAAATCGCATTTGACCCTATATTAACCTACTGCGTGAATCTGTCGAAACAGCCGCTGTCAATATATTTTGACGATGGCAAGCGGAAAAATGAATTTGATACTTATCTGAAAAAAGTAATATTTCCCAAAGAACAAAAACACGAATATTTTAAACAGTGCGACATATTTCACAAAAGTCAAATATTAGAATTTCCGACATTGCCCGGAACAGGGTGGATTTTATCTCAGGAACTTTCTGGAAATGTTTATCCCCCCGTGAAAAACATATTTATCGCAGATATAAAAAACCTTACAGGCGAATTTGTTTTAGGGAAGATTGGCATGAAGCGTGGAGAATTAGACTGTGTTATGGGCGGTCCGCCGTGTCAGGGATACTCAAGGATAGGGAAACAGGATATTAACGACCCACGCAATGAACTAATATTTGAGTATGCTCGTATGATAGTAGAACTTAATCCAAGAACATTTGTGATGGAGGAAGTACCCGATATCGTTAATTTTAGGACGCCTCGCGGTACGTTTGTGTTGGAGGAGTTTGGAATGATTTTGGATGAGGGCGGCTATATGGAGTTTTCGCAATTCTGCGAGGCACAAAAATTCGTTCCAAGATCCAAACGATTCCGAAAAATAAAGCCCGCACGAAATATGGGCGAAAACGAAAGAAAGTACAACGAAAAAACTGAAAAAAATACAAATCAACAATTACTATTGTTCGCTGTATAAATGAAATGCAATGCCTCGAAAATGAAAGTATGATTATGATATATAAAAATTGGGTGGGTTGTACCACCTTTACGTAGGGGCTTTTAGCCACTTACGAATTGCCATGAAAATCAAAGGTATGATGACAAAAACAAAATAATAAACAATTAAAAATTTATTCATATGAAAAAATCAATATTATCTCTAATTATTGCTACGACTATTATGACCATTGTGGGCTATATCGCTACAAGAAAGCCAATCGCAATCGAAAAAGAATTTACACTTGAAAAAAGTGAAAAATTTGTCATTAAAAAGAAAGAAATGATTGAAAAGAAATCTAACGGCATTGGACTTTTATGGTCAGGCAAAGGTTTTTTTTCCGGAGGAGGGACCCGCAATGAATATCATCTTGTTCTTAGTTCCATCGAAACACAGAAGAAAGATATAATTACGGTAACCAGCCGTGAATACACTCTGTTTGAGGAAGGCGACACGGTAATCGTGGATAAATTACATAATTATAGCTTTCGCTTTGTTTATCTTCATAATGATAGTTCATACGTTGTTATAGACTAAATTATTATGGAAAGTAAAGAACTAAAACAATGGACAATTACAAGGAGTACGAAGATGCATCAGATACAGCAATGAAAGACTTAAAAATTGAAGAATACGTTTATATTTCGTTTGAAAATTGTATACAGATGAGCAACTTAAAAAGGCTTATCGCAAACTCGAAGAAAAACAAGCAAAACTTGAAAATCTGCTTTCTGATTGGCTAGCAACATTAGAATCATAAAATGTTAGAATTATACATTTATCTGTGGAAATATCACGCTCGGAATAGAATCATCAAACAAAAAGATGTCTGCAAATGGTTTGGCATGAGCACCGTCACTTATTGGCGTTATATGAACGCACTAAAAAGCAACGGTTTAATAAAATATAAACCCGGAAAATATAATAATTATGCAAGAATAGATATATGTAACATTTCAGATTTGAAAGACTGTACCGGTAATAATAGCATTCCAAATTTGAAACCTTATGTGTTTGTTTATGAAATTTTTTTACATTTTGAAATAACGAAAAAATAAAACATATGAAAAACATTATCATCACACGTAAAATTCAGGTTTATGTCAATGAACCTGATAAAGAACTGAAAAAAAATTTTATTCATACTATTTACCAATGGCGCGACTTAGTCCGCAAAGGTGCGAACATTATCATAGCACATAAATTCACACAAGATAACATTCGAGAATTCGTCTATCTTAAAGACGAGATTAAAGAAAAGTTTTATGTTAAGGATATTTTGCAAGAAAAAAAAGGAATGAGCGAACAAAATACAACATATCGCATATTATCTGACGTCATGAAAGGACACGTCCCTGCTGACATCTACTCATGCCTTAACCAGCTAATAGTTAATACTTACAAAGAGACACGCAAAGACCTGTATACCGGCAAAAAATCCATTAGTTCGTATAAAAACAACATACCAATACCATTTTCAGCTAAAGCTGTTGCTAACATCCATTGGATAGAAGAAAGTAAAAAGTTTAACTTTGTTTTGTTCGGTATTCCATTTTCTGTCGCTTTAGGTCGAGACCATAGCAACAATAAGGTTATTATTGAACGATGTATAGATGACAACAACCCTTACAAAATATGTTCAAGTTCGTTACAAATAGATGACAAAAAGAAAAAGATGTTTCTTTATCTCACCATATCTTTTCCACAGGAAAATGTTGAATTAGATAAAGATAAAAGTATATTTGCCCGCTTGGACATTGAAACACCTATTATAGCCTTTATAGAAAACAAACAAATCAAAATAGGGACAAAAGATGAATACTTGCACCGACGCCTGCAAATACAAGGGGCAATACGTAGATGTCAAATTAACTCTAAATATAATGTCGGCGGTAAAGGACGAAAACGGAAAATGCAAAAACTTGACGAATGGCACAACGTAGAAAAAAACTATATAAATACAAAAATACACCAATACAGTCGTATGCTCATCGACTTAGCTGTCAAAAATAGATGTGGCAACCTCATCCTTAAGGACACGCCACGAGACAACGAAATAAAGGAAAATGAATTCTTACTCCGTAATTGGACATATTACGGACTAATAAATAAAATAAAATATAAATGTGCGAAATATGGTGTTAACCTTATTTTACATGCACAAAGAGTAACGCCACGTGATCCGTATAATGTACAGTAGCACAGCGGACTTTAATGCGGAATTAGAACAACAAATATTAGTCACTTATGAATTATCTGATAATTTTAAGATAAATACAACAAAATCTTTATTCATTGTGATCATTCTTAAGATTAAGAAGTGCTTTTACTTCTTTTGTGATTTTTTCGATTTTTTCAATTTTTTCTACAGCAGCAATTGTATTGTTACGATTATTGCCATTTTTTAACAAATTAAGAATTTGGTTATTGTCGTCAACGCCACCACGATACATAAGTCCTTTGCCCGACATTAACCAGTCGGGATTTATTTCAGGATACATGTCTAATATCATCGCAAAAACGTCTAATCCAATAACCGAACGACTACGTTTTGCATTAACAAAATAAAGACCCGACAACCCAAGTTGGTGCGCTAACGGTGTTAACTTATCATTATGAATCTCAAGGCATTGTTCAAGTCGCTGAAAAAAACCCAACGAAAAGTCCATCCTGTCATCAGTTCTTAATTTTTTTCTCTCTTTTTTTTCTGTCCTCCTTTTGGGTTTGGGGGCAACGTTCTTTTTTTCTTTCATCGTTATATATTTTAAATTATTTGTTCCTTTGTCTTTATACTATTCCAGCATTTTTGTTAATTCAATTTTAATGTTATCGTCAATAGCGCGATAACGATTAAACGCCTGACTGCCCTCAATATGCCCGCTTAGCGAACCGATTAGATTGGGATCTTTCACTTTTTTATAAAGATTCCCGATGAAAGTACGCCGCGCAAGATGTGATGAGGCAATTTCATTCAGTGGTTTTGCCACCGAATCTCTTGTGAGTGTGTCTTGAACTATGACATAACGAGTTAAACCTGCTATGCTAAATATTTCTTTAATAGATTTATTGTACTTTGGTTGGGAAATAAATGGGAATAGTGTTTTACCTTCATAGTTTTTGTACTTATCAAGAATGTTTTGTGCGATAATGTTTAGTGGAACTCTAATAGTCGCCGGACGCTTTTCCTTGCCTTTTTGTTGAATGTATTCAATTGCATTATCTATAATGTTATCCTTTGTCAGTTGATACAGGTCTGAAACGCGACAACCGATAACGCAGTGAAAAACAAAAATATCGCGCTGTATTGCCAATTTCGGATTGTTAGACAAATCCATGCGATATAGGTGATTTCTTTCATCTATGGTGATATAGTAGGGTGTTCCATACACCGGTGGCTCTATCATATATTTTTCAAAAGGATTGTTTTTTGTTTTTTCTGTTTTTTTTGCCCACCTGTAAAACGCACGAAAACGTCCAAGCATGCCACTAATCGTATTTTGCCCTCTGCCGTGCGTGATACGAAGTTTTTTCTTTTCAGGAAATCGTTCGTAAATATTGGGATATTCGGAATAAATTTTTGCCTCTTGCTTTAAAAAATTCGACCAATCATACAATGTCTCTGCGGTAATATTTTCAAGGGTTATAACAAATTTAGGATTATTTGTTTTTATCTGTGTGTAATATTCATAGCGTTGCCAAGCACGAATAATAACACCAAAATCTCTCTTTCTGACTTTGGACATTTGATGTTTCTGCGTAAAATCTTCAAAAACAGAAAAAAAGGTCTTTGCTTCTGATATATGTTGCCTTTCAGGAAAGTTATATTTATTTACTAAATTTTTCAACCAATTTTCGGCTATACTACTTCTGTCAACCTCAGTAAAAGATTTATGAATATGTTGTATTAGCCGTGACAATTTTTCATTCTGCTCAATTAAACGCATCTGCAGGATTTTCCGGTCAGGGCTTATTACTCTAAAAGTTGGAACAATGATTTTTAAATTTTGTTTATCAAAATATTCTTTTGGGGTGAAAACGTTGGTTTTAGCACGCTGATCTATTTGACCATGAACAAAACGAAGTAGCACTTCTTGTTCTCGAGATATGTTCGATTTTTTACTTGATAATGATAAATAGATTGTTGCCATTTGAGTTTGAATGTGCAAACAAAGATAGATATTTTTGCCGAATTTTTGCCGACTTATTTGAAATCTGATGAAACTAAATGAAATCTAATGAAACAAATAAAAAGCGTGAAAATCCTTGTTATCATTGCATTTATAAAAGAAAAACGCTACTTTTCAATTGTTTTGAAAAATAGCGAAATTGCAATTGGGTAGCCCATAGGAGAATCGAACTCCTCTTTTAAGAATGAGAATCTTATGTCCTAGCCGATAGACGAATGGGCCGTCATTCAGGGGGTGCAAAGATAGGAATTTTGGCTTAATTTTGCAAATTTTCAAGTACTTTTTGTAACCGTTGTAATGTTAATTCACGCCCTATCAAAACACACATTTCCGAAGCACCGCAAGGAGTTGACAAAGCCCCTGTGAGAGCAATACGGATAATCCATAACAGTTGTTTTTTCTTTAATTCAAGCGTTTCCGTCATGGCATTATACGTTGCAAATATTGCTTCATTTGTCCATTCCTGCTGCTCTTTCAACGCTTTTAATACCGCAGGCAGTACTTGCCGCGCCATTTCAAGCGTTGTTTTTGCATCTTTATTTTCAAAGTATGATAAATCAAAATTATCAAAATTATCAATAAAAGCAATTTTTTCGGGGATGTCCGAAAATGCACCGATACGGCTTTGCAGCAACGAACTTAACAGCGTTTTGTCCACTTGCGTTTTTATGTTTTCGTAATATGGAAGTGCTTGTTTATGAAATTCCTGCGCGGGAATTTCTTTGATATAAAGTCCGTTTAACCAGTGCAGTTTTACCGGGTCAAAAATCGCCGAACTTTTAGAGATACCCTCAATAGCAAAGAGTTCTACAAGCTCTTTGAGCGAAAATTTTTCCTGTTCTGTCTTCGGGTTCCAGCCGAGCAACGCAACGTAATTCAGAATTGCTTCAGGCAAGTATCCTTTATTGTAGAAATCCTCAAAGTTCGCATCACCATGCCGCTTGCTTAATTTTCGGCTTTTATCTTTCATTATATGGGGCAGATGTACATACTGCGGAATTTCCCAGCCGAAAGCGTTATACAGCAGGTTGTAGTTCGGTGTGCTTGACAGGTATTCCATTCCTCTGAATACGTGTGATATTTGCATAAGATGATCATCTACCACGTTTGCAAAATTGTAGGTCGGCAGACCGTCCGACTTTATTAAAACGTTATCGTGAAGTTCTTTGTTTTCTACCGTTATCTCACCATAAACATGATCCTTAAACGTTGTTGTGCCGCCGGAAGGAACGTTTTGACGTATCACGTATGGAATACCGCTTGATAATTTTTCTTTTATTTCTGATGCCGATAAATGCAGGCAATGTTTATCGTATTTGCGTGTACCGCTATCGTCTGTTAGTGATTCAAGGCGTTCTTTGCCGCAAAAACAGTAATATGCCGCACCTTTATCTACAAGTTCCTGCGCATATTTTTTGTAGATTTCCCTGCGTTCGCTTTGAATGTACGGACCGCAGTTGCCGCCGACATCGGGACCCTCATCGTGATTTAATCCTGCTAATTTAAGTGTGCTGTAAATAACTTCAACGGCGTTTTCCACTTGCCGCTGCTGGTCGGTATCTTCAATACGAAGTATGAATTTTCCATTATTATGGCGTGCATAAAGGTAGCAATAAAGTGCCGTGCGCAGGTTACCAATGTGCATAAACCCCGTAGGACTGGGTGCGAAACGTGTTCTTACTTCTGTCATTTTAGCATTGATTTTTGACAAAGATAATAAATATCAAAATTATCAGTAGTTTAATCCAAACGCCCATAGAGGGATGGTGTTTTTGTAGCCGTACTCTATGTCGTCCTTTACTATGTATGCTTTTTTCAATCCCTCTATTTGCTTTTGATTTTTGCTTTTGCCGCCAACTTCAAAGGTCATATTATTTATTGTGAAATCCGCTTTTTCGGAACGATATACTTTATTTTTAACCCTCATTTGATTAAGAAATACTGTTTCCCTGATATTACCAATTTCGGGTTCTTTTTCAGATAAACAGTACGCGAGATTCGGATTATCCAAATAAATTTTTTCAACCTTTCCAAGCATTAACAAACCCTCTCCCTTTTCTCTTAATTGAGCAATCATTCCTGCTTTTTCAATTAAATAGAGATAATCGGAAAGACTGTTTTTGCTTGCCTCAATAAGTTTGGCAAACTTTGTTAAATTCGGCTTAAAGGGAACGCTGTCGGCAATAATCACCAATAATTTAAGCAACTTTCTACCTGTTGATACATTCATATTTGCATACAAGGGAATATCCGTTTCCATAGTATGAACAATAATCTGTTTAAGATGTTCGTTATAGTTTTGCATATTTCCAAACGGATAATATCCATTCTGTAAATAATCATTAAAATATTTTACAGGTGTGTCAATAACCGATTTAATCTCATTTGCTTTATTGGCAAGAATGTCCTTAATAGACAGCAGGGGAACGCTTATATTATGAAACATTTGCAAATACTCTCTGAAAGAAAGTCCCTGCAAATGCTTCAATATCACTCTGCGGCTTAAATCCGCAGTGCCTTTAAGAATATCAAGTATCGAAGAACCTGTAAACACAACGTTTATTTTCGGATAAAAATCATAAATATTCTTTAATGTTCTTGACCATTCGGGATATTTATGTATCTCATCAATAAAAAGGTATTTGCCGCCGTTTTTTTGAAATTTATCTACAAGTTCTTTAAGAGTATGATTGGCGAAATAAATGTCGTCCATTGACACATAAAGAGTATCGTTAATGTTGTGATTTTCCTTTATATGCTGTAAAACAAGCATTGTTTTGCCAACTCCGCGAGGTCCGACAATTCCAAACATTCTGTCGCTCCAATCTATGTTTAGATATATATACCTCTTAAATTCCAAAGGTGTCCTGCTTAATAACTCCTCAAAGGTTGTGTATAATTCCTGCATTTTCAGATACTTTTTTGCAAATATACAAAAAATATCACTTATTGAGGGACTTTTTTGGGGAAAATAGCACTTATTGAGGGACATTTTTTGGGAAAACAGCACTTATTGAGGGACATTTTGAAGTTAGTCTAACTTCAAAACCGCCAGGAACGCCGACTGAGGCACTTGTACCTGCCCTACCTGCCTCATTCTTTTCTTACCCTCTTTCTGTTTTTCGAGAAGTTTACGCTTTCGGGTTATGTCGCCGCCGTAACATTTTGCCGTCACATCTTTGCGCACTGCCTTTACGGTTTCGCGGGCTATTATTTTTGCGCCGATTGCCGCCTGTATTGCTACATCAAACTGTTGACGCGGTATCAGGTCTTTTAGTTTTATGCAGATTTTGCGCCCGAAATCATAAGCATTATCAACATATATAAGTGCCGAAAGAGCATCTACTGTTTCACTGTTTAAAAGAATTTCAAGTTTTACGAGTTTTGACGGACGGTAACCCGCAGGTGAATAGTCAAATGATGCGTAGCCTTTTGAGATACTTTTCAGGCGGTCGTAAAAATCAAAAACTATTTCCGAAAGCGGCATTTCAAAAGTAAGTTCTGCGCGGTCTGATGTTAAATAAACTTGATTTTTTAATATTCCGCGTTTGTCTATACAAAGTTTCATTATCGCACCTACATACTCGCTTTTTGAAATAATCTGTGCACGGATATAAGGCTCTTCAATCAGCGAAATATAGTTTGGCTCCGGCATACCCGACGGGTTATGAATGTCTTTTACTTCGCCTTTTGTTGTTGTTACTTTAAATGATACATTAGGTACTGTGGCAATAACATCCATATTAAATTCACGCTCCAACCGCTCCTGAATTATCTCCATGTGCAACAACCCAAGGAAGCCGCAACGGAAGCCAAAGCCAAGTGCAACCGAACTTTCAGGCTCAAATGTCAGTGAAGCGTCGTTTAATTGCAGTTTTTCAATAGATGCTCTTAATTCTTCGTAATCGTCCGGAGTTACAGGATATATGCCTGCGAAAACCATTGGCTTTACATTCTCAAAGCCTTCAACAGCGGTGTCGGTCGGGCGTTCTACATGTGTTATCGTATCGCCGACCTTTACTTCCGCACTTGTTTTTATTCCCGAAATAATATAACCTACATCACCTGCCTGTAAAGTGCTTGCCGGTTGCGGTTTAAAGCCGAGAACGCCGATTTCATCGGCATTATATTCTTTACCCGTATGAAAAAATTTTACCAAATCGCCTTTGTTTAACGTGCCGTTAAAAATACGAAAATAGGAAATAATACCTCTGAAAGGATTGAATACGGAATCAAAGATAAGTGCCTGCAATGGGGCATTTTCATCACCTTTCGGAGCAGGTATTTTATCTACTATTGTTTCCAAAATCCTGTCTATTCCGAAACCTGTGCGTCCGCTTGCCTCAATAATATCCTCACGCCTGCAACCGATTAAATCGACAATCTGATCTTTGACTTCTTCGGGCATTGCATTTTCCATATCCATTTTATTAAGGACCGGTATAATTTCAAGTTCATGTTCAAGTGCAAGGTATAAATTTGATATTGTTTGCGCCTGAATGCCCTGTGTAGCATCAACAACAAGCAACGCACCCTCACATGCGGCAATGGAACGTGATACTTCGTACGAAAAATCAACGTGTCCCGGAGTATCAATAAGATTTAAGATATAGTCGCCTGAAAATGAATTGCCGGTAGCGGACACGTGTTTATACTTCATTTGTATTGCATGACTTTTAATTGTTATGCCGCGCTCACGTTCCAAATCCATATCGTCAAGTACCTGCGCCTGCAAGTCGCGCTCGTTGACAGTACCTGTAATCTCTAACAGTCTGTCGGCAAGCGTACTTTTGCCGTGGTCAATATGTGCTATAATGCAGAAATTCCGGATGTTCTTTGCACTCATTTTTACTCGCTTTTGTTAAAGACGCGAAGGTAGTGATTTTTTAGTTATTAGTTATGCTTTGTTTACTACAACTTCACCGCTTACTTTAAAGGGTGAAATAAGTCAATTGTCTTTTTTAGATAGCGGCGGTCAAGGTGAGTGTAGATTTCAGTTGTGGTGATTGATTTATGACCGAGCATATCCTGCACTGCACGCAAGTCTGCACCGCGTTCTATAAGTTGGGTTGCAAAACTGTGGCGGAAAGTGTGAGGACTCACTGTTTTGTGAATACCAACTTTATCTACCAGATTTTTAATAATGAAAAAAACCATTACGCGTGAAAGTGCCGCACCGTGCCTGTTTAGAAAGACTATATCTTCGTTACCTTTTACTGGGGTGATATGTACGCGGTCGTATTTCAAATAGTTGTCAATTTGTTCTATTGCCGAACGTCCTATCGGCACAAGCCTCTCCTTATCGCCCTTACCCGTCACCCGTATAAATCTGTCTTTAAAATAGAGCATTGATCTTTTAAGCGATACTGCTTCCGACACACGCAGTCCGCACGCATAGAGCGTTTCAATAATTGCACGATTGCGTCTTCCCTCTACACTGCTCATATCTATTGCTTTCAAAATAGACTCTATTTCTTCGTGAGTCAGAACATCGGGCAAATGTCTTCTTGTTTTAGGGGCTTCGAGAAGTTCTGCCGGCGAAACATCTATCTCTTTTTCAAGTATAAGATATTTGAAAAAATTTTTTATGCCCGAAAGTATTCGTGCCTGCGATGTTGCTGCAAGACCTGTATTGAGCAATTCTTTTAAAAATGCCTCAATATCTTTTGTGCTAATTTCCCTGATATGAATTTCATAGTCCGAATTGTTGCCCAAAAACGAAAATAACATTTTGATGTCGTGCAGATACGCCTCTACACTTTTGGGCGACAAATTCCTTTCTAATTGCAGATATGCTTTATAACCGTTTAGATATGACGACATTTGCTTTACATGTTTCGTTGAAACTGCCTGTTTTTACTTTGTGTTGATGGGCGCAGATGGGTTTTACTTAATTTATTCAACTTTATTTCTTCTAAAAGCTAGGAAAAAAACTGTTTCTTCTTTAATGCTTTTTCATCTATGACATATTTCGGTTGCGAACGCTTCAACATATACAGCCGGCAGTCAAGCGGAGTTTCTGTCTTGCGAAACTTCGGTAAAGATACAAAAATAAATTTTAGTTTATTATAGTGCTGTTATACCTTGATTAGTTATTAGATATTAGATATTAGTTATTAGATATTTGTTTGTTATTACATACGTTTTTTGTTTTACGCTCTAAAATAATCCGTTTAAAATTTTCATTACATCCATTCTCTGCTTATAAAATCGAGCTATTTTCGGCGCGTTTTTGGGGGGGTTTACCGCCGAAAAATCGCCGCTGGCGCACTCCTTCCTGTTGCTGTCGCACTCTTTCCTGTTGCTTACGCACTCATTCCTGTTAAACTGTTGCTTGTGGCGGAATGGGAAAAAGGACTACAGCGCAACCGCCGCCCGGAACCCGATGCCGGAGTACAAGTAGCCAGGACTGTAGTAGGTGCGATAGCCCAGCGAACAGTAGTTCGGGTAATTGTTCCAGTAACCGCCGCGATACACGCGGTAGGAGGAGGAAGCGACAGACACACCGTCCTGATCACCTGTATAAGCTTCACTTTGGTACCAGTCTAAACACCACTCCCATAAGTTACCGCTTACGTCATATAAGCCCACCATGTTTGGGGCTTTTTTCCCCACTTCGTGTACGTGACGGCTACCCGCACTACCCGCACTGTTGGAATAGTACCATGCTATTGGATTAAGATCTTGATCCTCACCACTACCATGAGCATCCTTCTTTTCCGTTGGGCTCGGATAATGGCTGTTTTCCTTCGCTTTTCCACCATCGTTATTCGTCGCGCAACCACCGTAATACCACTGACCTAAAGTCGGTAACAT
>JAIRNR010000048.1 GCA_031257915.1 Bacteroidales bacterium
CCCCACCCCCCTTGTGCTCCCACGCGCGCCACCCCCCGTGGGGGGGGGGGGGCGGGCAAAAAGATTGAGTATTAGTGCGTTGTGTGATTTTGATACACTGTACAAACTATTGTTAATGTTTCGTTTGGTATGTAAGAATGAAAATATCACTGTCTGTGCTTATATTAACTCATGAGAGTCCGCAAATTTACGAATTATTTTACAAAATACCATATATCAATTCTTTGCTTATTGCCGCTGTAAGTGTACTCCTTTTTAAGACCATTATTTTTGTAACCCGCCCCCCAGGGTCCCAGGGTCAACACATTAAAAATCATATAATAGTGTTAATCAGCAAGTTATATATAGGAATATTTCATAATTTGGCAAAAATCAGATTTATAAACATCTGTAAATAAGGGAATTAAAATTTTAATGCGTTGACCCTGCCCGCCCCTCCCTCTTTTAAAAAAATTCAACAAACTAACACCCATTTTGTTAATTCTCTGTTGAAAATATGTTAAAAATTTACTTATCACTAAATCAGTAATTTACGCTTAATCAATGGGAATTTTTGGGTTTTAATGTAAAAATATGGGAATTTTTGAAAAAAATCTCTCTACCTTTGACTTCTCAAAACTAAATAACAATGCTTGGTAAAGAATACGGAAAGGTAGATCCCGCGGGACGTTTTAAATTCCCGGCTGCTTATAAAAAGCAGTTGCTGACCGTTATTGAACAGGGGTTTGTTATCCGCAAAAGTATTTTTGAGGAATGTCTTGAACTTTACCCGCGTGCAGAATTTGAAAATGAAAAAAACAGAACAATTGCGCGTTTGAATCCTTATAATCGCAATGACCGTCTTATAATACGCAAAATTTCCGAAGGTAATCTTGTGGAACTTGACGGCAGTGACCGTATCCTTATCCCTGCCGACCAAAAGAAGACTGCAAAAATTGAAAAAGATATTGTGATGAATGCCCGCGGCAATGTAATTGAAATTTGGGACGAAAAAACATACGCGAGTACCATTGAGCAGCCTGATATTAACTACGCCGATATGCTTGAAAAGCGGCTGGGAAACACAAGTAACGGCACCGAATAATCCGTAATTTTTAACGATGTATCACACACCTGTTTTACTAAAAGAGGCGATAACCGCTCTTAACATAAAAAAAAACGGAATATACGTTGATGCTACACTTGGCGGCGGCGGACACAGCAGAGAGATACTGAAAATACTCAACTCGGACGGCAAAGGCGAAGGGCATTTATACGCATTTGACCAGGATGAGGACGCAGTAAACTTTGTTGCAAAAAGTGAACTTGCAGAGAATAGAAATTTCACGTTCATTGATAAGAATTTCACCTTTTTGCCAAACTATTTAGCAATGTACGGAGTAACAAAAATTGACGGACTGCTCGCCGATTTGGGCGTGAGTTCCCACCAGTTCGATACGGCAGAACGCGGATTTTCAATAAGAGAAAATGCTACGCTTGATATGCGGATGGACAGACGGCAAACGCTCACAGCAGGCGATATTATAAACAGTTATGAGCAAACGCAACTGTCGGATATTTTCTACCTCTACGGCGAACTTCCCAATGCGCGTAAAATTGCTTCGCTTATTGTAAAAGCCCGCAGCAGCAATGGTATTCACGATACGCAAACGCTAATGCAAACTTTGAAAAACATTGCTCCGAGAGGAAAGGAAAATAAGTTTTTCGCACAAGTATTTCAAGCATTAAGAATAGAAGTAAACAGTGAACTTAAAGCATTGGAAAAACTTCTTTCGGAAGCCACAAAAGTACTTGCCCCGAAAGGACGGCTTGTTATACTGTCGTATCATTCCCTTGAAGACAGAATTGTGAAACACTGGCTAAAAACAGGCAATGCCGAAGGAAAATCAGAAAAGGATTTTTACGGAAATTCACTTTCACCATTAAAACTGCTGTATGCAAAAGCGATTGTTCCAAGTGAAAAAGAAATAGAAATAAACCCGCGTGCAAGAAGCGCGAAAATGAGAATCGCAGAGAAAATATGAAAAGTAACAAAAAGAAAATTAACAGTTGGTTGGACGGCTCCGCTGTCGTCAAAAATATTTTTCAAAAAAATTCTCTGTTGCTTGTTATTATTTTTTTTATGAGTTTGTTTTTAATATGGAACAATCACTACACTGAAAAGACTGTAAGAAAAATAAACAAATATAACAGAGAGATTGAGGAATTGAGATACATTCACCTTTCAACAACAAACGAATTAACATCAATAAGCCGTCCTTCATCGGTAGCGCGGATTTTGAAAGAAACCGGAATTAAAGAATCAAAAACCCCTCCGACAAAAATTATGATTTTAAAAAATAATGAGTAAAGAAGATAACAACAAGAGTAAATTTATAAAAGTGTATTTTATATACGCATTTATTCTCCTGTTTGGCGTTGCCATTTTGGGAAGAATTGCGTTCTTGATGTATATTGAAGGTCCCAATTTAAGAAAACTGTCTAAAAGGCAACATATAAGAATTGAAAAAGTAAATGTACTTCGCGGTAATATATATTCTTCCGACAACGTACTGCTTGCGTCATCATATCCATACTTTGACGCACGTATTGATTTAAGTTATAAAGCGATAGATAATGAGAAATTTCAACGGAATATAAATCCTCTTTGCGACAGTTTAGTAAAAATGTTCGGTAAAAACCGAAAATATTTTTATAAAAAAATTATACAGGCACGCAATGCCAATAACCGCTATTTACTTCTCGCAAAAGACTTGTCGCACGAACAGATAACAAGAATTTGCCGCTTCCCTTTGATAAAAAAGGGAGTTACTCTTGACGCGGTAAAAAAGCAGAAACGTCTTAATTCCGGTCTTGCATCCCGCACCGTAGGTTACTATAATCCGTTATCGGGCAAAGGAGTTGGTCTTGAAATGGCGTACAACACTCATCTGACAGGCACCAGCGGGGAAAGAGTAATGCAGCATATTGCAACGGGAGTTATGCGCCCTGTTTATAAATTCAACACTGTTGAACCGAAAAGCGGAAATGATATTTTTTCAACTATTGATACCCGCACTCAAGACGTTACCCAAAGCGCACTTAAAGAATGTATGATTGCGAATGAAGCGCAACACGGTACAGCCATTTTAATGGAAGTTACGACAGGAAAAATCGTATCAATTGCAAATCTTACAAAGAACAAAGACGGCACTTTTGAGGAAGACTATAATTATGCAATAGGTGAAAGTGCAGAGCCGGGTTCAACGTACAAACTCGCCTCCGTAATGGCAATTCTTGAAGAGGGAAAATATAACTCATCCACTATTGTACCCACAGGAACCAAACAGTTCGGCGACGTTCAAATGTTCGACTCGCACCACGAAGGATACGGATATATAACATTGCAGGAAGCATTTGAAAAATCATCTAATGTCGGCATTTCTTTTCTTGCCGACAAAGTGTTTTCATCCCGTCCGAACGACTTTATTACATACATGGAACATTTCGGCTTGACAAAAGAACAGGGTATAGAAATTTCCGGTGAGGGTAAACCGAAAACAAATACCGTCGGCAGCAAAACATGGAGTAAAACAACTTCTATTCCATGGATGTCTATCGGGTATGAAGTGAAGGCAACGCCGCTTCAAATTCTTTCACTGTACAATGCCGTTGCAAATAACGGAAAACTCCTGTTGCCGCAGTTTGTCAGCGAAATAAGACACGGCGATAAAGTTATACGTCAGTTTAAACCGGTCGTTATTAACGAAAAAATATGCAGTAAAAACACACTTGAACAGATACATAAAATGCTTGAAAGTGTTGTTGAAAACGGAACGGCAAAATCACTGTCAAAATCAATCTACAAAATTGCAGGGAAAACAGGAACGGCGCAAATAAATTATAGTTCACGCAGCGAGGACAAGATGAAATATCGTGCAACTTTTGTCGGATATTTTCCTGCCGAAAATCCGAAATATTCCTGTATTGTAATGATAAGCAATCCGCAAAAAAACCGGCAGTATGGCGGCGAAGTTGCTGCACCGGTATTCAAAGAAATTGCAGATAAGGTATATGCAACATTCCTGAAAGATTATGCCGGCGACTATGATACGACAGTAGAAAAAACCGTAGCAAAAAATATAAAAATAAAAACTCCGCCGCTTGATGTTACACCGGGGGAAATGCCGAATGTTACGGGAATGGGTGCGCGGGACGCAGTTTATTTGCTCGAAAAACAGGGATTAAAAGTAGCATTGCAGGGATATGGAAAAGTTATCAGTCAATCGTTGCCGCAAGGCAGCGGATATAATAAAGGACAAACAGTAACGCTTGCATTACAGTAAGCAGGTGGTTGGGATATATGAAAGAATTAACGGAAATATTAAAAGATGTTCAGGTGCTTGAATTACGCGGCGGCAGCAGCATTGCCATATCCGCACTTACGCTGAATTCACGCAAAGCCGAAAACGGCAGTCTGTTCTTTGCCGTAAAAGGTACTGAAGCAGACGGACATCTCTTTATAAATAATGCAATTGAAAACGGTGCTGTTGCCATCGTATGTGAACAGATACCTGCTGCAAATACAGACACAAACATCACGTATATTAAAGTAAAAAATTCCGCCGAAGCAGCAGGCAAAATCGCTTCCGCTTTTTACGGTTATCCGTCAGATAAATTACAGTTAGTCGGCATCACGGGTACCAACGGCAAAACAACGATTGCAACATCTTTACACAATCTGTTCGGCATACTCGGACATAAAACAGGACTTCTGTCCACAATTGAAAACCGTATCGGAAACGACGTAATTCCATCAACTCACACAACGCCGGACGCAATAGAACTTAATGCACTTCTTGCCCGCATGGTTGAAAGCGGCTGCGCATATTGTTTTATGGAAGTGAGTTCACATTCGGTTGTACAAAAACGAATTGCCGGATTGCAATTTAAAGGCGGTGTTTTTACTAATATTACCCGCGACCATCTTGACTATCATAAAACATTTGCCGAATATCTTAAAGCAAAAAAAACATTTTTTGATAATTTGCCGTCAGAAACACAAGGAGCATTTGCACTTACAAACAAAGACGACAAAAACGGGGAAGTAATGCTTGAAGGGACACGTGCAAAAAAATATACGTATTCCGTAAAAGAACTTGCCGATTTCAAAGGGGAAATTCTTGAAAATACTTTTGACGGACTGTTGCTTAAACTTGACAAAACAGAAGTTGCGACAATGTTTATCGGCAGTTTTAATGCATATAATCTGACAGCAATTTATGCTGTTGCAACTTTGCTTAAACAGGAAAAAGCAGACGTTTTAAAGGCAATAAGCATGCTGAAACCCGCAGTCGGACGTTTTGAAATAATAACAGGCAAAGGCATTAATGCAATAGTTGATTATGCACATACGCCAAACGCACTTGAAAACGTACTTGCAACTTTGAATGAAATACGCCGGCACTCGCAGAAAATAATAACCATTACAGGTGCGGGAGGCAATCGTGATAAAGGCAAACGTCCTGAAATGGCATCTATCGCTTTTGAAAATTCCGACAAACTTATTTTAACAAGCGATAATCCCAGAAACGAAAAATCCGAAAGTATTATAAACGATATGCTGCAAGGATTAACCCCTCAGCAACAGAAAGAAACGCTCGTTATTACCGATCGTCGTGAAGCGATTAAAACCGCCTGTGCCATTGCCGCAAAAGAAGATATAATTCTTGTTTCAGGCAAAGGACACGAAAAATATCAGGAGATAAACGGAATCAAACATCATTTTGATGATAGAGAGATTCTGAAAAATATATTAGAGAGTTTATCCTAATTGTAAGAACATTATGTTATACTATATATTTAATTATTTAGACAAAATATGGGATATTCCGGGAGCCGGACTGTTCCACTACATATCATTCCGCTCTGCAATAGCATTTGTTTTTTCGCTTACAATAGCTATGGTGTTCGGCAAAAAAATAATAAACATACTGCAAAAAAAACAAGTCAGTGAAACAATCCGCCATCTTGGTTTGGACGACGAAAATGTAAAAGCAGGCACACCTACAATGGGCGGGATTATTATAATAGCGTCAATCCTTGTACCTGTTACTCTTTTCGCGAAATTTAATTTTTACACTGTTCTAATGCTCGTAACAACGGTGTGGCTTGGATTTCTCGGGTTTCTTGACGACTATATAAAAGTATTCAAGCACAATAAAAACGGCTTAAACGGATGGTATAAAATTGCAGGACAAATAATTTTAGGGCTTGTAATCGGACTTACGGTATGGTATTTCACAAGTTCTTTAAAAACAACCATTCCTTTTTTTAAAGAAAATGAACTTGATTATCATTGGATTTTTTCGTTTCTACATAGTGACTACGGCAGAGTTTTCGCATGGATTTTCTTTGTCGTTTTAATAATTTTTGTTGTTACCGCAACAAGTAACGGCTCAAATCTCACGGACGGATTAGACGGTCTTTGCGCAGGAACTTCCGCCGTGTCCGGTATAACCCTCGGTCTTATTGCATGGGCGTCGGGTAACGTAATTGTCTCGGATTATCTGAACATAATGTATCTGCCCAACACAGGCGAACTTATGGTTTTTATGGCTGCATTCGTAGGTGCGTTGATAGGATTTATGTGGTACAACACCCACCCTGCGCAAATATTTATGGGAGATACAGGCAGTTTAATGATTGGAGGCGTTATTGCCGTTTTTGCAATCTTAATCAGAAAAGAACTTTTGCTGCCGTTACTTTGCGGAATATTTCTGTTAGAAGTATTTTCCGTTATTATTCAACGAACATGGTTTAAAATCACAAAGAAAAAATACGGTGCCGGACATCGCGTCTTTTTAATGACGCCGATACATCATCATTTTCAAAAAAAGGGAATAAAGGAAGCAAAAATTGTAACACGCTTTATTATAGTGAGTATTCTCCTGGCAACATTGACAATATTAACATTAAAAATCAGATAAAATGTACGCACAACTAATCGAACAGCAAAAACCGACATTAGCAAACATGTTGTATCAAATGAGAAATAAAACATTGCGCGAAGCGTTTGTAGATTTTCACTCCATGCAACACCGTCTTGAACACGTTGCCATGGTACGCGGTGTTGAATATATAAACGATTCTATGGCGTGCAACGTAAACTCAGTATGGTTTGCTTTAGAAAAAATAAACAATAAAAATGTTACATGGATTGCAGGCGGACAGGTAAAAAAATCCGACTTTACATCTCTGCGTCCGCTTGTGGAAGAAAAGGTAAAAAATATTATCTGCCTTGGGCTTAATAATAAACCGATAATATCGGCTTTTGGAGATATGGGCAAATTTATTGTGGAAACAACAACTGCCGAACAGGCTGTCAGCATAGCCTATTCTGTTGCACAGGATGGGGAAATTGTAATACTCTCGCCGGGCTGTCCGAGTTTTGACCTTTTTGAAAGTTATCAGGACAGGGGCGACCAGTTTAAGAGTGCCGTATTTGAGTTATAATAATATGAAACTGTTGTATAAATATTTTAAGGGTGACAGGATATTTTGGATTATTCTTCTTATGCTGTCGGCAATATCAATATTAGCCGTTTACAGTTCTACAAAGGACTTACAGTACAGAGTGATGTTCATACTTGTCAGTCTCGCAGTTGTTTGGTCTGTACACCGGATAAGATACACACGTTTTTATCATTTAGCTCCTGTCATCTATTTTGCATCTATCGCACTTCTTGTTATTACTCTTATTTATGGTGCTACCGCAAATGAAGCAACAAGATGGATTAAAATTCCCTTAACAGACAAGACATTCCAAACATCCGAAATTGCAAAAATTTCGCTTATTATATTTTTGGCGCATTTGTTTTCGGAATATCAGGACAAGCTAAAAGAAAAAGCAACTTTTATAAAAGCAACTCTTTATACTCTTATTCCGTGCGGGCTGATATTTTTAGATAATCTTTCTACTGCCGCAATATTATTTCTTGCTGCAATATTGATGATGTTTATTATTGGTATTCCTGTAAAATATCTGCTCGGACTTGCAGGCAGCATGATTTTGCTTGTAGCATTTGTCGTAGGATTATCGTTTATTATTCCGCAGGAACATCTGCCCAAACGCTTCTCTACATGGAAAAACCGTATTGAAAATTTTACTGAAAAAAATCCCGATGTAAATGAAGATTTAACAACAAATTTTCAAAGAAATCAGGCAAAGATAGCAATAGCACAGGGAACGGAAAATGTTATTATCGGCAAGATGCCCGGAAACAGCAGTCAAAGATATTTTTTGCCGCATCGCGAAAGCGATTTTATTTATGCTTTTATTATAGAAGAATGGGGATGGATTGGTGCATCTTTAGTACTTTTTGCGTATTTGTGGATTTTCAGACGATGTACGCTTATTGCACGCAAGTGTAATAAAAATTTCGGAATGTATATCGTACTCGGATTCGGAATACTTTACACCATTCAGGCATTTGTAAATATGGGCGTGTCCGTAACTCTTTTACCTGTTACCGGACAAACACTGCCTTTCGTAAGTGCGGGCGGTTCATCCCAAATTGTTACCGCAGCGGCGTTTGGTATAATACTTAATATCAGTTCACAGGAGGATGTTTAAAATACTAATAAGCGGAGGAGGCACAGGCGGGCATATTTTTCCCGCAGTAGCAATAGGACAGGCAGTGCGCAGCAAAATGCCCGATGCCGAAATATTGTTTGCCGGTGCGAAAGGGCGTATGGAGATGGAAAAAATTCCGCAGGCAGGTTTTAATATTATCGGATTGCCGATTGCAGGCATAAACAGAAAGCAGTTATGGAAAAACCTTTCACTTCCGTTTAAGCTTATTTCCTGTTTTTACAAAGCGCGAAAAATATTACGCGATTTTAAACCAAATGTTGTTGTCGGCGTTGGCGGATACGCAAGCGCACCGGTACTTTGGACTGCCGAACGGATGAATATTCCGTGCATTATTCAGGAACAAAATTCGTACCCCGGAGTAACAAATTTATCGCTTGCAAAAAAAGCAAAATGTATCTGCGTCGCATACGAGGGAATGGAAAAATATTTTCCTGCCGAAAAAATTATTCTTACAGGCAATCCTGTTAGAATGGACATAAGCGGGGCAAGCAGTATGACAGAAGCAGTCGGTTTACGCAAAACAGCAGCGACAGTACAGCGGGCAGAAGCGTTAAAATTTTACGGACTTTCGGAAAGCAAAAAAACGCTTCTTGTTATGGGCGGCAGTTTGGGCGCAGGAACACTTAACGAAGGTATGCTTGCTTCTATTGACAATATTCTTGCAAACGGCTATCAGGTATTATGGCAAACAGGAAAAATATACTATGAGCGTATCAAAAAGGAATTGCAGGAAAAAAGTTTAAGCGGACTAACACTGCTTGACTTTATTAAAAATATGAATTACGCCTACATTGTTGCAGATGTTATCGTATCACGTGCGGGTGCGCTTTCCATTTCGGAACTTGCGCTTGCAGGAAAGCCGGCTATTCTTGTACCATCGCCCAACGTTGCGGAAAATCATCAGTGGAAAAATGCAATGGCACTTGTAGAAAAAAATGCAGCAATAATGATTGAGGATAATGCCGCTGTTGCACGGATTGGCAGTGTTGCAACGGAATTACTTAAAGACGAAGATAAACAAAAAGAACTTTCGGCAAATATTTTAAAAATGGCAAAGCCGAATGCCGTAAACGATATTTTAAAAGAAATATTCAGATATGTATAATAAGAAATATCATATATATTTCCTGGGAATCGGAGGCATTGGGATGAGTGCGCTCGCAAGATATTTTATGCTTAACGGTGTAAACGTATCCGGCTATGACCGTACTTCTACCCCACTCACAAAACAACTTGAAAAAGAAGGGGCAGTAATACATTACGACGATAATCCGCAAAAAATTCCATCCGATATTGACGAAGTGATTTACACACCCGCAATTCCCGCCGATAACAAAGAATGGGAATATATTCGCTCGCTCAATATTCCTGTAAAAAAACGCGCTGCTGTACTTGGAGAAATTTCGCAAAAATACAAGACCATTGCCGTAGCGGGAACACACGGAAAAACATCTGTTACAAGTATCGTTTCATTTTTGCTTCGTGAAGGGAAAATACCTCATATCGCTTTTATCGGCGGTATTTCAAATAATTTGAAAAGTAATTTTTACCATGACGACAACGCCGAATTTTGCGTTGTAGAAGCGGATGAGTACGACCGTTCATTCTTGCAGTTACATCACGATTACAGTATTATCACTTCTGCCGATGATGACCATCTTGATATTTACAAAACATCAGACGAAGTAAAAAATGCCTTTTCACAGTTTGCACATAAAACAAAAAAAATCGTTATTGCAAAGAAAGAAATTGAAAATATCCTGACAGCAAAAAATATTTGCACCTATTCCATACAAGACAGCAGTGCGAACGCTTTTGCACAAAATATAAGAGTTGAAAAAGGAATATACTTTTTTGATTATGTTTACAAAAAAAATATTATCAATAACCTGTCGTTGGAAAGTTGCGGCGAATACAATATAGAAAACGCTGTTGCGGCAATAACCGTTGCGCTGGAAGCAGGTGTCAAGACGAAAGACATTAAACGCTCTTTGCCTTTATTTTCAGGTGTTAAGCGCAGATTTGATTTTCATGTAAAAACATCTGATGTTATCTACGCAGACGATTATGCTCATCATCCGAAAGAAATTGAAACAAGTATAAATTCCTTTAAAAAACTCTATCCGCAACACCTTTTATTAGTAGTATTTCAACCTCATTTGTATAGCAGAACCCGCGATTTTGCAGACAGTTTTGCAAAAGCACTTTCGTTTGCGAACGAACTTGTACTTCTTGATATTTATCCCGCAAGAGAAAATCCTGTTGAAGGTATAAGTGCAAAAACAATCGGCGAACGTATTTCGGACATCCCGTTAAAATATGAAACAAAAGAAACACTGCCCGCATATTTAAAAGAACGCTTGCATAATGAAACACGTCCTGTACTTCTTGTAACTATGGGTGCAGGCGATATAGATACACTCGTTGAACCGATAACAACAGTTATTGAATCGTTACCGACTTTACCCAAAGTTTCAAATAAATGAAAAAAAAGGTATTAAACATATTACGCTTCATCGCCCTGGCAATATTTGCAATTTTCATTGCGGCAGGCAGTATTTTCGCTATTGTAAAGACAGCGGAAGAACACAATATATTAAAAATAAATAATGTAAATATAACGATACACCGTAGCGGAAACATTATATACATGCAACAGAAAGATGTAGAAAATTATCTGTATAATCAACGAAAAATATCACTTATCGGGGAAAAAATCAGCGAAATAAATGCGAACTATATTGAGAAATTACTCAACGAAAATCCATACGTAAAGCACAGTGAAGTATATGCTGCTTTGGACGGAACAATTTATCTTGACATTGAACAAAGAAATCCCGCAGTTAAGATTTATAATATGTATGGCGAAATTTTTAATATTGACAATGAAGGAATAATAATGCCGAACAATCCCGAATATCCTGCGCATATCCGAATTGCCAACGGAAAAATTGCGGCACGCCATCACAACGGAGATACTGCAAAAAACATATTGCACAATATATTTTTACTTTCCGAACATCTGTCGGAAGACACTGTTACGGACGCTCTTGTAGAGCAGTTGTATGTTAATTCAAAAAATAATATTATACTTGTTCCGAAAATCGGAGAGATTGCAATTGTTTTTGGAAAAATAACAGACATGAAAAAAAAAACTAAAAAGATAAAGGATTTTTATACTGCCGTACCATCATTTAACGCTGATGGAAAATACCGTTTGTTGGATGCACGTTTTGAAAATCAAATTATAGGAATTTTAAAATAGAAAATTATTAAAAAAAATGACATGGAAAACAATATTGTTGTAGGATTAGACATTGGCACAACAAAAATAGTTGCTGTTGTGGGCGAACGCAACAAAAAAGGCAAATATGAAGTTATTGGTTACGGACATAATCCGTCTGCGGGTGTACATCGCGGGGATGTTATAAACATTATGCATACTGCCGAATCTATTACAAAGGCAGTTGAGCAGGCGCGTAAGGAGTCGGGAGTGGACATTAAAGAAGTATATGTCGGCATCGCGGGACAACATATCCGCACATTCCAGTTACAGCGTGAAATTACACGTTCCAATCCGAATATAGAAGTCAGCATGGAGGAAATACGTGAATTTATAAAAAGACAGTACAACACAGCCATAATGCCGGGTGAAAAAATAATTCACGTACTTCCGCAATTCTTTGCATTAGACAATCATTCAAATATTCTTGAAAGCGAGATTGTGGGAATGATGGGCAATCAATTAAGTGCAACTTTTCATATTGTTACTGCAAATGAAACTGCGTTACGCAATATATATTATTCTGTTGCACGTGCGGGACTTACTGTTGCGGGCTGCGTATTAGAGCCGTTTGCAAGTGCGGAGTCCGTGCTTGATATTCGCGACCGCGAAGTTGGTGTTGTACTTGTTGATATTGGCGGCGGCACAACGGATATTGCAATTTTTAACGAAGGTATCCTTGTGCATACGGCAGTAATTCCGATTGCAGGAAATATGATAACGGACGATATTCAAAGAGGATGTTCGCTTGAAAACAGTATTGCCGAAAAATTAAAAGTACAGTTCGGCTCTGTTTTTGCCGAAGCCGACGGTGATACTAAAATTATCTCCATTCCCGGATATAGAAATCAGTCCGCACGCGAAATTTCTCAAACATCTCTTGCAGGAGTTATTAAAAGTCGTGTGCAGGAAATTTTGGAATGTGTCGATTTTGAGATAAGAAATCTGAACATTGTCAACCCCTTTATCGGCGGCATTGTTTTAACAGGCGGCGGCTCCAAACTTTCAGGTATTATTTCTTTTTCGGAATTTATTACGGAAATAGATTCTCGACAGGGATATGCAAACGAACATCTTGAGGAGTCGTCATTTTCCGATATACTGAAAGACCCTATTTTTGCAACAGCCATAGGACTTCTTATCTTTGGCATCAGAAATGAAGAGGAAAAAGAAGAGGAAAAGATTGCAAACAAAAATAAACTGTCCACCATTTCGGATGTTATTGTCAAACCTGATACCACTCCTCAAAAACCGGGAGGACCGAAAAGAGGCAGTGGTTTTTGGAAAAAGGTCGGCGGACTTATAACGAGGGCATTTGATCCTGATGAAGAAAAAATTAACTAAATACTTATACGATTATGGAAGAATTACAATTTGATTTACCGAAAAGAGAATCGTCTTACATCAAAGTTATCGGTGTAGGCGGCGGCGGCGGCAATGCCGTAAAGAACATGTATCGCGAGGGTATTACAGGTGTTGATTACATTATTTGCAACACCGATGCACAGGCACTCGCAAACAATCCTGTTCCTGTGAAAATACAGCTCGGCACAGGTCTCGGCGCAGGCAATCATCCTGAAGTTGCTCGTGCGGCAATAGAGGAAAAACGCAACGAGATAAGACATCTTCTCGAAAACAATACCCGTATGCTTTTTATCGCTGCCGGTATGGGCGGCGGAACCGGCACCGGTGCCGCACCTGTCGTTGCCGAAATAGCAAAAGAGATTGAACTTGATGATGATATTAAGAAAATTCTCATTGTTGCTATCGTTACAACACCATTTTCTTTTGAAGGAAAAAAGCGCAGAGAACAAGCCGCAGACGGACTTAAAAATCTTCGCAAACACACCGATGCCATTATTGTTTTAAACAGTGACAAACTTCTTGATTACGATAAAACATTA
Source organism: Bacteroidales bacterium (assembly GCA_031257915.1). Lineage (GTDB taxonomy): Bacteria > Bacteroidota > Bacteroidia > Bacteroidales > P3 > JAIRNR01. Next base: position 13,823 of record JAIRNR010000048.1, read on the forward strand.
AGCGTAATAGGCGGTTTCGCGCTTATGGATAAAGTTATTTGCACTGCGGCAAAAGGCATTTCCGAAATTATAACAAAGGATTCTTATATCAATGTAGATTTCAAAGATGTAAATACGGTTATGAAAGAAAGCGGTGTTGCACTTATGGGTTATGGCATGGCTTCGGGCGAAAATCGCGCACAGACGGCAATAGAAGATGCACTTGACGCTCCTTTGCTTAATGACAACAGTATTGCCGGAGCAAAAAATGTTTTATTTCACGTTTCTTTCAGTACAAAAAATCCGCTCAGAATAGATGAATTGCGCACTATTACCGATGTTATTACGGAGCATACCGGAATTGACAGTGCCGATATTATTTGGGGCGGCGGCGAAGATGAGTCGGTAAATGATAATCTCGTTATCACCCTTATTGCAACAGGATTTGACGAAAAAACGTTTGAAAAAGGACGGAAAATCATTGGTATAAACGGTGAACCGCTTCTTCCGAAATCTGTTCCTGCTACGCCCGGTGGACAAAGATTCGTTTTAAATCTTGACGAAAATACTAACACGAAAACTACAAATACGAATATTCCGACAAGAGTAACTGATACCGCACAGCAACAGAATACGGACAACTCACATATTCTTGCAGGGGTTACAAATACGCATATTCCGACAGGGGTAACAGATACCGTACAGCAGCAGGATACGGACAAATCACATATTCCTGTAAGGGTTACAAATACGAATATTCCGACAAGAGTAACTGATACCATACAGCAGCAGAATACGGACTCGCATATTCCGGCAAGAGCAACTGATACTATACGGCAACAGCCTGATACAACTGATAAACATATAACTGAAAGAGCCGCTGTTACGGACATTTTTGCAAGAGCAACCGATACTGCGGAAGCAAAACATTCGCATATTCCTGCAAGAGTAGCCGACACTGTGCAGAAGGATAAAGTCGCCAACACGTTACACAGCGTTGTAGAGGACCGTATGCGCAGAATGAGAGAACTCAAAGAAAAAATGCAATCTTCCGCAGGAGTTGAACAAATTGCGAAAGAGCCTGCTTTTATCAGAAGCGGTATTGAGATAAATACCGCAACACGTCATTCGCTCACTTCTACCGCATACGATACTAAAACGACAGAAGACGGCAGAATTACCGAAAATAATTTTTTCAACACCAATATTGATTAGATTTCAGGCACCACCATTTGCAGCGAAAGGGGTAGAATTTTGACGTTGATTGCATCAAAGGCATTCACTTCAATTCCGTCTGCCTCAAACGGAAAATAACCGCTCGATTCAACGAGGATTTCCGGCGTACGCACCGGATGAATAATGCGGTGTTGCGTTAGTTTACCATTGAACACAAGCGGTATCGCCGTAATAATATCTTTAAAATTGGGTGGACAGGCGAACATTGCGTCAAACACGCCGTCGTAAGGAACTGCGTCGGGGTTTTGTTTCATGCCGCCGCCGCTATAACAGCCGTTGCCGATATTCATTGTGAAAACTTTACCGTCAAATATTTTATTATCGGCACTAATTTTAATTCTACGCGGCTTGTATGTGAATACTACACCGACAAGTGCAAAAAAATACAAAACAGAATGACTGCCGAAATAATATTTTAAACGATTTACTTTATGTACAATTTTATAGTCAAGACCAAAACCTGCAGAATTTACGAAGTAACGCTTTCTCTCTTTTCTGCCGCAATAATATGTCGCCTGTCCGACATCTATCCTGCGGGTAATTCCTTTCAAAAATACTTCTACTGCGTCTTTATGATTGCGTGTGAGTTTCCAAAAACGTGCCCAGTCATTGCCTGTCCCATGAGGTAAAATTGCAACTTTTATATCTGATGTGCTTACGCCCTGTGCCAACTGCGCTGAAAAAATTCCATTTACAACTTCGCTAAAAGAACCGTCGCCGCCGACAACAAGGATATTGTAATTCTCTGCTTCAACAAGGTCCCTCGCTATCTCTACGGCATGTCCCGCATACTGAGTATAAGTCGCATTATATGCTATTCCGTTTTTATCAAGAATTTTAAAAAGATAGTTCAACTGTCTTTGCAATACTCTTTTTCCGGATTTCGGATTGATTATTATTTGCCACATGTTACATTCTCCTCTTTACAGATTTTTATTATTTCTTTTTTTGTCGTTATCGGAAAATCACCTTTAAGCATCCAATCAATATAACTTATATCCTGTCTCAATAAATCACGCACAGGACGATTTCTGTTTTTGCCGAAATTTATAATTTCTCTGCCATTCTTATCCCATACAATATAACCTGCAATATCAACATTTTTATTTAAGGAAGATGTCATTTCAGACAGTTTCGCGACATCATTTTCCAACTGGTCATAACGTGCTATTTGCGCTTTCAATACTTCGTACGCCGCAACAGTATCTGTTTTTGCACTATGAGCATTTTCCAATTCACGATTCAAATAAAATCTTACCGCACCACTCAAATTACGCGGCTCCATCTTTTTGAAAATCGTAAAGACATCTATACTTAGCCGATTTTTTAAATCAAAATCAATTTCTGCCCGCGCTAATTCCTCTGCGAATATTATCATATCAAAATGTTCGGAATTATAACCTGCCAAATCGCTGTCGCCGATAAAGCCGATAATATCTTTTGCAATCTGCCGAAATGTCGGTTTATCCGCAACGTCTTTATCGTAGATACCATGTATTTTGGATGCTTCCTCAGGAATATGTATTTCGGGATTGAGTATATAATGAAGTTCTTCTGTCGGATTGTCTTCCTGTTCGCCTGTATCAAACAGGCTTCTCTGCCCTGCCGGAGGGTTTGCGGTCGGCAGCACTTTAAGAATAAAAATTTCTACAATTCTGTCTTTTGTGACATTGATACCTGTTGTCTCCAAATCAAAAAAACAAATTGATTTTTTCAGATTAAGAGATTGTGTTGAATTGAACGGTTGCTTCATAACGCAAAGATAGGTATATTTGCAAAAATGAAACATATTTTACTTGGAAAATCAGTTGAGGAAATTCAGGAATTGCTCTTGGAATCATCTGCCATCGCGAAGTTGCCATCATATTTGGCAAAACAAATTACAGAGTGGATTTACAAAAAAAACGCCATTTCATTTGACGAAATGACAAATATTTCCGCCGCAAACCGTTTGTTGTTAAATGAATATTTTTCTGTCGGTATTACCGCACCGTCTATTACGCATGTATCAAAGGACGGCACACAGAAGTTTCTTTTCGGTGATGTTGAAACGGTTTTAATTCCCGACGGCGACCGCTTAACTTTGTGTGTTTCCTCGCAGGCGGGCTGCAAAATGAACTGTGCTTTCTGCGCCACAGGTAAAATGGGATTCAGACGGAATTTGAGCGCGGCAGAAATTTTAAATCAATATGCTTTTTTAGCGAATGAGGGGCGCAAGCGCATATCGGAACATACCATTACGAATATTGTTTTTATGGGGATGGGCGAGCCACTCGACAATACTTACGAAGTTATTGCAACACTTCACGCACTTACTTCCGACTGGGGTTTTGCATTAAGTCCGCGCCGCATAACTGTTTCTACTATCGGCATAATTCCCGCACTGCAACAACTGATTGAACAGACAGAGTGCCATATTGCGGTAAGTCTGCACAATCCTTATCATGAGCAGCGGCTTATGCTGATGCCTTCGGAAAAAGTATATACGCTTGAAAATATACTCACACTGCTTGCACGCTACGATTGGGCGCACCAGCGAAAACTTTCTTTTGAGTACGTTATGCTGGGCGGTTTAAACGACTCGCCTCTACACGCAAAAATTCTTGCCCGACTTATTCGCAATCTGCCCTGCCATGTTAATCTTATTCCCTATCATCCACACGAAACCGCTACTTTCATTCCAAGTTCCCGCAAAGCGACCGAAGCATTTCAAAATATTTTGACGGAAAAGGGTATCAACTGTACAATTCGTTCTTCACGCGGTCAGGATATTAACGCTGCCTGCGGACTGCTTGCTGTTGGTGTTTCTTAGGTGCTTCAGGTATTATAATCGCGTCATTCGGGATGTTAACGCTGCCTGCGGACTGCTCTAAATGGACTGCGTGTGAGCAGCAGCAACAAATTTCACAAATAAAGGGTGAGGGTTTAAAACAGTACTGCGCAGTTCGGGATGGAACTGTACACCTATAAAAAACGGATGTTTTTCGGTAGATAATTCCATTATTTCTACAAGATTAGCAGCAGGATTTTTTCCGCTTGCAATCATTCCTGCACCCTCAAATGCCGAAAGATAATCGTTATTAAACTCGTAACGGTGGCGATGACGCTCGCTGATTTGCAAAGCCGCACTTGCCGCGCCTGCCGAATCTCCACCATATATTGAAGCTGCAAGCGTACCTGCTGCAATTTTACACGGATACGCACCGAGTCTCATTGTACCGCCCATATTTTCCAAATGTTTTTGACTCTCCATTAGATCAATAACTTTGTCGGGACTTTTCGGATTAAATTCGGTGGAATGTGCTTTCGTCAAACCGAGAATATTACGCGCAAATTCCACAACCGCACACTGCATTCCAAGACATATTCCAAAAAACGGAATACGGTTTTCACGAGCATATTTTATCGCCTCAATCTTGCCTTCAATACCACGCTCACCAAAGCCGGGTGCAACAAGAATACCGTTAACATCGCTCAACAGTTCCGCCGCACTCAACGGAGTAATATCCTCTGCCTGCACCATCTTCACTTCTACCTTGCAATGATTGGCTGCCCCCGAATGTACTAACGCTTCAAGAATAGATTTATACGCATCCTGCAATTTAACGTATTTACCGACAAGCGCAACGCGAACCGTACACGCAGGATTGAAATACCTGTCCAAAAATTCCACCCATGCATGCATATCAGGCACAGATAAATTCTGCATACGCAGTTTATGTAAAACAACATCGTCAAGATGTTCCTCCTGCATAAGCAACGGCACCTGATAAATAGTTCGGGCGTCTATTGATTCAATAACCGCTTCTTTGGAGACATTACAGGAGAGTGCTACTTTCTCACGCAATTCCGGAGGCAATTCATGCTCTGTCCGCAACACTAAAATATCCGGCTGAATACCCTGTTCCTGCATAATTTTTACGCTACGCTGGGTCGGTTTTGTCTTTAATTCATGCGCAGCCGAAAGATAAGGCACATAAGTCAGATGTATAGACAAAGAGCGTTCGCCGAGTTCCCACCGCAACTGGCGCACTGCTTCAAGATACGGCAACGATTCAATATCACCCACAGTACCGCCTATCTCTGTTATTACGATGTCGTATTTTCCTGTTTTGCCGAGCAATTTTATATTACGTTTTATTTCGTCCGTAATATGCGGTATTACCTGTACCGTTTTGCCAAGATATTCGCCCCGCCGTTCTCTGTTTATAACGTTTTGATATATACGTCCGGTTGTTACATTGTTTGCTTGAGAAGTAGGTATGCCGAGAAACCGCTCATAATGCCCTAAATCAAGGTCGGTAACGGCACCGTCGTCCGTAACGTAACATTCACCGTGTTCAAACGGATTGAGTGTATCGGGGTCAATGTTTATATAGGGGTCAAGTTTTTGAATTGTAACCGAAAGTCCGCGTGCCTGCAAGAGTTTAGCAAGCGATGCGGAAATAATTCCTTTGCCGAGTGACGAAGTTACTCCACCTGTTACAAAAATATAGCGTGTTTGCATAAAAGGCGAAGTTACGATTAAGTTCGGAGTAAAACAAATTTGCTTTGTTTTTATCAGGGGTAACGCATTAAATATCCTAATCCCTACATCAATCGTAGCAATTCCTAACGTCCGAAACGTTTGATTTTTATTCTTAAAACGGTAATAATAACCTTAAATGTATTATGCTGATTCCTATCATATTATAACGCAAAATCATACTTTTTCAATTTCAATACGTTATTATGTATGAAAACGGGATAATTCGTTTTATGTACAGGGCAACCGCACCAAAACCATATATCATTGATTGTTAGCAGTGTGTTTTTCTGTGTTTTATAAAAATGCTATTTTGTATCTGCTAACAATCAACATCTTATGATTTTAGTGCGGTT
>JAIRNR010000062.1 GCA_031257915.1 Bacteroidales bacterium
TGTTATGCTATCGCAAATTGTCAATATTTGAAAAGTTAAAACGGCTTTTCGGCGGTAAAGTAATTTTGACGGAATACAGGTTGATTACCTCGTCGCGCAAGCGTATTTTAACGTTGCAGGATAAGAACGAGAATAAACGTATTTACGATAGCGGCAGTGCTTCCGATAGATTGTATTTATGTGCAGGTAAAATTTTGGAACCGTATATTGAGGATGGGATGACTGTCTATTCGGAGATTGCCGGTTATATGCCAAGCGGCAAAGAGATACAGAAAGGCTACGATTACAAGTGTGAGAGCGGTACATTTAAAATAATGCCGTATAGAGTTACAAAGTTGGATACAGGCGGGCGCGGCGGCGCAAATGGCAAATGGTCGGAATTTGCATTGCAGCAGGTTAATGAGTATGCGGAGGCTGTGGGCAAAACGCAGGCGGAGGCTGCAGATAAAGCGCAGGCGGAGGCTGCAGGTAAAGCGCAGGCGGAGGCTGCAGGCAAAGCGCAGGCGGAGGCTGCAGATAAAGCGCAGGCGGAGGCTGCAGGTAAAGCGCAGGTAGCGGATGCAGGCAAAGCGCAGGCAGCGGCTGCAGGTAAAGCGCAGGCGGAGGCAACGGAAGCAGACAAAAATGCGGCAGGCTTGATAATTCCCACAATAATCGCTTACAAAGGTATGGCAAAAGATATATACCCCGATTTGCAGACGTCGGATATAGAGCAGTGGCGCAACGAATTTCTTACACGTCTGTCAAACGATAAAAATTTCTATATGAATGAAAACAGTCCCGATTGCAATAATCCCGTACCGCACGAAGGACTTGTACTGCGTTTTGAGGACAAACCGAACAAACGTGCGCTAAAAATCAAATGCGATAAATTCTACGAATACGAATCAAAAATGCTTGACACGTTAAACGAAACGTTGGAATAAGTAACTTTACACAATTTAATATTCCCGCAATGACAAATACAATAAAGACAGACGTACTGATTATCGGCGGAGGACCGTCGGGACTCGCTGCAGCAATACACCTTGCCGACCTGTTCAAAGGTAATCCCGCACTTAAAGACAGGAAAATTTTGCTCGTTGACAAAGGTGCGTCAACAGGCAGTCATATACTGTCCGGCGCAGTAATAAAGCCGCAAGTATTCAAAGATCTGCTTCCCGATATTCCCGTTCCGTTTGACAGCAAAGTAAGCAAAGAAGCAGTTGTAATGCTTGGTGCCAAAAGCAGTTTTAAAATGCCGTTTCATCCGCCGTATATGGGCAATAAAGGCAACTACTGCGCATCACTCGGCGAAATATGCCGCTTTCTTGCAAATATAGCCGCAGAAAAGGGAGTGCAGGTTTATTCGGGCTTTGCAATGAGTGAAGTTCTGTATGATGAAAAGGGATATGTGCGCGGCGCAAAATGTATTGATACAGGCGTAAACCATAATGGCGAACATCTTGAAAATTTTGTAGAAGGCACAAGTGTAGAGGCGGATATTACTGTTTTTGCAGAAGGTACGCGCGGATCGCTTGCGAAAAAGATTATTCAAAAATTTGACCTGCAAAAAGGGCGCAACGAGCAGGTATATTCGCTTGGCTGCAAGGAAGTATGGGCAGTTCCCGAAAGTAATATAAAGGCAGGTGAGATATACCACACAATGGGTTATCCTGCTGCAAACGAACATGTTTTTGGCGGTGGATTTATTTACGGATTAAAAGATAATAAAGTTGCTGTCGGGCTTGTGCTTGGACTTGAAGCAAAAGACCCGACTTTTGACACTTTTAAAGCATTTCAGATTTGGAAAACACATCCGTTTGTTGCGAAATTTTTAAGAGACGGCAAATTGATTGAGTCAGGGGCAAAGACATTGCCTGAGGGCGGTTATTACTCGCAGCCGAAAAATTATGTGAATAGTGCCTTGATTGTCGGTGACAGTGCGGGTTTTCTCGCAATGCCTGCACTTAAAGGTATCCATTTGGGAATGTATTCGGGCATGGCTGCTGCAAAGGCGATAGCATACGCATTTGAAAAAAATGATTTTTCGGAAAATACGCTTGTCCGTTACGCCGAACTTATTGCTTCGGGCAAAGTCCATAAGGAAATGTATGCGGTTAGAAATTTTCGTCAGGGATTTAACAAAGGAATGATTGCAGGTATATTCCATTTCGGTACGCAAATTTTTACATGCGGTGCGGGACTTTGCGGCAAATTGAAAACAGTTGCCGACGATTTGGAAACACTGCCTGTATCTGCTGTCCGCAAAACCCTGTTTAAAGAAAAATACGCAACATTCACACCCGCATACGACAAAGTTACCGCCGTATTTTATGCAGGTGTAAGTCACGATGAGGAACAGATACCTCATCTGCATATTAACAATCAGGAAATATATAACGAAAAAAATATACCGCTTTACGATGCTCCCTGTCAGTACTACTGTCCTGCCGAATCCTATGAGTTGCACACCGGCAAAAACGGACATAAAGAATTGCGCATCCACTTTGAAAACTGCCTGCACTGCAAAACGTGCGACATAAAAGAACCGCTCGGCGGCATTACGTGGAATGTGCCTAACGGTGGAAATGGTCCCGATTATAAATATATGTAATATCTTGAAAAATCAGGAATATGATAAACGAGATTTATAGAAATCAAACTAAAAATTAAAATTGTGTCACTAACGATAATTTCTTTAATAAAACAAGTGCCTTTACCAACCGAGATGCGTATGGGCGAGGATGGTTTAATGGATAGAACGAAAGCGAAATCCATAATAAATATTGATTGTCAGTTTGGGCTTGAAGCGGGTTTGCAATTAAAAAAGCAATACCCCGACGCACGAATGATTGTCTGTTCAATGGGTCCCGTCTCGTTTGAAAATGCACTGCGTACCGCGCTGTCAATGGGCTATGACGAAGCATACCTTTTATCGGACAGAAAACTCGGCGGCTCGGATACTTATGCAACAGGGCTTGCAATAAGCACACTGCTTAAATATCTCGGCTTTACCAAAGACTCAAAGGACAGATTTATAATTTTTGCAGGACGGCAAACATCGGACGGCGACACAGCGCACGTACCATCGCAAGTGGCGGAATGTCTTGGTATTCCTCAGGCAACTTTTGTAGAAAAAGTAACCTCTGACGGCAATTTCACAGTAAATGCACGACGCATTATAGAGGGAGGCTATCAGATGTTGAAATTGCCTTTGCCATGTCTTATTTCGCTCACACCAACAGGAATAAAACCACGCAAACCCTCGCTGATTGGCGCAGTTAAAGCACGTAAGGCGGAAATAAAAGTGTTAAGTGTTGACGAGATTGGAATGACATCCGAGCAGCAAAAACTTATCGGTATTGCCGGCTCTCCTACAATAGTGGCAGCAGTTGAAAATATAGAAAGCGACCGTCCGCCTGTAATGCTTGCTGCGGGACAGGGCGAACAGCAACTTGTGGAAAACTTTATTGCCGGCTTTGCGAAAGGCGGTAACGTTTTGCAGAAAAAGGAAAAAGCAGTTAAAGAGAAAAAAGACGCGCCCGATTTTCCTGTTATGGACAAACGCGGCGATAATAAAGGTATTTTAACGTGGGCAGAAGTTGTCGGTGGACAAATTGCACGTCCGTCTCTTGAATTGCTCACCCCCGCAAAGCATTTGGCAGAGCAACTCGGCGGCGATACGAAAATATCCACAGTTCTCACAGGAAAGAATATAAAACATCTTGCGGCAACTCTTTTTGAATACGGTTCGGATGAAGTAATAATCGTAGAGGATGAAAAACTTGAGGAATATCTTGTGTTGCCGTTTTCCGATATTATTACACAGATAATTCGCGAAAAGAAACCCGAAGTAGCGTTGTTTGCCGCAACAACGGCAGGACGTGAACTTGCACCGCGTACAGGCATGAAAACCGGTAGCGGCGTTACTGCCGACTGTACGGGACTTGAAATGGACATATACATTGACCGCAAAAACAAAGAAATCGTCCGTCCGATTTTACATTCCCGCCGTCCGACTTACGGTGAAAGCAAACTTGCAACGATTATCGGTTTTGTGTATCCGCAAATTTCTACTGCACGCGCGGGCACATTTCCGTTGCCGCCGAAACAGAATGGGCGTACAGGTATTACAAGCGAGTTTAAACCTGTCTTAAACACAGAAGATTTTGTTACTCAAATCGTCGAAACTGTGCGGGGACAAGGCGGCTTGCAATCGCTGTTTGACGCCGATATTATTATTGCCGGAGGGCGCGGCACAGTGGGAGACGGACTGCGCAAAATACAGGAATTAGCGCAGGCATTAAGAGACAAAGGACTTAAAGCGGAATGGGCTTGCAGCCGCGTTGTTGTTGATGGGGGATATGCCGAGTATGCCCGCCAGATAGGTCAAACAGGTAAAACAGTTCGCCCGAAAATATATGTTGCGGTGGGAATATCGGGTGCGATACAACATCTCTCAGGCATTAAGGAAGCGGGTAAAATTATTGCCGTCAACAACAATTCCAAAGCTCCGATTTTTAATAATGCCGATTTTGGTATTGTTGGAAATTATGAAGATATAATACCCGAACTGATAGAGAAAGTACAGAATGGTTTCACGTTTGGACTATAGAAATATTTTTGCCGCATTGCTCGCATTTGCGCTTGCAGGCAGCAGTTGCACAGAGCCTGTAGATATTGACTTAAACAGTATTTCGCCGCGGTTGGTTGTGGACGGCTCTGTCACGCCCGATACAACGGCACATCGGCTATTGCTCACGCGCACTACGGATTATTATAATCCCGATATTTCAAATTTGGGTATCATCGGGGCGATGGTATATGTTATTGAGAGTGATGGTGGTGAAAATGAACATGTAATCCCTTATCATGAAGTTACAGGCGGGCTGTACGTAAGTGATTCTGATTTTTTCGGCACGGAGGGCAAAGTATATACACTTCATATAAGTAATGTAGATATTGATCAGGACGGCGAAACAGAAGAATATACCGCAAGTGAGACAATGCCGTATGTATTCGCACGTTTTGACTCCATATCCGCATTTTACGGAGAGGGATTAGGTCCGATTTTTGACGGTCGTCCCGGACCGGGCTGGAATATCCGTCTTTACGGACAGGATCCGCCCGGAACGAGAGAATTTTACGGTTTTATGCTAACAATTAACGACACCTCGTTTGATGCTCATTTGCTTGAAATGTTCCGTATAAGCGACGAAATAATTCAGGGTGCGTATATAGCAGGCATTGCGCTTTACTATTTTATGGATAACGGTCGCCGTCCGTTAAAACAGGGCGATATTATCAAAATGGAGGGCATAAGCATTACGGAAAAATTTAATACATATATCACAATGCTGCAAAATATTGGCGGAATACCGCTTTTCGGCGGTCCGCCCTCTAATGTAAAAGGTAATGTCAGCGGCGGTGCGCTGGGCTATTTTTCCGTTTACAGCAACCGTAGAGCGCAAACAGTATTGCGGTAAATTTCGTATCTTTGGCAGCTATGCACAAATCAGGTTTCGTCAGTATTACAGGCAATCCCAATGCGGGTAAATCAACGCTTTTAAATGCGTTGCTCGGTGAATCTTTATCTGCGGTGTCGCCAAAAGCGCAAACGACACGCCACCGAATACACGGTATCCTTAACGGTGAAGATTATCAAATTGTTTTTGCCGATACTCCGGGTATTGTCAATCCGCACAACAAGCTTCATGAAAGTATGCTGTCCGCAGTAGAAAGCACGCTTGCCGACAGCGATATATTTTTGCTTATCAGCCCGCTTGGTGAAGATTTTAAGAATACCGGCATTCTTGATAAAATACGTGAAAGCGGTAAGCCCGTACTGCTTCTTATCAACAAAATTGATTTATCAACACAGGCAGAAATTACAGCGAAAATTGCACAGTGGCAGGCAGAATTGCCGCAGGCGGAAGTGTTGCCTGTTTCGGCACTCCATAAGTTCGGTTTGGATACGGTGCTTGCGAGTATTTTAAAGAAGTTGCCTGTTGGGGAGCCGTACTATCCGAAAGATGATATTTCCGACAAAGATGTACGTTTTTTTGTGAAAGATATTATTCGTCAAAAAATCCTCACTTTCTATAAAAAAGAAGTTCCGTATTCGGTGGAAGTTGTAATTGACGACTATACCGAAAGCGCAAAATTACACAGAATATCCGCGACAATCTACGTTGAAAGGGAAAGTCAAAAAGGAATAATTATCGGACACAGAGGAACGGCACTTAAACATGTTGGAACAGAGGCACGGCGCGGGATAGAGAATTTTACAGGCAAAAAAATATTCTTGGGATTGCAGGTAAAAGTAATGAAAAACTGGCGCAGCAGCGAGGATGCTTTGCGCAGATTCGGATATGATGTATAACAGTTAAAAACATTTGTTAAGATACGGTAAAATAAAAATACAGTGAACAAAAAATGAATCAAAAAGAATTTATTGAACGCGAAGCGCGTTACGGAGCACACAATTATCATCCTCTGCCTGTGGTACTTGAAAAAGGTAAAGGCATTTACGTTTGGGATACGGACGGAAAAAAGTATTTTGACTTCCTTTCGGCATATTCTGCCGTTAATCAGGGGCATTGTCATCCCGCGCTTTTAAAAGCATTAAACGAGCAGGCACAGCGTTTAACACTCACTTCACGCGCATTCTACAACGATGTGTTGGGCGAGTGGGAAGAATACATTACAAAATATTTCGGCTACGACAAAGTACTGCCTGTGAATACAGGTGCGGAAGCTGATGAAACGGCACTGAAACTCTGCCGCAAATGGGCGTACAAAGTTAAGGGCATAGCCCAAAATGAAGCAAAGATTATTGTCTGTGACGGTAATTTTCACGGACGTACAATTACGATTATTTCACTATCCAATGACCCGGACAGTTACGGTGATTATGGTCCGTTCACACCCGGCTTTTTACGTATTCCGTACGATGATATTCCCGCTCTTGAAAAGGAATTGAAAGACCCCAATGTTGCGGGTTTTCTTCTTGAACCGATACAGGGCGAAGCGGGTGTTTATGTACCCTCTGACGGCTATTTGCGCAAAGCGTACGAACTGTGTAAAAAACATAATGTACTTTTTATTGCGGACGAAGTGCAAACAGGTATCGGACGTACAGGCAAACTTCTTGCATGCGATTATGAAGATGTCCGTCCCGATATTTTAGTACTCGGAAAAGCACTTGGAGGCGGCGTAATTCCTGTTTCGTGTGTACTTGCGGACGATGAAATTATGCTTACAATTAAACCCGGCGAACATGGTTCAACATTCGGCGGATACTTGCTTGCAGGCAAAGTTTCCATTGCCGCGCTTGAAATAATAAAAAATGAAAAGTTGGCTGAAAATGCGTATAAACTCGGTGAAATTTTCCGTAGCCGCATAAGAGCAATAAAGAATGATATGATTGCTCAGGTACGCGGTAAAGGTTTATTAAATGCCGTTGTGGTGGAACCCAAAAACGGCAAAACAGCGTGGGATATATGCCTTGCATTACGCGATAACGGCTTGCTTGCAAAACCGACACATCAACATATTATCCGCTTTGCCCCTCCGCTTGTAATAAATGAAAGCGAGATAAACGAAGCAATTGATATTATTGAAAAAACATTGCAACAATTCTAAGAAATGAGCGAACAGAAGCAAACTTTATCCATTCCGTCAATGTTCCGCGACTGGTACATTGATTACGCATCTTACGTAATTTTGGAACGTGCCGTGCCGCATCTGAAAGATGGGTTAAAACCGGTACAGCGGCGCATATTACACAGTATGCACGAACTTGACGATGGACGTTATAACAAAGTTGCAAACGTTGTGGGCAACACAATGAAGTATCACCCGCACGGCGATGCTTCTATCGGCGATGCGATGGTGCAGCTTGGGCAAAAAGATTTGCTTATTGACTGTCAGGGAAACTGGGGTAATATATTAACAGGAGATTCCGCTGCTGCTGCCCGCTATATAGAGGCGCGTCTTTCAAAATTTGCACTTGAAGTTGTGTTCAACAAAAAGACAACAGAGTGGAAGCCCTCTTACGATGGGCGTAACGAGGAACCGATTACGCTTCCTGTAAAATTTCCCTTGCTTCTTTTTCAAGGTGTGGAAGGTATTGCGGTCGGACTTGCATGTAAAATTCTTCCGCATAATTTTATTGAACTCATCAACTCTTCCATTGCAATTTTAAAAGGAGAGGAATACGCAATATATCCCGATTTTGCAACCGGAGGATTGATGGATATATCAAATTATGCAGATGGTATGCGTGGCGGCAGAGTGCGTGTAAGAGCAAAGATTGAAATGCTTGATAAAAAAACACTCGTGATAAAAGAAATTCCTTTTTCAACAACTACCGATTCGCTTATAGAAAGCATTGTTAAAGCAAACGAAAAAGGGAAGATAAAAATTCGCAAAGTAGAGGATAATACAGCCGACACGGTAGAGATTTCAATACATCTGCAACCCGGCGTAAGTCCCGACACAACGATGGATGCTCTGTACGCATTTACCGACTGCGAGGTATCAATATCGCCCAATGCGTGCGTAATTATAGATAATCATCCGCAATTCTTAAATGTGCGTGAAATACTTGAATATTCCACACAATCAACAAAAGAATTATTAAAGCAGGAACTTGAAATAAGATTAGAGGAATTGCAGAATGACTGGTATTACACATCGCTTGAAAAAATATTTTTTGAAGAAAGAATTTACCGTCTGCTGGAAAAAGATGTCAAAAAGTGGGATGATCTTATAATCGCGATAGATAAGGCTTTCGCACCATACGTAAATCAGTTGAAACGCGAAATCACGAAAGAAGATATTGAGCGGCTGACGGAAAAACCTGTTCGCAAAATTTCAAAGTTTGATGTGAAAAAAGCGGACGAACGTATTTTATCGCTTGAAAAAGAGATGAAAGAGGTGCGCAGTAATTTGAAGACGCTTACCGAATATACTATCGCATATTTTGAACGAATAAAAGAGAAGTACGGCAAAGGCAGAGAACGCAAAACGGAAATTCGTTCGTTTGAAAATATTGAAGCAACTATGGTTGCGGCATCGAATCAAAAACTTTACGTTAATCGTGAGGAGGGCTTTATCGGTACGGGTTTGCGTAAAGACGAATATGTGGGCGACTGTTCGGATATTGACGATATTATTGCGTTTAAAAAGGATGGAACTTTCGTCGTGGTGCGTGTTGCCGATAAAGTTTTTGTCGGTAAGGATATAATTCACGTTGCGGTGTTTAAGCGCAACGACGAACGTACAATTTACAACATGGCTTATCAGGACGGCAAAGATGGAAACGTATTTGTGAAACGTTTTGCCGTAAAAGGCGTTACACGTGATAAGGAGTATAATCTCACACGCGGCTTAAATGGCTCAAAAGTGCTTTATTTTACCGCAAATCCCAACGGTGAAGCGGAAGTTATACGCGTATATTTAAAGCCGAAGCCGAAATTAAAAAAGACGCAGTTCGATTACGACTTTAAGCAGTTAGCCGTAAAGGGGCGCGATGCAATGGGTAATATCTTATCGCGTAATTCCATCAAAAAAATAATTCTTGAAGATGAGGGTATTTCTACTCTGGGTGCGCGTAGAATTTGGTACGACAGCACTGTGCAACGTCTTAATGTTGACGAACACGGTACTTTGCTCGGCGAATTTCGCGGCAACGATAAGATTCTTACTCTTATGGACAGCGGGGCATGGCGGCTTACAGGCTTCGACCTGTCGCTGCATTTTGACAATGATATGAGCTGGATAGGCAAGCATTATCCCGACAGAATTATTACTGCAGTATATCGTGAGCGCAAGACAGGCATACTTTTTATTAAAAGATTTTTGATTGAAGACAGTGATAAACGTGTTTCTTTTATAGAAGAGAATGAGGCGGAGCTTGTAACTTACAGTACCGATTTCTATTCTGTACTTTGCGTTATGTACGCGCCCAAAGGCAAGAAACCTGCGCGTGAGGAAATTATTGACGTGTCGGAATTTATTGCAGTAAAAGGCTACAAAGCAAAGGGCAAACGCATAAGCAACGACGCTGTTGAAAAGGTAGAATGGGTTGCGCCGAAAGCCGATAATCCCGACTATGAATTTTTGCTTTCACAGCGGCGGGGCGATGAGTCGGAATTAGACGAGGACGGCTGTGTTGATTTGGACTTTATTGATGGGGCGAATGGCGTTACTGCCGATAACAATACCGATTTTAACGAAAGCCATCCCCCTGTTTCCGGCGATGGACAGTTGGAGTTGTTTTGAGCAGGGACAATGCAGCAATTAAGATTCTCTACGAGGGATTTTAACGATAAACTGCTCGCCCTCGTATGAGTTTATAAACTCTATATTCGGCTGTATTTCCAGCGAGCGTTTTAATCCTGTTCCAAGTCCGCTGAATGGCAATGTGTGAATTGCATAAGATACGATTTGATTGTTCCGAATTACAGGATTTCCATATACTATTTCCGATGTTGTCAAACTGTTTGGCAGGCGTCCGGGACTTATTATTTCTACTCTGTTATCAAATACAAGCACTCTTACAGGTGCGTTTTTTAAATAATCGCGATGTATTAACGCATTTTGCAGTACTTCTTCCAAAACAACCTGTGAAATTTCCAATTCCCCCACAGAATTGAAACCTTGCCCATTTTGGACGTAATGCAAATTTGCTTTTAAAAACATCATTGTCTGATTAAACAGTTCCGGAATTGTGCCTTTTAAATCGGAAGGTTTGCTGCGGTATTGTGTTCCCCCCATACTGTTACCGACAAAAGACACCACTTTTACAGTAAAAGCGGGCTTAAATTTTTGCGGCTCTTTGCCGAAAAATAATAATCCTGCAAGAGTAACTTTACCATTTCGTAATATCCGCTTTGCTTTTAATGCCTCTTGATATGTAAGTCCTCTTTCCTCGTAACTTCTACCAAATTCTTTTTTAAAATAATCTGAAAATAAACGTTGGTCTATGTCATCTATGGTACTGTCAAAAATCTCCATTTCATCCACTAACAAATTACTGCTTTGTTGAGATAAGCGCAGTATTTCCGAATTATCGGTAAGTTTCCTTTTGTCTGCACCTTGCTTGAGCCAGATTGTACCGTTATTATCTTTGTACGGCTTTGAAATTCCCTCGTCCACATTAACAAGCAGGATATTTTTATCTTCAATAACAACAGCTTCTGTTCTAAAAAAAATCTGCGGTTTTACCAAATCGTTGGCTATAGTTGCCACGTGATTATTTGTTTTTGTAACTCTTCATAATTTAATCCGAGAACAGCACCTGTTTTGTCCTCTACACCGAACAAAATCATGCCGCCTTTCGCATTCGCAAAAGCAATCATTTCTGACGCAATTTTTTCCTGATTGTCGAACTCTTTTTTAAATTGCACAGTGCTGGTTTCACCTAATCTTATTATGTTTCGTATTATTTTCTGCGACATAGCGTAAATTTAGTGAATTTCTGTAAAATCCAAACTAATTGGGGCAAACGAAATAGTACAATTTACTATACTAATGATTGTAACGTATTCTAAAAATGAAAAAATTATAACAAAATGTTAAAAATAGCGTGTTTTTAGTAAAGGAATACCTCGTGTTGATAAGGGTCTGAGGAATTTAAATGCGTTTGCCCATTAAATTACGTTAAAAACGAAATTTTCCAAATTATTATTACCTTTGCGAGTTGCTAAGCTTCAGTTATTGTTTTAGCAGTAGTTATCATTATTACTTATGTCCATATTATTGTGCAAATTTTCATCATGTTTAACAGTCTTTATCGAGAGTTCCTCTTTTCGTAACTCTGTGGTAGTCAGGGATTCTACCCCCCCCCCCCTCACTTACTGATATTCAGTCATTTATGGCGTTTTAAACAATCCTCTATTATACCGTCGGCAGTTACTGTCGCTACACGGTGGTTGTTGTTTATTCTAAAAAAATCTAACACCCCCCTCAACACATTGTCGTTGCGGGCAACGCCCACCATTACAGACAAAGCCCCGTCGTTGCGGGCTATGCGCGTCATTGCGGGCAACGACCCGCAACACTACAGCCGCCGCAAAAAAAACGTCGGACAACGCCCCACCATTACGGACAACGCCCCACCATTACGGACAAAGCCCCGTCGTTGCGGGCTATGCGCGTCATTGCGGGCAACGACCCGCAACACCACAGCCGCCGCAAAAAAAACGTCGGACAAAACACATCCATCATCAAAAAACATAAAAACAATAAAAATTATGAAGACAAAAAATCTCTTTTCCGAACCCAACCAAAACACAAATGTAATACTGGTGTTAGCAATAATAACCGCCATTTCCCTATTCCCCCAACAGTCACAAGCAGGCAGATATTACGTCGGTTTCAGCAGTACTCCGGCAGGTGCAACAGCCACATATACGGGCGATAACGCAGGTTTAATATCCGCTCTGTCTGTGTCAGGCGCAACCGACACAGTTTTCATCGCAAAAGGTGTAACATTCTACCTCGACGACGAGCTAACCGTAAACGAGCACATAATAGGCGGTTGCAATCCGGCAGGTGATGGAATAGACCTGTCGAGCCGCACAACAATCGGTGCGGCAAACAGTGTAACAAGCAATATGACTGTTCTTGACGGAAATTCTTTACGCCGAACGCTTCGCAGCAGCAAGCACCGTGTAGCAACAGTAGCACCTACCGGTGTAATAGAGAACTGTCTAATCCGCAACGGTCACGCTCGCGGCAGAACAAACGCCGTAGATGACCTGTCCGGTTACGGTGGCGGTATTCTATTAGACGGTGGTAAGCTATACAATTGCATAGTACGTGGAAATGTAGCGATGAACGTAGAGTATAAAGCGACAAATCCAAGTAAAGGCGGTGGTATTTATAGGTGGAACGACCACTTTGCATGCTCATGAGGTAGGTAAGAAGGCTTCAACGGGTAAGGGTTTATATGATATGAGTGGGAACGTGTATGAGCGGATGATAGATCCTCATGGTAGTTATTCAACAGCGGCGGGTACTTTAACGGCGACGATGGGGAAAAATTTAGTAAGTTCAAATGCTGGGAATACGGGGACGAGTTCCGATGCACCATTGTACAATCCTATTGCATGTCCCAGTTCGAGCTCGTACCGTGTGCTTCGTGGCGGTTACTGGAGCTATGATGCGACGCACAGCTCGTTGGGCCGACGCCGCGGCGGCAACAGTCCGTCGAGCATGAGCGACTACGCCGGTTTCCGTTCCGTAGTGTGTCCATAGTTCTGTAGCCTTTCCTGACTTCATCACTATTTTGTGTCAATTTGCAATACATTGATATACCGTATTTATTAAAAGCACGCTATTTCTATCATCATTTTACTACGTTATATAAACCTGCATGATTTGCAGATTTTTTCACTACTTCGTGTCTGTGACCGCTACTGTTGTACTAGTATCATTCATAGCATGCTCCGCCCCGCGTCATCATAGCATGCCCCGCCCCATCATAGCATGCTCCACCCCGCAAACAACTCCCGCTATTAGCGTTAGCTTTCCATCTTCGACAATTACGCATTGCGCAAACTGCCGTTAATGTTCTGTTGCATCAAAACTGTCTGTATTTTATCATCATATTAATCTCTAAACTGCCGGATTTAATAAATTTTTATTAAAATCTCTTAAAAAATGTTAACGGTTAAGAATTTTTAACCGGAATAATTTGGTGATTTCAATTACATATATTATTTTTGCTGCCACTTTAAAAACGGAACGCACTATAAAAAAAACAATCATGAAAACCCTAATCCTGTCATCAGCACTATTGGCGATATAAAATATAAAACATGAAATCAGAAACCACCAAAGCGAAAAACGAGATTATTCTCTATCAGCCGGATAACGCTATCCAATTGGATGTTATGATAGATGACGATACAGTGTGGCTTACACAAGCACAAATGACTGTTTTGTTTGAAACAACTAAACAAAATGTCAGTTTGCACATTAATAACATTTTCAGAGAACAAGAATTGGAACGAGTATCAGTTGTCAAGGATTTCTTGACAACTGCCAATGATGGAAAAAACTACTTAACTCAATACTACAACCTTGATGTAATTATATCTGTTGGCTATAGGGTAAAATCAAAGCAAGGTACAAAATTTCGCATTTGGGCAACCAAAACATTAAAGGAATACTTACTTCGCGGATATGTTGTCAGTCAGCGTTTCGAGCAGATAGATAATACTCTCTCTCAACACAAGCAAATATTAATGGAGCACCAAAAGCAGATAGATTTCATAGTCCGCACAGAAATTCCGCCCAAAGAGGGTATATTTTATGATGGACAAATTTTTGATGCCTATACTTTTATTGCCGATTTGGTAAAAACGGCAAAGAGAGAGATTATCTTAATTGACAACTATCTTGACGAAAGCGTTTTAATGTTGCTGTCAAAAAGGGCGGCAAAGGTAAAAGCGACAATCTATACCAAAGCCATTACGCCCGCAATTAAAACCGACTTATCAAAGCATAATGCCCAATATCCGAAAATCTTTATTGAAGAAAAACCAAACATACATGACCGTTTTATATTGATAGACAATGATGTGTACCATATAGG
>JAIRNR010000074.1 GCA_031257915.1 Bacteroidales bacterium
TATTTGGCATACAGTACGGAAGAAACAGAAAAAACAGCCTTATTCAATCTTGCCAACGAGCGTTATAATGGAGATCTGGAAATGGCTATTAAGGATATGGTTCAAGAACAAAAAATAAAATTAAAGTGATGAAAAAAATTATTATCATGCTACTATTCTCAATTATTCCGTTATTGCCTTCTTCGGGGCAACTTCCTGTGACGGATATTGCACATACCTCGGCAAATGTTGTGGGGCATGCAATGAGTTTAACGGAAGCTATTGAACAGGGGCTTAGTATCGTATCGCAGTTGTCCACTTTAAAGCAAGTGTACGACCAGATGAAAGCGGTCAAGGAAACATTTGATAAAGTGAGCAACTATATTTATAACCTACAAGCAATAATAGATACTATGTCAAGATTTATTTTCATGCGGCAAAAGCTTAACTTGACGACATTGGGTGAGGCTGTTCAAAAAGTCCGAACAACCCCTTTTTTAGCGCTTTTTATTCGGGTACCTGTCCGAGATGTTTTCAAATATTCAATTCTCAGAGCGTTTATTTTACTTATTGAACAGCCTCGAGGTTGTGGGTGGTGGCTGTTTTCTACCGAGCGACACATTCCTACGGAATGTATATTTCATTGCCCTGATTTCCCACAAATGTATACAAAATATTTAATTCTCTCCCCGCACAAAAAAGCCGGAACGTTTTGCACATTCCGGCTTTCTTTTCTGTTGAAGGTTGCTCGTTAGAAATAAACCCTAATAGGGTTTGAAACCCTGTTAGGGTTGCAAATTTTAAGAATTTCTTCGGGTTTCTTCTTCATAATATTTCTTTGCAAGGTTGATTGCAAATTTTCGTAGTTCATCGGTGGTAAACTCAATTTCAAAATTCTGGTCTGGATTTTTTATTATTACACCCTTCCAAGTATTTTCGTTTTTATCGTTCATTCCGTTTTTCTCTTTTATATGCTGATGCGCTATTCCATGCCTTATATTACTTATAAAATCCAACCTGTCGTCAACATTCAATACTTGTTTAACAGGTATGTCAAGTTTATTGAAAAAATCCTCGTTAATTTCTCCATCTAAAAAACTATTTCTTACTCCTACTTCTTCTACTACTTTTGCCGCTTTTGTTTTGTTTTCTTCTATTTTTGCCTCTTCTACTGCTCTTGCCGCTTTTTTCCTGTCATCTTCCTTTTGTGAAATAACCACAATCGTTCCAAGCAAACAGTTCATTAAAAATGTTACTTCTCTACCAAGTGTTGTTAAAGGCCTATAACCTTTTTCAAGTACCTCTACGGTTCTTGTTCCAAATTCTTTTTTATAATCGATACTCATATTTTTTATTTTTTATTTTTGCCTACTCTAATTCAGTTTTCGGCTGCTTTGTTTTTATTGATTTTCTTTAATATTTTCTCACATACCAATTTTTATTTTCAGCAATATTTTTATTGCAGTCGACAGCACCGAGACATTTTATTAATTTACATTTACATTAACACTAGTTCGTTTTCCAGCAGTAATTATGAAGGATTTTGTGACTGTTGTAGCAATACATCCAGGATTAGATACGTTAGCGCGCCCTACTCGTAAGTAATAAGCACCCGGAGCAAATTTGAAGTCTGACGACCCTCCACTTCCGCAACTCATTACTATAAAACTCGTAATATAAGCTTTTGCATCAAGATCAGCGACACTTAAAGCAACAAAAGCACCTAAAAACATACACCCGCACCCACCGTTAACATTTACCTCAAGCGAACCAAAGGTACTATTTGCACATGAAGTTTGACATGCTGCAAGCGTTGGGTATTGAGCATTATTACTTACTGCAACACAAGTGCCACTTATGCAATTATATCCGGCAGTACTATGGGCACAAGCACTTTGACAATCTTTCAAGGTTAAGTATTGCGGATTTTCATAAGTGGCTATACAATTTCCGTCTTTACAATTATAGCCACTATCATTTTGATTTTCTTCATCTTTACAACTATTTAAAATTGTTATAAAAAAGAATGCTAATGAAATTTTTATAAGATTTTTCATGACATTTATTTAGTATTTGTTAATAATTTTATTACCTACTCCTTATTTATAGTCGCGTGTTTCGACATATTTACGACAATTATCGGTTACGGAATGAGTATAACTTATTTGAAATTAAATATTTAAACATTGTCTGATGTCATTTCAGTTTCTATTCCTCTGTAGTTCTCTGTGCCCCTCTGTGTAATTAAGGTCAATTTGTACAGCGTTTCACAGAGAATCGTATTCATAGGTCGCTGCGACATAGCAAAAGACGCATTAAAAATGATAACTTACTAAAATCATACCCACGCTCCCAATGTAAATGCGGAACTCATCGCTAAAAGATTTTTCGGCAAAAGTCGTCAAATCGTAATAGGTAAAATAGTGGAAATTCAGCTTTATTTCCGAACTAAGCGAAAAATGCTTATTAAGGTTGTATCGCACTCCCAACAAGGGCTCTATGCCGTAACAATGGGTTAAATAGCTGCCGCGGTTACTTTGTATGAACCGGTAAGATGCATCCATACCATAAAATAGCTTCCACGAAGTTATTGCTTTTCCCCGTTCATATCCCAATTTAAAATTAACAAAACGCCCGTTTTCTTCTTTTGAAAAAACATCTACCGATAAACCCGTGCGCAGCGCATCTTTGGATGTAAGATGTCTTTTATAATTGACTAAATAGGATTGGTCGGAAGTATGTAACAAAGAAAAGAAGTAGGAAAAATCAATGCCTATTTCATTTTTATATTCTACAAAATTTAGGGGCGCATCTTTTTTCTGCGCTCCTAAATTCGAAAACGACATACAAAAAACAAGGCACCAAAAAAGCCGTCTATTTTGTTTTAAATAATGCATGAACCGTCTTTTTTAGTTGTTGATAGTTTTGAGAAAAAAATTGTACAGATGTCCGTTGATAATCTATTACGGTGTCTCCATCGCCATACTTTTTAAGGATATTATCCAACTCGTCCAGAAATGGCTCATAATAGATTTCGACATTATCAGCTGTGCCGTCTTTGTAATTGATGAACACATAATCATCGCGGTTAATAGTTCGTAATTTCAAATCGCCAATTTTTGTGCCTTTATACAATATATTAATTGTTGCCACGCTATTTATTTGCTCCGTAGTGGCATTGTCATACTTATTCAGGGTATTTACATCTAATGAACCGTCAAAGGAAAGGTCGCCTTTAGTAACTGTTATATGTATGTAATTGACCGGTATCTCATCGTCGGCAAAAAAATCTTCATCAATAGCCCGCGCCAATTTTAATTTGAATTTAACAATAAACGGAGGATTATCCGTACCGTCGCAAAGCGTGCCGTCAATATCGTATTCCGTACTTTTAACTTGGTGGACAGTTACCGTATGCGTAAAGGGCGCTGTAAAACATGTTACAGACGCTTCTTTTATGGTCACAAACCCAGCGGTTTCCCACGAAACAGACGCATTGCACGAAGCGATTTCCTGACCGTCCCGCGTTACGGAGCAAATGACCTTCGACGGCACATATATCTTATCCCTGTTGTCAATAGTAACCTGCACATCGCTATATTCGCTAATGATAATAGAGAAATTGTTACTTGTGGATGCGGGGGTTGCCGGAAAGTTGATGATGATTTTTGAATCGGATGATTTTGTCCATCGCTTTGTGTTTTGATTGTAGTCGTACTTTCCTTTGAAATAATTCAAACTGAAACGTTCGTTGATTTCTACGTAATCCTTGACACCGGCGCTTTTGTCCAGCGATTCAAACATATCTTCTATCCAGTCTCCGTTTTTTGCGTCCCCGTTTTCCAATCCGATAAACTTCAGCAATGCCTGAATGAGATTGCCGTTTTCAAAAGTTCTCACTACGTCCAGAGAACGATCGAAGAACGACTCGATGTTTTGTTTATCTTCTTCGACGTTGGTAGTACTGGAAGACTCACCCAATTTATCACATGCCGCAAAGAAGAAACATAATAGTCCCAGTAAAATGATGGTATTTTTTTTCATTGTTTTATTTTTTTTATGGATTTATATTATAATTATTAAAATATCGCACATTACGCGATCACTGCGCTCACGAATCCTTCGCTCCACGGTCCCGGCTGGTTGCGGGTGTTTACCCAGCGGAAGCGGTAATATACGCTCTTTCCCACTTCGGTTTGCGGATAGTTGATGACGAGGGGCGTGCGGCTCGCGAAGTTCACATACGTCCATTCGCTGTCGCTGGCGGGCGGGTCGCCGCCCACTTTGTTCCATACCTCATAACCGTGCACTTTCGGCGGTTTGCTCTTTCCGGTGAGCTTGCCTGCTTTCACGTGTACGCTGTGTTGCTGATGCTTCGAAAAATCCACTTCGCCCGCCGGCATGTCCGTAGCTACAGCCACAGTCGTGCCTTTCACAACTACGGCAGCGCCTATCATCGGTTCTCCGCTTTTGTCCACCACCGTACCGGTGATCGTTTTGCTTTGCTGTTGCGCATTAGCTGATGTAATGCTGAACATGGCCAACAGGCATACGCCTGCAAGGAAGCAAGCTTTTTTCGCAAGTATGCTTCCTGATTTTTTGAGTCTTTTAATTACGCTCATAAATAAATCATTGTTTAGGTTAAAAAAAATAAAAATTGATGAGGCAAGTTCCTGATAGAAACCTGCATTCCGTTTTGTTGGTTGTTTTTAATTTCATAGATAAAATTAATTTTTTAGTGAGTAAATAGAGATTTTTTATAATTAAGAATTAAATTATTCATTCTTAATGTCTGTTTTAGCTTATTACCTGTGAAATTTCCGGACACCATGGCCCCTCCTCGAGACGATGGTTGACCCAGGCCGCTGCAAGGTAAACCCGCTTCCCTTCGTCTTCCTGTTCAAAAAACAGGGTATGGTGCAGGCGGGAGGATACGACGGTTTTATAACCCGCGTCGCCCTCTTTTTTATAGCGGATAATAAAACCGAAATGATCTGCCGGCGCTACCGTAGCAGTAGGCTGGTCGTGTTCGGGGCGCGATGCGTACACGGTAATTTCATCGTGCTGCGCGTGCAGCGAAATCACCGGCGCATCCGCAGGTCTTGGCAGGGGCTGGAAGGCGTGATGATGTCGCGGGCGCAACGCCATCCTTGCCAGCGCTTCATCGGGCACGTTCAGGTTTCCCTCCAGCGTGTTGATAAACGCTCCCAGAAAATTTTTCAACTCGGCGAAGGTCGCCTTTTTGTGCTCCGACGTGGTAGCATTCTTTTTCGAGAGGTCGCTGTTGGCCGCGTAAGCGGTGTTGGCGGCTTCCAGCTTCCCGTCGAAGGTTTGCAGCTGTCCGCTGTCTATTGTCCATTCTGTTTGATGCTCGTGGCATTCCGTGTTAATGGTGTTTGAATGCGACAGGAATTGTGCATCCGGCTTTTGAAGTGTACTTCTTGAAGACATAATTTTTTAATTTAGAGGTTGTTTATAATTGATTTTTATTTGAAAAGCAGGAAATAGTTGTGCCATTTTGCCCGAAAGTTGTATAACATTGTCCCAAAGTTGTGCAACATTGTTCGAAAAGTTGTATAACGTTACCCGGAAGTTGTACAACATCGCCCGAAAGTTGTACAACGTTGCCCGAAAAGTTGTGCAACATTGCGCCATAGTTGTACCACGTTGCGCCATCGTTGTGCCACTTTTGGACAATGTTACACAACTTTTTTCCGTCCGTTCTTTTGATTTTTTTTCCATAGATAAAATTAATTTTTAGGCGAGTAAATAAAAGTTTGATTTGTTAAATAATTGAATTACTATAATTTGGTTGTTTATATTTTTGATTTCTCGGATTTTAATGTAGTAGGTTAAAATTGGGTATTGATTTATTGACAAATACAAAAAAAGGGTATGAATTTGGGGATAAAAGAGGGATGAAAACACGTATTTTGATGAAACGTAAAGCGCACATTTCAAAAAGATTTCAGAAATAATCACGGGGTATGAAAAGGGGTATGAAAAAGGTATTTTTTTTTAATATGAGAAAATTATTGCACTGAATTGCAATATAATAAAATTTCATGCCCACAATTTTTTTTTATTATTACATCATTTGTGGCATGAATTTAAAAAGCATTGATTATATAATTTTAATGAGTACCCGTATATTTGCCTAATTAAAAAAGAAGTATTACCTTTGCGTTCAGAAATCAATTAAAATAAGAATTTCATGAATTTACTGAATTTTATAGAGAGTTTTCCAGATGAAG
>JAIRNR010000096.1 GCA_031257915.1 Bacteroidales bacterium
GCACTTGAAAATGTCAGCCTGCCCGAAGGACTTATTTCTATGGGCAATTGCTGCTTTCAGTATTGCAGTGCGCTCAGGTCTATTACAATTCCTAACTCTGTAACTGCTCTGTCTGACGACGATAACAATGGCGTTGATGATGGAAATCTGATAGGTGCTGCATTTATGGGTTGCAAAGGTTTAAAAGAAGTAACTATCGGCGCAAGCATTACCAATTTGGCTTTCGCTAACGGTTTGTTTAATACTAATGCTGACCCGGGCGAACTTGAAAAAGTCACCTGCTATGCTGCTACACCGCCTGCAATAGATGGAAATACATTTTTAATTGGGATTAGCTCCGCTAGTCTTTATGTTCCTGAAGCATCTATAGGCACATATATTGCAGCAGGGTATTGGTCGAGTTTTGCCACAAACCAACAAAATTCGGAATCGTGGGGTGCGGGTATTTATCCGATTCCCGACCCTGACGCCTGCACACCGCCGGACTATTTCACAGTAGAGATGTTTACCGGTAAACTTATCCGGTCCGGTGGTGAGGAAGAAGAGTATAATATAATTGTTTCGGCAACGGAACTTGACACAGACGGACTTGCAAACTACTCTCCGGAAAATATTATCCATACCACTGAAAACATATACATCTTATCAGATTCATTAACACTGCAAAATGAAACTACATATTATGTCTATCTGCAAAAAGACTGCGGAGCGGGTAAAACAAGTGAGTGGCTAAGCACTTTGTTCTACTATTATACAGGTAAAATATGCGAATGGACTGTATTCGGCGGGGATTATTATTACAGCCAGGATCCTGCAAACCCTAGTGCAGGTTTTGGATTTGGTTCCGATAAAGTCGGTTTGGAATTTTGGCAGAAGAACATGCTGATAGCACGGGTAATGGGCGATGTATCGTTTTTGTCCCCGACTATTACTCTTATAGACGGAGAGTCTGTTACCATAGAATGGATTGGAAATGCGAACTCTGGTTATAATGATGAAAACAGCATTTATGTTACGGATGGCGATGGGAATAAAATTATTGACGGCATAACTAAGTATGAACAGGAGTCTGCAACACTCGGCACTTTCAGTGTAAATTGCAGCGGGTGCGCGTCGCCGACAGGTTTTTCAGAAAATCCGATTAACAGTAATCTTACATGGGCTGGCAATGCCGTATCGTATAATATAATTGTTTCCAAAACAGCACTCGATTCGGCGGGACTTGCAGATTATGCGGGTACTGTTTACAATATTACCGGCGCAAATACGTTCGATTTGTCGGATTCAATAACATTAGAAGATAAAACTATGTATTATATTTATCTGCAAAGCGACTGCGGCGAAGGTAAAACAAGCGAATGGGTAGGTGCTTCGTTACTCTATGAAACTTGCCCGCCGCCGACAAGTTTTACAGCAGATAAAGTTAGCGGGTACCTTACGTGGATAAGCGATGTGGGAGCGTATAATATGATTATTTCAAACGCGGAACTTGATGAAAACGGACTTGCAACATATCCAGGCACTGTTATCAACACTATCGATACCTGCTACGACCCGTCATCTGCGCTGACAACCGAAAATACTACATATTACTTTTATCTGCGAAGCGACTGCGGCGAAGGTAAAACAAGTGAATGGGCAAGCACTTCATTCCATTATGCACGGTTTAAAGAGGGTGATATTTATTACAGGATTACCGCGTCCGAAACCGTAGAAGTTACTTACGGCGGCATAAATCCCACAGCAATAAATGAATATACAGGCGAGGTAACAATTCCTGCGACAGTAACCCATAATTTAACAACGTACAGCGTTACTGCTGTCGGCGCAAATGCCTTTGAGGGTAATACAGGATTAACATCCGTAACGCTTCCTGTAAGCGTTACCTATTTAGGTACCCGCGCATTTGCAGGATGTACGGCACTTGGAGCCATTACTCTGCATGAAGGACTTATTTCTATGGGCAGTTGTTGCTTTCAGTATTGCAGTGCGCTTACTTCCATCACAATTCCAAACTCCGTAACTGCTTTGTGGGACAACAATAATGACGGTGTCAACGATGAAAATGACGGTGCTACATTTATGGGTTGCACAGGTTTGAAAGAAGTGACTGTCGGTGCAAAAATTACAGATGTGGCTGCTCCGAATGTACTGTTTAACGGTGTAGAAAATATTGAAAAAATAACATGTTTTGCAACTGCTCCGCCTGCTTCTATGTGGAATGGGTATTTTGCTTTTAACTGGGTTACCGGTTCTAACTGCCGTCTTTATGTCCCTGAAGTATCTGTAGGTGACTATATTATAGCAGCGGGCTGGTCAAGATTTGCCACAAACCAACAAAATGAAAACTCGCATGGTGCGGGTATTTATCCTATTCCCCCCGCATGCGCGTCGCCGACAGAGTTTTCAGCAAACGTGATTAACGGTAATCTTACATGGACAGGCAATGCGGCATTGTATAATATAATTGTTTCCAAAACAGCACTCGATTCGGCGGCACTTGCAGACTATGCGGATACTGTTTACGACATCAGCGCGAATACGTCCGATTTGTCGGATTTAGTAACATTAGAAGATAAAACTACATATTATATTTATCTGCGAAGCGATTGCGGCGAGGGTGAAACAAGCGAATGGGTAAGCACTTCATTCTACAATACTGCCGACGTAAAGTTTTTTGAAGTGGACGGTATTTATTACAGAGTTACTTCAAATGAAACCGTAGAAGTTACCTTTAACGGCGCAACTCCCGACTCTGTACAGGAGTACAGTGGTAATATAACAGTTCCCGCACAGGTAGAATACAACACAGAAAGGTACAATGTTACTGCTGTCGGCGCAGGTGCTTTTCAGGGTAATACAGGATTAGATACCGTTGTGCTTTCTGCCGGCATTACTTATTTGGGTGCTAACGCATTTCAAGGATGTTCGGGACTTAAAAACATTACTCTGCCCGAAGGACTTATTTCTATGGGCAGTACTTGCTTCCAGTTCGATACTTCGCTTACTTCTATCGTAATTCCCAACTCCGTAGTTGCCCTGTGGGACGACAATGGCGATGGCGTGAACGATGTTTCTGCCGCCGGCGGCGCATTTTATGGTTGCACAGGTTTAAGGGAAGTAACTGTCGGCTCGGGCATTAATGATATATCTGCTCCGAATGTACTGTTTAACGGTTTAGTTAATCTTACAAAAGTAACATGTCTTGCAACTGCACCGCCTGCTGATAGTTGGAATGGGTATTCTGCCTTTAATTGGGTTGATTTTTCTAACTGCGCTCTTTTTGTTCCTGCAGGAAGTGTTAATGATTATGTTAATGCAACGGGTTGGTGGCGTTTTGCCACAACGGAACAGGATCCATACTCAGAGGCGATTGGAGCAGGTATTTACGAAGTCGGCACATGCGTACCGCCAAGAAATCTTACAGCAGAGCAGTTGAGCGGTTATCTTACATGGACCGGCTATGCTTATACTGAGGGGTATAATATAATTGTTTCCGCGACAGAGCTCGACTCGGCGGCACTTGCTGCATATCCTGCGGGCAATATTGTTAAAACATCCGAAACCGAGTACGATCCGTCGGCATTGACATTAGAAAGTGAAGCCACATACTACGTTTATGTGCAAGGCGACTGCGGCAGCGGCGGAACAGGCAAATGGGTAAGTGCCTCGTTCTACTATTATACAGACTCTACGTGCGAATGGACAGTATTTGGCGGCGACTATTGGCAGGCGACTCCGAGTAGTCCCAATTATGGTTTTGGTTATGACAATAACAGTGTTGGTTTGGAATTTTGGCAGAGAGATATATTAATAGCAGAGGTAAAAGGTCAGGTATCGCTCGACCACCCGACAGTTACTCTTATTGATGGCGAATCTGTTACAATAGAATGGATTGGAACAGGGATTTATGAGGACGATAACAGCATTTATGTTACAGACGGCAGCGGAACTCCGATTATTAACGGCGTAATTAAAAAAGATAATGCGTCTGAAAGACTCGGTACTTTTGATGTAAGTTGCACAGGCGGTATTGTTACCGATATAGAAAAACCGGCAACGACCAAAATAATTGTAGTTCCGACATTAAGCAACGGCTTTGTAACCGTAAGCGGTGCGGAAGCGGGCAGCACGGTTAAAGTCGTTGATTCGAGAGGGCGTGTTCTCAAATCGGAAACTGTTGCAGGCGACAGGCGTATTGAACTTAACTACACGAACGGTCTGTACTTTATTGTTGTACGGAGTGGTAATCGTGTTGTTACTGAGAAAGTTATTTTGAAACGGTAATTGGTTGCCGGTTGAGTTCGCGATGACGGCGTTGAAGCGGTAACCGGGGGATTGCGGGTCGAGCCCGCAATGACGGGGCTGAAGCACGCAGTGATGGGGTTGAGCACGCTTGACGGCGTTGAAGCGGTAACCGGGGGATTGCGGGTCGAGCCCGCAATGACGGGGCTGAAGCACGCAGTGACGGGGTTGAGTTCGCGATGACGGGGTTGAAAGCCTGCTGTGAGGGCGTTGGGGTTGTTGGGACGGCGTTGGGTTTAAATTTATAAACGTATTAAATAAAGATTGCGGATTAAGTCCGTAATGATGACTGTATGAAAAAATCAAAATTTAAAATTGTTTTCCTGCTATCCCTTTGTATGCTGTCAATAGCGGCAATACAAGGACAGCAGGCGAAACGAACCATCAGTGGAACGGTGTTTGATTCAAAAGGCAGCACTATTATAGGCGCGACAATAATGGAAAAAGGCACGAGTAACGGTACTGTTACTAATGTTGACGGACAGTTTACTTTGAAAGTCAATGCAGGGGCAACACTCAGAATATCCTTTATAGGATTTACCACTCAGGAAGTAGCCGCCGCAGACGGTATAGCAGTAACCTTGCAGGAAGATGCCAAAAATTTAAGCGAAGTTGTTGTTGTTGCTTACGGACAGCAAAGCCGGGTATCCGTTACAGGCGCCATATCTTCTTTGGAAACAAAGGAACTCAAGCAAAGTCCTTCGGCAAACCTTTCGGCTTCGCTTGCAGGGCGTTTACCCGGACTTGCGGCTATACAGACAACAGGACGTCCCGGAGCAATGGATGCCGTAAATCTTTATCTGCGCGGCGTGGGAACGATAAACGGTGCTACTCCGCTTATTATGATTGACGGCGTGCCGCGCGACGCAAACCTTTTAAGTACGCTTGACCCGAATGAAATAGCCTCCGTATCTATTTTAAAAGATGCTTCGGCTACTGCTGTTTTCGGCGTGCGCGGTGCTAACGGCGTTATTCTTATTACTACGCGGCGCGGCGCGACAGGCAAAATGTCTCTCAGTATTTCTGCCGATTACAGTTTACAGATGTTAACCGTTATGTCGCCTCATCTGCATTCATATACTTATGCCGAGTTAATGAATGAGTCGGCACAAAACAATAATATGGATTTGCCATATACCGACTATATGATAAGTAAATACCGCGATGGAAGCGACCCTGTATTCTACCCCGACAGAAATTTTATAAAAGAATTTTACAGACCTGTTGCTCCGCAAACGCGCATAAACGCGAATATGGACGGCGGAACGGAAAAACTGAAATATTTTATAAATGTCGGTTTTATAAATCAGGGCAGCAATTTTAAAACAGTTAAAAACGAGCAGTACGGTTTCGATCCCGCATTTAAAATGAACCGCTATAACTTTCGTTCAAATCTTGACTTTCAGGCAACAAAAAATCTGAAAATATCGCTTGACCTTGCTTCGTATTTGCAACAGACAAATTCGCCGAATATAAATAAAGTGGGTTTTAGCAGTGTTGACGACCTTACAAACGAAGTGCTCGGGTTTATTGTCAATTCTAATCCTACTTTGCCGGGTCCGCTTACAGCTGAGGGATATACTGCTCCGGACGGAACGCTTGTACCTGCGGGAATGCCGATAGTACAGACGCCAAGTCTGCGAAGCGCGTGGGGCGATTTAAACGGATACGGCTATCAGCAGGAAACGCGCTCGGTATTAAATTCATCGCTCACAGTTGATTGGGATTTACCTTTTATAACAAAAGGATTAAGTGCAAAGGCAATGATTTCGTACGATAATAATGCTTCCGAGTTACAAGACGGTTCTCTTATTGTAAATTATATAACCGACTATCATATAGGGCGGTCGGAAGGCGACCAGTCGTATTATACCGTACCCGACGTTAATCGTTACGATGCTTTGGAACTCTATAAAAGTTCCGCAGCAAGTTATTATATGAACATGCAGTTTTCGCTTAATTATTTCAGGGCTTTCGGCAAGCATAACGTAACAGGAATGGTGCTTTTTCAGCGCGATAACTGGGACACGGAAGCCGCCGATTTGCCTTATAATATTTTAGGTCTTGCCTCGCGTATTACGTATAATTATGACGACCGTTATCTTGCCGAAGTAAATTTGGGTTACAATGGTTCCGAACAGTTTGCCCCAAATAACCGCTTCGGTTTTTTTCCGGCATTTTCGGCGGGATGGGTAATTAGCAATGAGAAATTTTTGCGCGATAATAAAGTGCTTACAAAACTGAAAATCCGCGCTTCTTACGGCGAAGTGGGTAATGATAAATTGAATACGGAGGAGCGTTTTCTTTATATTACTAAAATGGGCGTTGCCGGAGGCGGCTATACTCCCTCGCTCGGGCGCGGAACTTATATCAGTCAGGGATTGCTCGGCAATGAGAATATAAAATGGGAAGTGGCTAAAAAACAGAATTACGGTTTGGATTTTCAACTTTTTTCCTCTCTTTCTCTTACTGCCGATTTTTTTATTGAAAACAGAAGCGATATTCTTATCAGTCGCGGCACAGTACCCAGTTTACAGGGTGTTCCTGAGGGAAATTTGCCAAAAGTAAATATGGGCAAAATGAAAAACTGGGGCTACGAATTTGAACTTGTATATCAGAAAGTGTTTAACAAGGACTGGAGTGTCAGTATTCGCGGCAACTACGCTTTTAACCGTAATGAAGTACTTTTCTACGATGAAGCGCAACTTGCAGATGATTACGAGTACCGCTACCGCACAACAGGGTATTCTCTCGGGCAGCCTTTCGGCTATATGATTGACTATAGCAACGGCAACGGATATATTAACACAGAGGATGAATTGAAATGGGCAACCGAACACTACAACGTTGGCGGAACGCCGCGTATAGGCGACTTTCTCTATAAAGATATTAGCGGGGACGGAGATATTGACAAAAGAGATGAAATGCCGCTTGGCTATTCAAATGTACCCGAAATTACTTACGGTTTTTCGGTTTCCGCAAGCTGGAGAGATTTGGATCTTTCTTTCCTGTTTTCGGGCATTGCTCACGTGTCAATGGCTTATGCGGGATTTCGCTATAATGAAGATGTTATTCAGCATGCCTACACTTCGGAACGTTATCAAAATAACGAAGAAATTCTTTATCCCGCCCTTGATTCGGAACATACAAGTCCGAGTTATGTAAGTAATTCTTTTTTTATGCTTAACCGTTCTTTCCTGCGTCTGAAAAGCATAGAGCTTGGTTATACTCTGCCCCGCAATTTGACAAAAAAGGCAAAAATGAATCAGGTGCGGATATATGTAAACGGCAGCAATCTGCTTACGTTTACTAAAATGAAAACCAAGTATATTGACCCCGAATTGGACGATCCTGCAAAGTTCCCGCTTGCTAAAATGGTTAATTTTGGAATGAATATTGTATTTTAAGAATATATAATTATGAAACGAGTATTGATACTGCTTATAACGTATTTCGCGCTATGTATTTTATTTTCGGGCTGTAAAAAAGTTCTTGACGTGGCTCCGGACGGAAATCTGACTATGGAAGATGTTTACAGAGATCCGATAAAAGTAGAAGGATTGCTTGCGGCTATCTATAACGGCATGCCGCAAAAGGGCTTTGTTTATGTTGAATTTACGCCGTTGTTTACGGCTATTACCGATGACGGATGGGAAGCCAACGGCAACTTTGACGGTGTTTCCAGTTATCGTGTTTACAATAACGGCAACACTTCCGAATGGCATACGGTTGCAAACTCAAACGCCGGTAACGGAGTAACTCAAAAAAGTTACTGGTCCGATTTTTATGCTTCTATCCGTCTGTGTAATCAGTTTATAGAAGATGCCGATAAAATGGCTTTCGCGAGCGAGGACAGGAAAAAACGCATGGTTGCCGAAGCGCACGTTTTACGCGCTTATTATTACACCGATTTAATAAAACTTTTCGGCGCAGTTCCCAAAATAGACAAAGTATTATCTATTGAAGCCGATTTTTCGGTTTTGGAACGTAATCCTGTTTATGATATAGCAAAATTTGTTG
The DNA here is from genome assembly GCA_031257915.1 of Bacteroidales bacterium. Classification (GTDB taxonomy): domain Bacteria; phylum Bacteroidota; class Bacteroidia; order Bacteroidales; family P3; genus JAIRNR01. Next base: position 8,326 of record JAIRNR010000096.1, read on the forward strand.
AAGCCGATTGCGACTTTGCTATTGCAACGGCTGAACTTCCATGGCGTATTACCACAGGTCAGGTAATACAGGCTAATGATTTAGGTGCTTCGGTTTCTATGAGCCCTGCCGGAGAAGCGTTCAGAGTAACTAAAGCATTAGCATATTCGCTAAAAGCAACGGCTATGCTTTTTGCGGCAAGTCCGCTGCACAGCAGCGACGGCTCTCACTGGGAGGAAGCGTATCAGGCAAGCAAACAGGCAGTGGAAGCACTAAAACAGAACGGTTACCAATTGTTTACCCAGTGTACTCAGGAAAATGTTTTCGGCACAGGCGGAGCGGCGGCGTTGCATGAGTTAATGTGCAAAGTTGCCGATTACAGTTCCGCACCGCGCGACAGAGAAACAATTTATCAGACAGTTTCCGCAACATGGGTCGGCTCATTGCTTTGGCACGTTAATTATATGGGAACGCAACTTCCAGGTAATGCCTACGTAGGCACTACTCCTACACAAGAGTTAGTCGATGCCTTTGAGTATGTATCCGCAGACGGAACAGCGTCATATCCTTTGTTGAATTTGGCAAATCCGTATTCGGACGAACATCATTTGCAGCCTAACTTTAATCCCGCAGCAATAGCCGCAGGATATAAAGTATCGGGCTATAACGAAGCGGCAGGCAGCGATCCGTACAGCAACAGAGACCCGCGCCTGCATATTACACTGCTTCATAACGGCGACACTATCAATTATCCGGCTGCAAAAAATCCTGTAGTACCTGTTGACGCATATATCGGCGATTCGGCAGCGGGTGTTCCAAACGGAATGTTTGCGATAAGTACGGACCCGAAAGACAGAGGACGTACAAAAACAGGATATTTTTACCGCAAAACAATTACGCCCGGAATGTCGGAGTACGGAAGCCCCGTAACGCCTACCTATAAACATTACCGCTTTGCGGAATTGCTGCTTGACTTGGCAGAAACGGCGAACGAAACAGGACGCACCGATGAAGCACTTGAAGCACTTAACGAGGTGCGGGCGCGTGTTAATATGCCCGAAGTTACCGTTAGAGATCCTCAGGAACTTAGTTTGCGTATCCGCAACGAACGCAGAGTAGAATTTGCCTTTGAAGAAAACCGTTACTTTGACTTGCGCCGCTGGTGTTCGCCGGCAGGAGATTTGGGAAAGGAACAGAAATATCTTACGGCAATGTGGATAACAAAACATGCCGACGGCACATTCAGTTATGAACGTAAAAATATATGGACCACCGAGCGCGGCGGATGGACAAACCGCGACCTGTTTCTTCCGCTCCCGCTTTCGGAAGTATCGCGCCTTGAGCCTCTTACAGGCAAAAAATGGCAAAATCCGGGTTGGTAATACATAAAATGTAAAATTATTTATATGCAAAACATAAAATATTATATGCTGATTGCTTGCTGTTTGTTTGGCTTAACAGCAATAAAAGCACAGAATAAATCGGGCGATTCGCTTTTTAGTTTCGGATATTATTCCCTGCCTGCGGAAGCCGTAACAACAGCAGTTGAAACAGTGTCGGGCGCAGTACTTGAAAGAGCATCTACTGCCGATATTGGGCTTTCTCTTGCGGGACGTCTTAACGGACTTACTACAATAGAAATATCGAGCGCATTAACTAATTCGGAAGTATTTAAACTTATACGCGGTGTTTCTACTGCTAACGGTACCGATCCGCTTATAATTATTGACGGTGTTATATGTCCTACATCTAACTGGGATTATTTAACAGCACAGGAAATTGAAAGTATTTCCATACTTAAAGACGGCGCATCAACCGCTATTTACGGTATGCAAGGCTCAGGCGGAGCAATTATTATTACTACAAAGCGCGGTGTTGCGGGAAAAACAAAAATTGAAGGATATTTCGAGCAGGCATTTCAGAAAAATGTTTATCATCCTGATTTTATTTCCTCATCAAAATATGTTGCCCTGCGCAATCAGGCGGCGGCAAATGACGGTTTGGCAACACCTCTGTTCAGTCAAAGCGAAGTTGAAGGATTTAACAGCGGCGACAGAAAGTATTATCCCAACAATGACTGGTATTCCATGACGATAAGGGACTGGGCTTTTATGCAGAAAGCAGGCATAAATATATTCGGCGGCAACGAATTTATAAAGTACTTTGCCAATCTGAATTATATACACCAAAGTTCTCCGATAAAAATCGCAGATGAAGCAAACCGCAAATACGACCCCACCCCTGCCGTAAACAGTATAAATTTCCGTTCAAATATTGACCTTAAAATTAACGACTATCTGTCGGGATTTTTACTGTTGAGCGGTAATGTAAATATGGAAAAAACAAGTTCTTTTACAAACTCCGTTGCATACGCGCTTCCTTTTATGCTGCCTCCCACAATGTATGGTCCTTTGACAGGGGATGACGCACTTCTGTTTAATGAGGAAGGAACTTTAATCGAAGACAAAAATCAGGTTGTAACAATAAATGATCTTACTGCTGCGCCATACGGTCAACTAAACCGTGCAGGTTACCGCAATCTGCTGCAAACAAGCATTATGGTTCAGTCGGGATTAAATTTGGATATGAGTTTCCTTACAAAGGGCTTGTCGCTTTCGGGCTTAATTGCATATCAGACACATTCAAACAGCGTTACGGCTACGGTGCAGAATTATGCAATTTATACACGCGACCTTTCGCAGGGGTATAATGTGTTGCGGTTTATACGCAAAGGGAGTATAGAGAATACGCCCCTTGTTTACGGCAAATATTCGCAATATATGTATAACCTCAATCTGTTTGCACATTTGGACTATAACCGCACATTCGGCGAGCATAGCGTAAGTGCTATGGCTTATGTTATGTCTTTGAAGCGGGACGCGGAAATACCCACAGACGAAGCAGCGGCGTACGGCAGTACTTACATAGGTGCTTATATCCTGCCTTATAACCGTATCAATTCGGGTATTACAGCAACGTACGGATATAAAAACCGTTATTTTATTCAGGCAAGTTTGGGATATACAGGCTCGGATCAGTTTGCCCGCAATTACCGCTTTGTAACAACGCCCGCTGTCTCGGCTGCATATATTGTTTCAAACGAGGCATTTTTAAAAGGGAACAGTGTTCTTACTTTCTTAAAGTTGCGGGCGTCTTACGGTATAAACGCAAATGATCAGCTCGGCGGTAACCGTTTTATGTATCTTGACGAATACGATATTGCGGGCAATGAACTTGCAACAGGCAATCCGTATGTTACCGCCGAAAAAATAGCAAAACAGAATTACGGTTTTGATTTGGAACTGTTTAAGGATCTTATGCTGCGTTTTGACTATTACAGGACACGTACCGATAATATGCTTATAGACGGTGCTATCTCAATGCCGTCTTATACGGGTATTCCGAGTTATCCGAAACTTAACGAGGGCAAAATGGAAAGCGAGGGCGTTGAAATATCGTTAATGTACAAAAAAGAGTTTTATAAAGATTTGTCGTTTTATATTGGCGGCGGGCTTGCTTTCAACAAAAATAAAGTAATAAGTATTAACGAAATTCCGTTAGATACAACGTACAAATACCGGTATAGAACCGAAGGGTTTTCCGCCTTGCAAATGTGGGGCTACGAAATTGACTACAGCAACGGCAACGGCTTTATAAATACGCCGCAGGAGTTGGAAAAGGCGAAGTCTATGTACAGCTCCGAACTTGGCGCGGTACCTCGTCTCGGCGACTTTATGTACAAGGATGTTAACGGCGACAAAAAGATAGATATAAAAGACAGAGTGCCTATAGGATATAGCCGTATTCCGCAAATTTATTATAATGTTAATTTGGGCTTTGCGTGGAAAGGGCTTGAAATAAATGCTCTTTTCCAGGGTACTGCCCGCTCATCTGTTTATGTTAGCGGTATTGGTGCGGACGAGAGTATGTATGAGGGATATTTTACCGATATTCATCTTAATTCGTGGACACCTGAAAATCAAAATGCTTCCTATCCCGCACTTTCTACAACAACTTCCGTAAGCCATTTGGCAAACAGTTACTTTATTATGAATACTGCTTACCTGCGCTTAAGAAATTTGGAAGTTGCATATACGCTGCCCGAGAAAATATCCAAACATATTGCGGCGGAAAAAATCCGTATTGCTATATGTGTGCAGAATCTTTTTACCGTTAGCAATATGCGCACCAAATATATTGATCCCGAAACAACCGATATTACGGCTTTTCAGCCTTATCGTGTATTTAATATAAAAATAAATGCAATCTTTTAAAATATGAAACGAACATTATACATTTTGCCGCTGGCTGTTTGTTGCTTGCTTTTTTCCTGCACAAAATATCTTGATATGCCTTCCGACGGACGTGTGGATTTGAAAGTTATTTTTGCTCAACGCAATACTATTATTGGTTATTATATGTCGTTGCGCGGAGCAATACCATCTGTCGGTTTCACCTATAATAACGGATCTAATCCTGCACCGCTTGCCGTTTTTTGCGACGAAGCCGAAGATGTGAATAACAGAGTTAGCGGTTCGACATTTGACTGGTATAACGGCAATGTATCTGCAAATTATAACCCCCTGTATAATGGTGATGGAAGTAATTATGCGTGGAACTATTATTTTAAGGCAATACGCCGTTGTAATACTTTTTTGCAGAATATCCCCCAAAACACTGCTAACGATATAAGGGATTTTGAAGTTGCCGCAATGATTGCCGAAGTAAGAGTTATACGCGCTTATTTGTATTTGCAGCTTATCAAGCGTTACGGCGGAGTGCCTCTTACAACAACGCCTTACGACGCTGCGCATGACTATTCACAGGAAAAACGTACTTCGTTTGAAGAAATTGCCGATTTTATTATTGCCGAATGTGACAGCGCACTTGCAACGCCTGAAAACGAGGGGCAGGATATGAGTTTTCTCTGGAGATTAAGAAACGACAATCAGCGCGGAAAAATCCCGCGTGCTTTTGCTTTGGCGGTAAAATCGCAAACGGCTCTCTATGCCGCAAGTCCGCTGTGGAATAATAACGGCAGCAGCAAATATACGTGGGATGTAGCGGCAGCAATTTGTAAAGACGCGCTTGATTTGTGTATAGAACATGGCTATATGCTTTACGATAATAATATGACAGACGCCATGAAAGCGAAAACACTCAATACTTACGGTTATTATTTTGTTCAGCGTTCGGACGCCACACGTTCGCTTGACAGAGAAACAATCTTTGAATCGTCGGAACAGGCAAATATTTGGATGTATGCGACACTGCCTGTATGGCAAGGCGGAATTACGGCAGGCGCATGTCCTTCACAGGAGTTGGTGGATGCTTACGAAACAATAGACGGACAGCCTGTTTTGGATTTGACAAATCCGTATAACGATATTAACCATTTGCAGCCGAATTATAATACTTCAAATACGACTTACGACAGGAATAATCCTTACGAAAACCGCGATCCGCGTTTTTACGCTTCCATCTATTATAACGGTGCGATGCGCAACTGGAAAGAATACAAATCGCAGTATCTTAGACCTCACTTTTCGGTCGGTTTAGCTTTTCGTAAGAATTTAACCCGAACGGCAAATGCCGATAATTCCGTAACACTGACTACTACCGGTACCGAATCGTATATTGAGACACTTGATATTGGCGGAACAGTAAGTGATTACAAAGAGGCATATCTGGTTTTTGAATATAAAAGCAACAGAGCAGTAACGGATGCACATATTATGGCTGTTACAGGCGTTTCTACAACAAATCCCATTTTACACAGCTCACCTGATATTTCGCTTCCGCAGGCAGACGACTGGGTGAGTTTCAGGTATGATTTAACGGAGTTCAGGGAACAGTACGGTTTCGGTGAAGATAACAGAGATGGAACCGCACCAAGCAATCACCGTTTGCGTTTTAACCCTTCATGGAGCGATGGAGACGGCTATCAGATAACTGTCCGCAACTGGCAAATACAAATGGAAAATCCGCTTGAGCCGTTAACATTCGTAGAAACATTCGTCGGTTCAAACAACACTGTCACAAACGGCAACTGCGCAATTTCGCAAGTTACTACAAATACGCGCAATACACGTACAGGATATTATATGCGTAAATTTAACAGTGTAAAGTCGGAAATAGGCAGCCCGGACGATGGTTACTTTAAAATTTTCCGTCTTGCGGAACTTTATTTGAATTTTGCCGAGGCAGCTTATAATGCCACCGGTCCCGATAATTCCTATAACGGCTTGTCGGCTGTCGATGCGTTAAATGAAATCCGCGCCCGCGCAAGCATGCCCGAATTGCCGTCCGGAATGTCTAAAGATGAGTTTGAAAGACGCTACCGCAACGAACGCCGCGTAGAACTTGCCTTTGAAGAACACCGCTTTTTTGATGTGCGCCGCTGGAAAATTTTAGAACAGACAGACAGAGGTGTCAGCGGTATGCAAATTACAAAAGATGAAAACGAAAATCTCACATACCAAAGAATACAAATGGTACCGCGTCAAGCATACACAAATAAATATTTAATGTTTCCTGTCCCGCAGTCGGATGTTTCAAAAATGTTGGAATATACCGGAGTCAACTGGCAGAATCCCGGATGGGATTAAAAATGAATTATAAAAACAAATTATATTACTATGAAAAACATCATCAATCTCTTATTAAGTACCCTAATTTTAACGGCAATATTTACGTCATGTGTGGAAGACGATAAAAAGCGCGTAACCGGCGTAACGATAGACAAAAGCACATTAGTCCTCGCGCCGGACTCCACCGCACAACTTACCGCTACAGTAACGCCTGAGAATGCCGAACTGAAAGACGTTGTCTGGACATCAACAAGTTTAACCGCCGCTACCGTAAGTCAAACAGGACTTGTTACCGCCGTAGCCGACGGCAAAACATACATTATCGTTACAACTAACGACGGCGGTTTTACAGATAGTTGCGCAGTAACGGTTTCTACGGAACCTGTTATTGTAGAAAACGACTACAAACTTATAGTCGATTTGAATCCTTCATCGGATATACAGTTGCTCGATCCTTCTCCCGAAAGCGGGGAGTATTGGAAACATAGAAGTTTTTTTAAACTGTGGGAGCATAAAGAAGGCTATGGGCATGGGGTTAAAATTATTATAGTCGGCGAATGTTTTGACAAAGAGGATAACAAAGATAACGGTGCTTATGAAACGTGGTGCAAGAAAATGACACTGCGGTTTTTGGAAAACCCTATTATTCGTAATTTTAGAAATTATTTTGATGTATATTGTGCTGTGGCTGTATCAAGGGTAAGCGGTATAAATGCGGCTACTGCCGGTAATTTCGGTACTACAACTACTGTCGGAACTGATTTTGGTGCTGCCAATAAGTTTACGGCACAGGCAATTCCCGAATTATCGTCTATTCTTAACCGTTCTTTTATTTTGCTTGCTAACGGTATGATGGGCGGCTGGGCTAACTTTGGCGTACCTGCGGGCAACTGCGGCAGTGCGTGGTGGAGTACGGCTATGAACGAAGAACCCGAAGGCGTAGGCACTTACTGGATGATGCATGAATTTATCGGACACGGTTTTACTTCTCTTGCAGACGAATACCCCGATGCGGGAGATACTTATACTTGGGGTTGGCAGCAACAGGGTATGGCACTTAATGTTTCCAACACAAGCGATTTGAAAAAAGTACCATGGAGCAGATTTATCGGACTTGAAGGATATGAAGAAGTGGGTGCATATAAGATAAGAAATGAGAATAGATGGATACCCGAAGAACATTCTATTATGGTGGACAACTCGCGCGGATTTTACTATAATGCGCAAAGCAGATGGTTAATATATAAACATATCTATAATTGTTCAAAATTCTTTGACAACGAAAGCGGAAACAATACAAGCAAGCCGTTAATCTATCAGGAGGGAGAAGAAGACGCGCTGTTTAACGCATTTCTGGAATTTGATAAAATTTATAACTACAGATAGTTATATATATGAAAATTTTCAATCGAACTTTACTGCTGCTATCGCTTGCGTTATTATTATTAGCAGCAGTTGGCGTTTATTCGCAACGTGCGATGTATATTTTTCGTAATGGGGATGTAAGTCAAATTATACCTGTAAATGATGTGGACAGTATAAAATTTGCCATAAAATCTGTTTTAGATGACGGTTCGTTCAGCATAGAAAATTCTCGAATCAGTGTAATGCAAGATACTGCCCGCGGAGGGGCTATTTCTTATATTTCTCTCTATGGCAGCGGGCGTAATTTAGTCAATATTGCCGACGAGGGGCGTTATGTTCAGCAGTCTTATTACGCCGGACACAGCATTGACAGAATTAGCGAGGGGCAGTCGCCTTATTGGAGTCCGTGGTCCTGGAACCCTATTCAGGCAGGAGATTATATGCGTAATCGTGCGGAAGTTCTCGCTAAAAGCAAAACCGATACAAGTACGTATATTAAGTGTATTCCCATGTTGTGGGATATGGATAATAAGCCGGCAGAGGCAACTATGGAACAATGGACTTCTATTAACGAAAATGTTATAAGTGTTCGCTGCCGCTTGACTTGTAGCCGTACCGATGATATTTACGGCGAGGGGGTTAACTGCGACCAGGAAATTCCTGCTGTTTATCTTATTTCCGCACTTAATAATCTTTATTCTTATTTTGGAAATAATCCCTTTAATGGTTCGGCTGTCGGCAGTACGGATATTGTTCAACTTGAAAGCGGCTTTTGGGGGATTTATGATGATGAGCAAAACCCTTTTCCTTCCGAAAAATGGATGGCGTTTGTTGATGATAATGGTTTTGGAGTTGGTGTTTATTCGCCCGATGCTACTAAATTTCTTGCCGGACGGTCTGGGGGACCGGGAGAAGAGGCAAGCGGATGGTCAACTAATTATATTGCCCCTGTTTGTGTTCGGGGGCTTATGAAAAATTCTGTTTTTGAGTATCAATACTGGCTTGCTGTTGGGGAGTTAAGCGAAATTCGTGCGGCTTTTTATCAGATTTATAATGCTGATTGATTTGGAAAGCGCAACTGTTTTGCAGGTGTATGTTTGCGGCAACGACGAACTTCATTTGCCGGCTTGTGCTGCAAACGTATGAAGATTGTATTAAGGTTGCAGTTGCAGTGAAATATAAGGATTGAATTAATAAATAAAAAATAATATGATAAAGATTTTTAAATTTTCAGTTATTCTGATTTTTGCCGCAGGAATTTTGACTGTTTCCTGCCGGAAATCGGTAAATTACGAAACATTAAAAGCCAATTTTAAGACGCCTCCTGCCGATGTCCGCACAGGTGTTTACTGGTACTGGATGAACGATAATATTTCAGTTGAGGGTGTGGAAAAGGATTTGGAAGCGATGAAAGCGGCTGGTATTACAAAGGCATTTATCGGCAATATAGGAGGAGAAACACAGTTTCCTGTCGGACAGGTGCGCATTTTTACCGAGCAATGGTGGGAAGTTGTTCACGCAGCACTTAAAAAAGCGAGTGAACTTGATATTGAAATCGGCATGTTTAACTGTCCGGGCTGGAGTCAGTCGGGTGGTCCCTGGATTGAGACAAATCAAGCAATGCGCTATTTGAATTTTGTTGATACCGTTATTGAGGGCGGCAAAAAATTTGTCGGCAAATTAACGCCGAAAGATACTGCGTTTGAAGATTTAAAAGTTATTGCATTTCCCGCGAAAATAAAGAGCGTAACCGCAACAGGCGAACTGTTCGTACCTCATTTTAAACAGGGTGAGATTAAAGATTTTTCTTTTGATAAAGCCGAAAAAATACGCTCATGTGAAATTACTCCCTTTAATAATTTTATCGGCGACTGTGAATTGCAGGCGAAAGTCGGAGATGAATATAAGACAGTCAAAAAATTTAATATTGACAGAAGCAACAGTATGCTGAATGTCGGTTGGGATAAACTTGCAAAAGTCGTAATAACTTTTCCCGAAACCGAAGCACAGGATTTTCGTATAATTTTCAACAATACTTACTGGTTTGATGCATATTTTGAGGTGATGATTTCGGGCGCGGAACGTATTGAACGTTATCCCGAAAAATCTCTCGCAAAGATGTTTCAGACACCGCTGCCCGACTGGGACAGTTATATGTGGGACAGGGAAACGGCGGACGAATTGCAGTCGCATCCGATAGACAGCGTAATTGATATTTCCGATAAACTGTCTGCCGACGGCACGCTTAACTGGGACGTTCCTCCCGGAGTATGGGTTGTTATGCGTGCGGGAATGTCGCCGACAGGTGCGGTGAATGCTCCTGCTACGCCTGAGGGACGCGGGCTTGAAGTTGATAAGATGAATAAAGAGCATGTTGCATATCATTTTGATAATTTTATCGGCGAGGTGTTGCGCCGTGTTCCCGCAGAAGACAGGAAGTCGCTAAAATACGTTGTTCAGGATTCGTATGAAATGGGCGGTCAAAATATAACAGACGGATTTTTAGATGAATTTAAGAAACGCTACGGCTATGATATGGTACCGTTTTTACCTGTTTTACGCGGATATTCTATCGGCAGTCCCGATAAATCCGACAGGTTTTTATGGGATTTGCGCCGTCTTGTTGCCGATAAAATTTCATACGATTTTGTCGGTGGTTTTGCTGAAGTCAGCCGCAAGCATAATCTTAAAGTATGGCTTGAAAATTACGGACACTGGGGCTTTCCGGGTGAATTTCTTCAATACGGCGGACAAAGCGACGGCATTGGCGGTGAATTTTGGGCTGCACAGAGTAATAATCGCTACGAACCGCGCGTGGCTGCTTCCTGCGGACATATCTATAATAAAAAAATTATTTCCTGTGAGAGTTTTACAAGCGGGGGCGTCGGCTATAAGTTAGCACCGAAGGATTTGAAATCTTTACTTGACTGGAGTATTTGCGAGGGCATAAACGAACATCTTCTGCATGTTTATATCCAGCAGCCTTACGACAACGAAATTCCCGGTATTGACGCATGGTTTGGTACTGAATTTAACCGCCATAACACATGGTTTTCGCAGTTAGATTTATTTACTGATTATATCCGCCGCGCAAACTATATGATGAGGCAAGGGCTTAACGTTGCCGATGTTGCATATTTTATCGGCGAAGATGTTCCTAAAATGACAGGTATCCGCCTGCCCGAACTTCCGCGGGGATATAACTGCGATTATATTAACGCCGAAGTTATTTTGCGCGATATGACGGTAAGAAACGGTAAACTTGTTTTGCCACACGGTACGGAATACAAAGTGCTTGTTCTGCCGCCGCAGACAACTGTGCGTCCCGAATTGCTGCGAAAGATAGAACAGCTTGTTACCGCAGGAGCGAATATTGTAAGCACGCAGATTCCTAACAATTCGCCGAGTTTGGAGAATTATCCTGAGGCTGACAGGGAAGTTAAATCGCTATCGGAAAAAATGTGGAAATCAGACAGTATCGAACACAGCGAAATGATTTTCCATTACGGAAAAGGCAGGATATTCCATAATACGGAACTAAAAAAAGTATTTGCAGAATTGAATATAAAGCCCGATTTTATTGCAGATGGTGTGTCTGATATAGAGTTGTCAAGTGATGTTTTCGGGAAAAGAGTTGTAAGCAAACAGCCGCCTGTTATCTATACGCATCATACGGACGGCGGGCGCGAAATTTATTTTGTCGCAAATCAAACAGAAAACATTATTGAAGTAAATGCGCAGTTCCGCGTGTCGGACAAACAGCCCGAACTTTGGAACGCTGTTGACGGCTCAGTACGTCCGCTTCCGTCTTACAGCGAAAAAGACGGCATTACCACCGTCCCCTTACGTTTGGATAATCTGGAGGGATATTTTATAGTGTTTGTACCAAAATCAAAAGCAACATCAACGGCGGCGGACGGCAAACTATCGGCAAACTTCCCCACTCCTGTCAAGACCACCGATATTTCCACCGGCTGGACTGTTGCGTTCCAAACCGACAGTGTCCGCAGAGGCGTAGAAAATGCGAACTTTGCAGAATTGAAATCATGGACGGAAAATGAAAATCCGCAAATAAAATATTATTCGGGAACGGCTTCGTATAAAAAGACTATCACTGTTCCTGCGAACATGGGTGTTGAACAGTTTATTGAGTTTGAAAATATTTGCGATATGGCAAAAGTAAAAATCAACGGCAAATACGCCGGTGGTTGCTGGACTGCGCCCTACCGCGTAAATATCAGCGGACTGCTCAAAGAGGGCGAAAACACTGTTGAAATTGACGTAGTAAACAAATGGGGCAATCGCTTAATCGGCGACGCTTTCCTGCCGTTTCAGCAGCGTAAAGTTCGTTCGTACAGCACGACATGGACACCCGAAATGCCTTTGCAGCCATCCGGTTTAATTGGTAAAACGGCAATAGTTGAGTATTAAATCCTGTTAATTATAAATTATTATGAAACGAATTTTATTTTTTGTATTTTGCGTCTTATTATTAGCCTCATGCGGCAGAAACAAGGTTGTTCAATGGGTGGTAACAACGCCTGACGCCTTGTGGCAAATGCAGAACACAGACGAAATCGCTTTTGCAGAGGACTGTCGGGCGGGAGAAAATTATTCGACAGATGTGGAAATTTTTACCGACAGTACCTTACAGACAATTAACGGTTTCGGTGCATGTTTTAATGAACTCGGATGGACTTCGCTCTCACTTTTGGACGAAGACAAACGTGAAGAAATTTTTGAAGAACTTTTTACTGCTAACGGTGCTAACTTCACTGTTTGCCGTATGCCTTTGGGAGCAAATGATTTTTCACGCGACTGGTATTCTTATAACGAAGTTGACGGCGATTTTGCCATGCAAAACTTCAGCATTGAGAACGACAGAGAGACGCTTATTCCCTTTATCCGCCAAGCGCAAAAATATAATCCTGATTTGATACTGTGGGCTTCGCCGTGGAGTCCGCCGGCATGGATGAAAGATAATAAGCATTACGCTTGTGCGCCGCTTAGCAATTTCTTTGACCAGCGTTACATTACCGACATCAAACCCGAACAATACCGTTACGAGGGTTATAATATGTTTATCGCGCAAACTGAGTATTTAAAGGCATACGCACTGTATTTTAAAAAGTTTATTGAAGCGTACCGCGCTGAAAATATCAATATTTCAATGGTTATGCCGCAGAATGAATTTAATTCCTGCCAGCCATTCCCAAGTTGCACGTGGCAGGCTGCTACGCTTGCCGAATTTACAGGGAAATATCTCGTGCCTGCAATGAAAAATATCGGCGTTGAAGTAATGTTCGGTACAATGGAACGTCCCAACCCTGCACTTGTCGATACTGTCTTAATGTCTGAGGGCTGCGGTTATATTAGCGGCGTCGGCTTTCAATGGGCAGGAAAAGAATCATTGCCGAGTATTCACACACGTTATCCGAATCTGAAAATATATCAAACGGAACAGGAGTGCGGCGACGGACTGAATAACTGGGAAGGCTGTGCCTACTCGTGGGACTTAATGAAATACTATTTTGAAAACGGTACAAATGTTTATAATTACTGGAATATTTCACTGCTTGACGGTGGAATGAGCCGTTGGGGATGGACGCAAAATTCGCTTGTAACAGTTAATGAAGACGACAAAACATTCCGCTACACATACGAATATTATCTGCTTAAACATTTCAGTCATTACGTTTTACCCGAAGCAAAAATGCTTAAAACAAAAGGTGCGTTTGACAATATTTTAGCGTTCAAGAATAAAAATGGAAAAATTGCTGTCCTGCTGCGCAACAACACCGGCAGCGATATAACCAAAACAGTAAAAATCGGGAAAAAGGTATTTGAAATAAATATCAAATCACAGTCAATAAACACAATACTGTTGTAATAAGGCAACACAGTGGACGGAAGCAACCGAAGATTTAATAACGATAAACAAAATATTGCTGTAATGAAACGTATATTATTTATATCTCTTATACTCTACATTCTTTTATACGGCTGCTCGTCCGAAAAACAGTCTTACAAGGGAATAGACGGCTATCCGTTAGCAAATTTCGGTTTAACGGCAAATGCAGGTGCCGACGGCTCAATGTTCGGAAATGTATTGCAAAATACAGGTATTTTGGGCGAATGGCTGCTCGAAAAAGACGGCGTAAACTTTTCTATTGAAAAAGACGGCAGAAAATACGCATTTTCGGAATTTACAAAAAAAAATATTGAGCGTAAATTTCCCTTTGTACGCGGCAGTTACGCCAAACTGCACGGTGTAGAATCAAAACTCAAAACTCTTGCTTTTTGTCCGTTAAAGATTGATAATGCCCAAATGTCGGCTTTGCCTGTAATAATGCTTGAAGCGGCATTTACAAATTCGGGCGGAACAACCGACGAGTTTAATATCGTTATTGATTATAATTGCGATAATTTTGCAGTTGCGGCAAACACTGATTTATTATCGAATAATCAGATTAAAACAAATGTTGATTTACTGTCGGACAATCAGATTATCATTCCTGTAAAAATCCCCGCAAAGGAAGAAAAAATATTACGGATAGTTCTCGCATTTTACGACAGCGAATGGATTAGCGCAAAGTTTTTTAATAGTGCGGATGAAATTGCGCAGTTTGCAAGCGAAAACTGGGATGAACTTTTAACAAACACGCAGGATTTTGAAAATCATATTCCCGAAAGCGGCGATAAAGAACTTGACAATTACCTGCGCTGGTACATGATTTCAGCCGTTTCCCTTACGCGCATTACCAAAGACAGTCAGGTACTGACAATGGGCTACGCCGAACTTAATCAGCGGGACAGTTACTGGACATCGTGGCTGCATTTGGTGTTTTATCCGCATTTGGAAAGAAAAATGATAGACGAAAGTATTGAATATATGCAGCCGTCGGGCAAAGTGCCGACATGTATTTTGCCGCTTATTGAACGTGAGGATGATTTGGATATAAACGCATTTTTTATTTTGCGTGCATACAGATATTTTGATTTTTATAAGGATAAAAACGCACTTTCCTTATGGTGGGAACCGCTGCAAAGGGCTATGAACTGGCTTGTTTCGCGCGACACACGCGGCAGCGGCGCACCTGCGCAGGAGTCAATGTGGGGCGACTGGAAAGATGTCGGCGGTATTGAAGGGCGGCTTTATTCACCATTTTCAGTAATGACTTATCTTGCCGCGCTTGACAAAATGGTGGAAATGGCTAATGTTTTGGGCGATGCGGGAGCGGCTGAAAAATACCGCAGCGCGTATGAAAAAGGTTATGAATTTTTGAACAGGGATACGAAAGACGGCGGAATGTGGAATGGCGATTTTTACTGTCAAATTTGGAAAGACGGCAGTGTGAATGAGCGTTTGCTGCAAGATCAAATGATTGGAGTTTTTTATGGCGTTGTGCCGAAAGAACGTGCCGAAAAAATTGTTGACAAATTAAACAGCAACTCGCTTACAAAATGGGGAATCGCCGAAACAACGCCCTATTATCCCGCCGAGTGGGGCTACGCTCCCGCCACTTATCACAACGGGGCTGTATGGCCCTGGCTATCGTTTATGGACTGCTGGGCGCGGATTAAAATGGGGCGAAAAAACGAAGCGGTTTCACTTATCAAGCGTGTTGCAAAAGCCGACTTGGTCAATTCGCACGATTTCTCACCTAATGAACATATAAATTCCCTTACAGGCGAAAATCTCGGCTTTAATATTCAGGGTTGGAATGCGGGGCTTTTCGGACTTGTTTATTTTGAACTTAACAACAAATGAAACGTATATTTTTACTTATCTGTTTTACATTTTGTATTCTAAATCTTGCATTCGGACAGGAAACGCTGAAAAGTCTTGCCGGGCAGTTTGTTTCGCCGAAAGATGAGTATAAGCCGCAGGCGTGGTGGCACTGGCTTGGAACAAATTATTCCAAAGAGGGAATGACTGCCGATTTGGAAGCAATAAGGTTGGAATGCGGGGCTTTTCGGACTTGTTTATTTTGAACTTAATGACAAATGAAACGTCTATTTTTACTTATCTGTTTTACATTTTGTATTCTAAATCTTGCATTCGGACAGGAAACGCTGAAAAGTCTTGCCGGACAGTTTGTTTCGCCGAAAGATGAGTATAAGCCGCAGGCGTGGTGGCACTGGCTTGGAACAAATTATTCCAAAGAGGGAATGACTGCCGATTTGGAAGCAATAAGGTTGGAATGCGGGG
>JAIRNR010000049.1 GCA_031257915.1 Bacteroidales bacterium
AGGAGCAAATATTTTCAAGATAAAGGTAACAAAAGACGGAAACGAAACAAATAAGTGCGAATATACTGTTACAATCACAAGAGCAGAGCCGATAATCCCTGAAATCCCCGCTAAATTAAGTACTCTTTCTGTTTCGTATTCGGGCGGCGAAGTACCTTTAACACCATCGTTTAACGCCGACTCGCTATATTATTCGGCAAGTGTGGAAAACACTGTTGAAAGCATTACAATAACAGCCGCAGCAGAGAGCGGTTATACCGTTACCGGCGACACAGGCACAAAAAGTTTGAATGAAGGAGCAAATATTTTCAAAATAAAAGTAGCAAAAGACGGAAATGAAACAGATACATGCGAATATACTGTTACAATCACAAAAGCAGGGATTAGCACTCAAATTTCTACTATAAAAACAAGCGGACAAAGTGTAAACGTTTTTGCAAATAACAACGAAATTCATATTGTTTCCGACAGCAAAATATTGAAAACTTATATTTATAATATTTCCGGTGCATTACTTTATAAAGCCGAAAATATCAACGCGAGTAATTTTGATTTAATTTCATCCAACTTCCCCGAAATACTTATAATAAAAATTTTAACAGAAAAAAGATTTTATAATATTAAAATAATAAACAAATAATATTTTATTAAATGAGTTTGAAATTTAATGTATTTATAATAAGCACTTTATTTTTTGTTGCGTCGGCATACTCTCAAATAGTTGTTGAAGCGGAGAATATGACTTTGGGCGGACCGTACGCAGGCACTGTTTCTTCGCCTTTTGATGGAATTGCACTTTACGGCAATGGCGACAACGGTGTAATAACAGTTCAGTTTCCGGACGGCGCAGGAATTTATGAAGTTAGCATTATCGGCGCGTCTAATAATACTACTACAGCAAGTGTTTCACTTTACATTGACAGCGAAAAGAAAAAATCCTTTTCATTTACAGGCATAACACCCGCAACACAGACAGCCGAACTGCGTTTACCTGACTTAGGAACTCCTGCTGAAATAAAAATCCAACTCGAAACCGACAATGGTTCAAATGATACTTATATTGATAAAATAACTTTTACATATAAGGGAGCGATCATTATATTGCCGCCGCCTGTTATACATGATCAGGGAGCATATTATACCGATATTTACAGAAATATGTTTGTAGAGGCAGGTCTTGACAGTATTGCTGTTAAAAACAAACTTCAAGCACTTTGGGACCACTTTTTCTACGGCGAAGAAAATCAAAAGTTGTATTACGAAGCAGATACAGATGAAGCATATATTCTTGACGTAGCAAATAACGACGTGCGCAGCGAAGGAATGAGTTACGGAATGATGATTTGTGTGCAAATGGACAAACAGGCGGAATTTAATCGGTTGTGGAAATGGGCAAAAACAAAAATGCAATACACAAGTGGTCAATATGAGGGGTATTTTGCATGGCAGTTAAATGCGGACGGCACGATAAAAGGCAATGGACCGGCTTCCGATGGCGAAGAATATTTTATTATGGCTTTGTTTTTTGCTTCGCACCGCTGGGGAGACGGCGAAGGAATTTTCAATTATTCTTTTCAGGCGAACGAAATTTTGCGTCATTGTATGAGACGCAGTGATGCAGGCGGCGGAGTTACGAATTTATTCAATTCTACACAAAAGCAGGTAACTTTTGTGCCTTATGGTAATTCGGCAAGTTTTACCGATCCGTCATATCACTTGCCTTCATTTTATCAACTTTGGAGTTATTGGGCTTCGGACTTGCCGCGCCGTAGTTTTTGGGCGGAATGTGCTTCAAAAAGCAGGCAAATGTTTCCTCTTTTTGCAAATGAAACAACAGGTTTAATGCCGGATTATGCAGAGTTTAGCGGTGCGCCCCGCAACGAAGGCGACCATAAACATTTTCAATATGATGCGTGGCGTTGTATAATGAACGTAGCAATAGACTATGCGTGGTTCAAGGCAGATGAAAGCGAAGTTGCGCTTGTAAATAAAATTCATAATTTTTTTGAAAGTAAAGGGATTGATTCTTACGGCGGACTTTATCAATTAAACGGTACAGTGTTAAATAATAACAACGATCATTCGCCCGGACTTGTTGCCTGCAATGCAACAGGCGCATTAGCGAGCAATCAAAGCATTGCATGGGACTTTATCAATGATTTTTATAATATGTCGGTTCCCTCCGGGACGTACCGTTACTACGATGGTATGCTCTATTTTCTTAATTATTTGCATCTTTCGGGTAATTTCAAAATTTACAAACCTGATCAGGATGTACAGTTATTGACTCTTTCGGTTTCA
Organism: Bacteroidales bacterium; assembly: GCA_031257915.1. Classification (GTDB taxonomy): domain Bacteria; phylum Bacteroidota; class Bacteroidia; order Bacteroidales; family P3; genus JAIRNR01. The sequence goes on from JAIRNR010000049.1 coordinate 2,302, forward strand.
AGCGCAACAGGTGAACTTACTTTAAAGCCATTGTTCTATTCAGATATATTTTCATACACCGCAAGTGCGGCAAATAATATTGAAAGCGTCACAATAAAAGCCGCAGCCGCTAATGGCTGTACTGTTACCGGTGATACCGGCACAAAAAATTTGAATATTGGTGCAAATATTTTTACAATAATCGTAACAAAAAACGGATATGAAACAAACACGCAAGACTATACGGTTAAAATCACAAGAGCATCAGAAACAGGTGCAGGAAATGACTGCGAGATTTTGTTTGATTTTGAAAGCGAAGTTTATTCAGGAAATAACGTAACCATAACTTCAGATATTGACAATCCTTATGTATCGGAAATCAATCAGAGTTCCAAATGTATTCAGGTGACTACTGTGGGTAATTACAGTAACAGTGTAGTCGGTCTGCCTGTTACCATTCCCGACGGATTAACTTTTGGCACATATTTTCAATCCATTTCGTTCCAATTAGCGTGTACAGGCAGTTCCCTTCCCGGTAAAAACACTTACATCGGATATTCTGATAATGGAATAAACTGGACAGTTGCCGATATTGGCGAGGGAGTAACCGTTATCGGTAATTCCTGGAGCGAACGAACTGTTGATGTTTCAAATTCAAAATTAGAGAATTTACGAAACAAAACAGGATCTTTTTATCTTGGAGTCGGAATAAAATCCGGGGCAGGAACAGAGTATTATATGGACAATGTAAAACTGACTGCCTTTCCTGAAAAATGTACTCCTGTTGCTGAAATTCCTGCAAGATTAAATAATCTTTCTGTTTCGTATTCGGGAGGCACACTTCCTTTAACACCATTGTTCGACGCTGATAAGTTCTCTTATTGGGCGAGCGTAGAAAATGCTGTTGAAAGCGTTACAATAGAAGCCGCAGCTGATAGTGGTTATACTGTTAGCGGCGATATTGGCGAAAAAATTCTGAACGATGGTGCAAATATTTTCCAAATAAATGTAACAAAAGACGGAAATGAAACAGATACATGCGAATATACTGTTACAATCACAAAAGCAGGGATTATCACTCAAATTCCTACTGTAAAAACAAACGGACAAAACGTAAATGTTTTTGCAAATAACAACGAAATTCATATTGTTTCCGACAGCAAAATATTGAGAACTTACATTTATAATATTTTTGGTGCATTACTTTATAAAGCCGAAAATATCAACGCGAATAATTTTGATTTAATTTCAACTGATTTCCCCGAAATACTTATAGTAAAAATTTTAACGGAAAAAAGAGTTTATAATATTAAAACAGTAAACAGAACAACTAATAACTAACTATTATGCGCTATTTACACCCGAACGATTTTATGGCAGACCCTTCTGCCCGCGTTTTTAACGGAAAAGTGTATATCTATCCCTCACACGACCGCGATGCGGGTATTCCTGAAAACGACAATGGCGACCATTTTGATATGCAGGACTATCACGTATTTTCACTTGACGACATTGAAAACGGTGAAGTAACCGACCATGGCGAAATTCTGTCAGTGAAAAAAATTGCATGGGCGGGACGGCAACTTTGGGATAACGACGTTGCCGAAAAAGACGGTAAGTATTATCTCTATTTTTCATTAAAAGATAAAAACGATATTTTTCGTCTTGGTGTTGCAATTTCCGATAAACCCGAAGGACCATTTACGGCAGAAGATAACCCTGTCAAAGGCAGTTACAGCATAGATCCGTCTGTGTTTAGAGACGAAGACGGCAGTTATTACATTTATTTCGGTGGTATTTGGGGCGGACAACTTCAACGTTACCGCAACAATAAAGCCCTGGAAACAGGAGGCACTTTTCCTGCCGGCAACGAACCGGCATTATGTCCTAAAATGGCAAAATTATCAGATGATATGCTCGAATTTGCCCAAGAGCCGCGCGATTTGGTTATACTTGATGAGAATGGAAGACCACTTATGCAAGGCGATACTAAACGCCGCTTTTTTGAGGCATCGTGGATGCACAAATATAAAGGAAAATATTATTTTTCTTATTCCACCGGCGACACGCATCTTATTTGCTACTCTGTTGGGGACAGTCCTTACGGACCTTTTACTTATAAAGGTGTAATTCTTAATCCTGTCGTTGGCTGGACTACTCATCACAGCATTGTTGAATATAAAGGCAAATGGTATCTTTTTCATCATGACAGCGTACCTTCCGGCGGCAAAACATGGCTTCGCTCTATGAAAGTTACCGAACTGAAATATAATCCGGACGGCAGCATTATTACTGTAATTTAAATAAATAATAACCTTAATATAAACCCAAAAACATTTTTAATTATGAAAAAAAATTTACTCTCATTAGTTATAGCCCTCTTTAGTACAGGGCTATTTGCTCAGTCAATTCCATTCGATGATTATGGAAACGTACTGTTAGAAAATTATTCGGAACTTTCGGATGATGCGGTTATTAAAGTAATAATCACGGTTACGAGCGAAGAATCGCGCGTGGGCTGGGGCATAGGCGAAATCCTTCCTGTTGGCAACTATTCTGCTGCTCACGCTTACGATTTTACATGCAAAGCATCGTCTGCCGAAGGTGAAGCAAATGAATATGAGTTTACCGTTGCTCAATTCAAAGAATTTGCAAAAATCGACGGCGAATATTGGATTGATACCTCAGGCGGCAATAACCGCAGAGGTATTGTCATTAACTGTTACAACAATGCCGTTCTGACATCTATTACTGCAGGTGAAGCAGTTGAGCCGTCTGCTGTTATTGATTTTGAAGCAGACCAAATTGATGATTCATATCCTGGTATTGCTTGGGTGGATACGAATTTCACCGCTACCGTAAAAGAAAATCCTGCCGGCGAGGGAAAATCATTGCACTTTGTTTCAACAAATTGGAATTCCTATCCTAAATTTGCCGTTTCTTTACCAAACGAACTTAAACTTGGCGATATTGAAAAAATCACTTTCAATCTTTATTTTACAGATAGCGGCAGTTCCGACCAAAACAGTTGGAAAAACTTCCACCTTTTTGTTGGCGAAACAGGTGCTTCTTTTACTCCTAATGCACCCACTCAAGAATTTAATAATATTGTCGGTTCCGATAGCCGCAATGTTTGGATAACAAAAGAACTTGTCCTGAATATCACTGATGAAGCACTGTTGGAATTGAATACTTTCGATCTCGGTCTTGGCGAATTAGTTGAGAACGCCGACTATTATTTAGATAATATATCTTTCATTCCTAAAGGAGTAGCGTCATCTCCCGGAAAACTTATAAATGTTTCTAATATAAGGGTATATCCTTCTCCGACAAAAGGTATTGTAAATATTGAGAACAATAAAGGAGAAGTGTTTGTTTATTCCGTTACAGGACGTTTAATTATGCGTACATTCGGCAATACAGTTGATCTTTCCAAACAACCCGACGGCTCTTATATTTTGAAAGCCGGCAATAACGCTGTTAAAGTTATTAAAAAATAATTATGTGTAAGATAATAACTTCTATTGTCTTTTTAGTATTATCTTTATACCTTACGGCAGAAGACGGCAATCGATTATGGTTGCCGTTTTCTGTTAATAAGCAACAGCCCTCTGTCGTTTGCAATCTCAAAGAAAGTCCGACAATAGAAATAGCAAAACAGGAATTGCAAAAATATTTTTCGGCAGAAAAGATTACCTTAACACTTACAAAAGGCAGTGTTGGCGATGGCTATAAAATAAGCACTAATGCAAACAATGAGGCTATAATACAATCAACATCAGAACTCGGGTTACTTTACGGCGCATATCATTTAATTCGTTTGCAACAGTCAGGCAAAATGTTTCCAAATACAAATATTTCGGAAACTCCCTCTTATCAAAGGCGCATACTTAATCATTGGGATAATTTTGATTATTCCATAGAACGTGGTTATGCAGGAAAATCATTGTGGAAATGGGACGAATTGCCCTCTATTATATCGCCTCGTTACCGGCAATATGCCCGTGTAAACGCCTCTATCGGCATTAACGGAACAGTATTAAACAATGTTAATGCAAATGCAGTATTTTTAAGTTCCGAAATGCTTGGTAAGATAAAAATTCTGGCAGATATTTTTCGTCCTTATGGCATTAAAGTATATTTGTCTATAAACTTTTCTTCGCCTGTTTTGCTCGGAAAACTTAAAACATCAGATCCGTTAAATAAAGATGTCTGCAAATGGTGGGATAGTAAAGTAAAAGAAATATATTCACTTATACCTGATTTTGGCGGATTCTTGGTAAAGGCAAACAGTGAAGGGCAGTCGGGACCTCAGGATTTTGGGCGCACTCACGCCGATGGTGCAAATATGCTGGCTAAATGTCTGCAACCTTACGGTGGTATTGTGATGTGGCGTGCGTTCGTATATTCTCCTTCAAGTGATGATAGAGGTAAACAGGCATACGACGAGTTTGTTCCGCTCGACGGGAAATTTGCCGATAACGTTATTATTCAAGTGAAAAATGGTCCTGTTGATTTTCAGCCGCGCGAGCCGTTTAATTCCCTTTTCGGTTCTATGAAGAATACTTCTCTTATGCCTGAATTGCAAGTAACGCAAGAGTATTTAGGACAATCGAAGCATCTTGTTTTTTTGGCAAATATGTGGCAAGAATTTTTTAACAGCGATACATATTGTGATGGTAAGGGCAGTTATATAAAAACTATTACTGCTAATCAGAAAATCAATGCTATTGCCGGAGTAGCCAATACCGGCGGCGATACTAACTGGTGCGGAAGTATTTTCGCACAAGCCAACTGGTATGCGTTCGGGCGTTTAGCCTGGAATAACGAACTGACTCCTGACGAAATAGCAGACGAATGGATTCGTACTACTTTTACTCCTGATTTTGAAACATCATTTATTGAACCTGTAAAAAATATGATGTTGTCATCTTGGGAAACATGTGTCAATTACATGATGCCAATTGGTCTTACAGGTATTTTTACCTGTAACGACCATTACGGTCCTGAGCCATGGAGTTATGTCGAGGGTTGGCGCAAAGACTGGAACGCTGTCTATTATCATCGTGCCGACAGTATTGGTGTGGGCTTCAATAGAACAACTACCGGCAGTAACGGCGTAAGTCAGTATTTTTATCCTCTTGATTCTATTTATAATTCCATTGATGCCTGCCCTGAAAAATTTCTGCTGTGGTTTCATCATGTTCCCTGGAATTATCGTATGAAAAATGGGAAAACATTATGGGAAAACCTCTGTCGTGCTTACATTCAAGGTGTTAATAATGTTCGTGAATATCAAAAACTTTGGGATAGACTTGAACCGTATATTGATAACGAAAGATTTCTTTCTGTTCAAAAAAATCTGAAAATTCAGACAAATGATGCTCTATGGTGGAAAGATGCTGCGTTACTATACTTTCAAACTTTTTCAAAACAGCCCATTCCATACGATATGGAACGCCCTGTCCATGATTTGCAAGAAATGATAGACGACAGTTACAGCGGTAAAATTATGAAACGGTGAAAGTGAGGCATTTTATGAGTACATATTAACGATAGCCTCATACAATTCCTGTTTACCGGAACGCATATCAGGTTCGCCGCTTGTTTTAGCGTGTTGAGCAAGGTCTTCAAGCGAGAGTTTTCCCTCTTCAAATTCTTTGCCTTTATCGCTGTCAAAAGAAGCGTAACGGTCTTTAAGCATTTGTTCGTATGGTGATTTTTCCAAAATAGCGGCAGCATTTTCAAGTGCGCGGGCGAAAGCGTCCATACCCGCTATGTGCGCAATAAAGATGTCTTCCAAATCGGTACTGCTTCGGCGTGTTTTTGCATCAAAATTAGTACCGCCGCCTTGCAGTCCGCCATTGCGCAGAATAACAAGCATTGCCTGAGTCAGTTCATAAGTATCAACAGGAAACTGGTCCGTATCCCAGCCATTTTGAGCATCACCTCTGTTAGCATCAATAGAGCCAAGCATACCTGCATCGGCGGCACATTGAATTTCATGTTCAAATGTATGCCCTGCAAGTGTGGCATGATTTACTTCAATATTAAGTTTAAAGTCTTTATCAAGCCCATTTGCACGCAAGAAGCCGATTACTGTTTCCGCATCAACATCATATTGATGTTTTGTGGGTTCCATTGGTTTAGGCTCAATAAAGAAATTACCTTTGAAACCTTTACTGCGGGCGTAATCACGCGCCTTTGTAAGGAACATAGCCAAGTGTTGTTTTTCACGTTTCATATCCGTATTGAGCAGTGAATAATATCCCTCTCTGCCGCCCCAAAAAACATAATTTTCACCTCCAAGCTCAATAGTAGCATCAAGGGCGTTTTTTACCTGTAAAGCGGCACGTGCAACAACATTAAAATCAGGATTAGTACTTGCACCGTTAGTGTAGCGTTTATGACTGAAAACATTAGCTGTTCCCCACAAAAGTTTAATACCTGTTTCTGCCTGTTTTTGTTTGGCATAAGCCGTTATCTCTTTTAGATTTGCTTCGTACTCTTCAATAGAATTACCTTCGGCAATCAAATCTATATCGTGGAAACAATAGTATTCGATACCACATTTTTGCATAAATTCAAAGCCGGCATCCATTTTGTTTTTTGCACGTTCAAGTGCAGTTTCGCCTTCATTCCAGGGGAATGATTTTGTACCGGGTCCGAACGGATCGCCGCCGTCAGCGCAAAGTGTATGCCACCAAGCCATAGAGAACTTAAACCATTCTTTCATTCTTTTGCCGTAAATAACTTTTTCGGCATCATAGTAGCGGAAAGACAGCGGGTTGCGGCTGTCCTTTCCTTCAAATTTGATTTTTTCAATGTTATTGAAATAAGTCTTCATAGTATTATATGTTTTTTGGTTGTTTAGCTCTATTTATGTTAAGGTACTAAGCCGTTAATTTGTAAAATTACGAATAATTTTTTTTTAATGCAATTTGTTTTGCGGAACGCAAATAACAGTTTAAAAGGAAAGAGTGCGTAAGCAACAGAAAAAAGTGCGCCAGCGGCGATTTTCTTGTTTTCCGCAGTAAAAAGTTGCAACACCCAAATTTACCGCAAAAATAACACTTTCTATTTTTACGACTTTATTTCCCTGGAGCAAACGCTGCAAGTTTCCATTAGAAAAGTTATAATTTATTGCTAAATTTATTACATTTGTAAAAATCAAATTGATGGCATCTATAAAGAAAAATCCAATTGATGAGGCGAAGCGTTATATGGATAATGCTCGCGAAATTTTATCAACAAAAGCCAAGAAAGACGGTGATTATTACAGCGATCCTAAATATGTTAAAATGGCTGGTAATACCGCTTGGAATGGTGTACTTGTGGCACTTGACGGTGTACTTAATGTAAAAAAAGCAGGTACTCGCAAAGATTTTGATGATTATAAAAGTGCCGTTTACAAGAAAGACAAAAAAATGACTCGTCCTTTGCAAAGCGCGTATGAGGCATTGCATTTACATCTTGGCTATGATGGCACCTTAAGATATAAAGTTGTTCAGGACGGTTTAGAACAGGGACGGGATATGATAAACTGGGCAGCCAAATATTACAAGCAACAATAAGCAAACCAAAAATCGCTGATAGCACATAATAGACCAAGTTGGTCATAAGCCCCATCAATCCGGCGGGGCTTTTTTTGTGTCAATTTTCTCACGAATTCTCATTGAATTATGTATATTTATAGAAGTCAAATAACTATGGAAAAAAAAATACACACAAAAAATAATCCCAAGAACAGATACAAAAGACTTGGACGGTATGACTACGGTTGAACTGATGCGGTATGTTATGGATTACTATAAAAAGCACTTTGCGGGTAAATATGTAAATAATGCACATATTGGGTTACGAATATTGTTTTATAACAGTGCTGGTAGAAAAACAGCGAGAGGATAATTTATGAATACCGTAAAAGCATCAGTAATTAAGGTATTGGATGTTTTGGTGAGAAATGCAGCTTATAATAATTGGGGAAACAGAAAAGATACCGATCCTAAAAACGTGGTTGGTTTTCTCAATTTTAAGGCATCTGTCTATATAAATGGTAAAAAAGAATGTGTGAGAATTGCAGTCAGAATGACAAAAGAGGGTATTGGATACGTTTATCCTTATTATAGTGTAGAAGTGAATAAAAAAAGAAAACAAGCAACACGGTAAAAATCCTTTAATACAGCGTTGCTTGTTTATCGTCTTGGCTGGCATACCACAGATGGATTAGTTCTGACTCAAGACATAGCAAATTTAATAAGAATTTGCAAAATAAATAAAAAAGTACACTTTTAATCAGGGTCAACGCATTATAAATTTGTAATCAATTCAGGTAAAAAATCATTATTCAATGTTGCTGTCCATTCAATTTGTCCTGATATGCTGTTTAATCCGTAATTGCAGAAAATGCCGAAGTACAGAGTCTGATTCCA
>JAIRNR010000087.1 GCA_031257915.1 Bacteroidales bacterium
TGAGCGCAAGTATTCGCACATTTGGCGAATCTTTGGAGTTGTCGTTTCGTATTCTTTTACATCAGAATACTTCTTTCCATCATAAATGGCACAAAAAATGCTATCTTTGTGCACATCTAGTCCACATGTTTTCATGATTTTTTGTTTTTGTTATTAGATACCGCAAAGTTATGATACTTGGGGATAAATTGGGGGTGAGATGTCACCCTCAATTTTTATTCGTCTGTGTGTAAATTAAAAACGTTTCATGGATATTTTCTAATGGAACTTGCAACCTTCAGGGCAAACCTTAAATAGGTTTGAAAACCTAAGATTCTATTGAGCATCCTCAGCTTGACTAACAGGGGTCCGATTCGCATTATGGAATTTATAATTTCCTAATTGACCCTGTAATTTACCTCTGTTAGTTGGTTAATTTCTTACTTTAATACAACAAAAGTAAAAATTTAACTCCAGTTTTATTTCATTGCAAACTTAAGGTTGACCCAGTCAAGAGCGGGCATAAGGAGCAACATCAAGAGATGTAAATATTCCATTGCGGTATTTGAAATATCCCGCTATCGCAATCATTGCAGCGTTATCGGTTGTGAATGACAGCGGAGGAATAAATGTGCGCCATCCGTACAACTGTTCTCCTTTAAGAATTTCGGTACGCAGCAAAGAGTTTGCCGAAACTCCGCCTGCAATCGCAATCTGTTTTATATCCGTATCTTTTGCGGCAACAATAAGTTTTTCCATTAGAATATCTATTACTGCTTTCTGCAAGGATGCGGCAAGATTGGCTTTATGTTTTTCAATAAATGCGCTGTCTTCTTTTAAGCGGTCACGCAGAAAATAAAGAAATGATGTTTTAAGCCCGCTGAAACTGTAGTTGTATTCAGGAATTTGCGGCTTTGAAAATGAAAATTCAAAAGCATTGCCCTCACGCGCCAACTTGTCTATTACAGGTCCTCCCGGATAGGGTAGCGACATTATTTTTGCAGCCTTGTCAAGTGTTTCACCTGCCGAATCATCAATTGTACTGCCGATAAGCAAAAAATCAAAAGGACTGTTTACACGCAAAATTTGAGTATGTCCGCCCGAAACGAGAAGACATAGAAATGGAAATTCGGGAACAGACTGTTCCGATTTTTCGTAGCGGATAAAATGCGACAATACGTGTCCCTCCAAATGATTAACCTCAATAATGGGAATATCTAACGCCGCCCCCATGGCTTTAGCAAACGAAACACCGACAAGCAGAGAGCCAAGCAACCCCGGTCCGCGTGTAAAAGCAATAGCCGATAAATCTTTACGCGCAATTCCTGCATTTCTTAACGCCACATCAACCACAGGAACAATATTGCGCAAATGCGCACGCGACGCCCATTCAGGAACAACGCCACCGTATTTTTTATGCACATCCTGCGAAGCAATAAAATTTGAAAGCAGAAAATCATCCTTTAAGACAGCAGCCGAAGTGTCGTCGCATGACGACTCAATTCCCAGAATGTAAGCCATAGATAACTATTTTTTCTTTTTCTTTTTCCGTAATATCATATCTTTGAAAGAATCAAAGTCGCGCCGATACACAACACCTACGCCCTGTGTGTAGGAAACACCCGATTGTGTAATTTCTTTTTCATCCGAACGGTTAAATGCTTTTACACTTACTTTGTCGGTAATTTTATACTCAACATTCAGGTCGCCGACTATACCTGACGGATTAGAACTGCTGCCTGCGCTATTATCTACATCTATACCCATACTTCCCTCAACCGTAAGGCGATTATCAAAAAACTGCAATCCCATCATAAGCTGCACTTCGGAATTGTTAAGTTCATTACCTTGTCTGTAATTTACTCCGAAATCAACATTTTTTGAAATTTTTGAAATAAAATTATTAAACTGCCCCAGCAACAAATCGGACGAAAATGAAGTTGCGGTACTTGCAACTGTGCCATCGTTAATTTCGGCAGGCATAAAACTGTTGAACAGTAAAAGAGAAAATGTTTGTTTAATCATTTCATCACTGTTTTCTTTATTTACATATCCTGCAAAAACATCTTTTATTTCCTGATTTGTCGTGAGCAGATTTATATCAAAACCAATATTCGGATTAGACAACGGTCCCTGCATTTCCAAAATGCTTTCTACGTTTACTTTTTGATTTGAATTATCTTTAAATTCCGTTGTCGATAAAATGGGCGACAGCGATGTTCTTGTCGTATATACGGCATTTAAATTCAAAGTCGCATCTTTTAACGGTCCCGTCCAGGATATTGTACTGCCGCTTTGCAGGGAAAACTGCTTGTCAATAACATTCATCATAGACAAATCAAAAAGTCCGCTCTGCAATGTGTAAACTCCGAAAAGTTGAGTAATGTCGGGAGTAGAAATAAAGCGCATTCTTCCGCTTCCACGCGCACTTAAATTACCCTGTATTACGCTGTTTTTAATACCCATATTTACAAGTATATTGGGATTTCCATCTATATTTAATTCTATAAACAGTGACGTCTTACTGTTCTCTTTCTGTTTTTTTCTGAATATGTACATATACTCTGACTGCACCTCTTCCTTTATGTTTTTATCTTCAAAAGTTATAAAATCCTTTGAATTTTCGTACGCGCTTTCCGTGTTGAAAGTAACGGCGGAATTTTTTTCGGTGCGTCCGTCCACAACTATTTTGATACTTTCGGATGCATTGCCGGTTATAGAACATGTGCCTGAAGCAAATACAGTTCCCGAATATGCCTGCGTTTTTAAAAACGGAACATCCAGCACAAGAGTATTTGCAACTGATATATTCAAGTTGAGATTTATATTTTTAAAATTATTATGTGTTATTCTTCCACGCATACGCCCCTGTCCGCCGTATTTTTTTTCGTGAAATATTCCCGCAGGAAAAGATATTGTATTCGGGGTAACAACAACCCTGCAAGAATCAAAAGAACAAGTCGTATTAAGAACATCTATATCCATTGTAAAATTTTTGCTTGTTACATCGGTATAGAATTGCGGCTTTTCAAGTGTTCCCTGCAAACTCAACGTTCCGCTTACAGTACCCGATATACCTGAAGAAAAAGAGGAAAGATAATTTTCAAGAAAATTTACAGGCAAATCTTTTACCGTACCTGCAAAATCAAGGGCATTATCTTTTTTCGGATAAAATGCTCCTTCCATTGTTAAAAGCGGAATATCTTTTGACGGCAACGCCACATTTATCTGTCCGAGCAATGCACTTTGCAATTTATCGTATCTCGTCTTTAAACCGACCGTACCGTAATCATCTTTATTTATATAAAATTTTTCTATCAGTATATCCGAAACAATATCTACATCATTATACACATTCCATAACTCTACTTTACCCGAAATATAACCGTCCAAATCCATTCCGAAATTATTATAAATTACGTCCAAATAGGAAATATTTACCGATTTTAAATTTATTTCAAGTTTTGAAGATTGACTTTCAGACAGTATTCCCGAAGCCGAAATTGATTCATAACTGTTGCTCATTGAAAAGTCATTTATAACTACTTTTTCAGGGTCGCCCTCAATAAAATTATTTGAAGAAAACAGCCATTCACGTCCGTAAAAACGCATTCCCGAACTGTCAATCTTTAATCTCCATTGCTGTTCTTCTTTATAGGAAAAACTGCCTCGAATATTACCGAAAGAAAAATTAGTATCGGTGAATTGTCTGTTGCCGGATGCGTCATTATTCAGCCAGTTGATACTCCAGTTTAAAGTATTTTGTTCCGCTAAACTTGTTTGAAAAAGAAATTGACTCATGTACATACTGTCGTTAAAGAAAAGTTTATCGGCAGTTGTCCTTATAAACATCATGCTGTCCACTGTAAACAAATCAATCTGTCCATCTATGTAGCCGATTTTTTTATAGGCAACATAAGGCACGTCTGCATGAACTTTGTATTTATTTTTTTCAGTATTGCAGGAAATATTTATGTCTAATTTCTTTGACCATTTTAAACCGGGTAGAAGAATATCGGCAAACTGATCAATTTCACTGATTGTTATATTTGCAGTGAAGTCCTGAACAGGCATTTCTACGGGAGATTGCTTTTTGTCAAAATAAACATTCTTTAAATGACTGTACAGATTCGGTATTTGGGACAGTGTAAATTTTCCATTGATATTTATCCGCAATAAATCGGATGTAAAAGCAAGACGGTTTTCTTCCATAAGCAGGGCAACTCTGGGCAATATAAGGTCAAATGATTTTCCATTTAATACTGTTTGCCGCAGTGCTATATCACAAAATAAATTATCCAAATCAATACCTGTATTGCGGCCTGTTATTTTAGAAGATACGGCAAATTGAACAGTATCTTCAATAAGTTTTAATGCCTGCAAATCGGCATTATGTAAATCAATATCATAAGAAAATTGCGGAATGGTATCTCTAAAATCTGCCGTTGCGGTTAAATCAAAAGAAATATTTTTATCATCGGAATTTACTTTTCCGTAGATTTTTTTTCCGTCAATATTTATATCAACATCTATATTATTTACAGGCACTCCGTTAAATATTACGGAATTTATTTTGCCGTTTATCCTGTTATTGTCAAATGTCCTGTTGGAAATTATATTTAAAGATGAATTAACGGCACCAAGCCATTTACCTGTATTTAAAATTTTATCAATATGCAGGTTATCCATATCTGTTTTCACATATACTTTTACACTGTCCAAATGCGCACTTGCCTTAATATTTCCAAGATTGGTGTTGAGTATTACATTTGTTGCGAACTCATTTAACATTCCGTTAAACGTCCCCTGCACAGATACGTCTGTTATTTCACTCAACTGTTTCGGTATGGTAAATCGCCATTTTTCGGGGAGAGTTATATTTTGAAGATCATCTTTTGTTATTGAAAAATTTTTAACGTTAATATCGTAAGCCGTATTTTTGTAATCAACAAGTCCTTTTAAGTAAACATCTGTTTCAATATTAAAATTTTTGCCACCCTGTATTTTTATTCCTTCGCAGTGCATATCGGCAACGGTTCCGCTTACTTTTCCTTCTATTTCCGTAATACCGTCCATACCGTGAAGCGGATAAGCAAAATACGCTAAATCCGAAAGGTCAAGAATTGCTCCGGATTCAATTTCGCCCTGCATTTCAACTTTATTTATAAAATCTTTAAACTCTTTGTAATTTTTATAATGAAAATTAAGATTAAGACCGAATTCGGATGTCGGCGTTTTTACTTTAAGTTTTTCAAAATACATTGCTTTCGGGTTTATCTGTGCAAACCCTTCAAAATCGTTTACTCTGAAACCGTTCTTTTCAATAAAGTCGGCATGTCTTACGACAAAATTTATCTGTTTTTTATAAACGGAAATATCGCGTCCGGTAACATTAAAATCTTCAAGATGTATATGTTTAAAATCGGTGGCATGTTCACCTATGGGTGTATAATTTTCGTTATCGTAGCGAAATTTTCCGTGAATTGCTCTTGCATTTTGTATAAGGAATTGATTAGATCCGCCGGTGTCTTTTTTTAATGCGGTAAGTTTTTGAAGTATCTCTTCAAAGGCAGGGGAAGTGTCGCCTTTATATACGTGAATATTCCAGTCCGGACGAACGATTACAAGATCTTTTATTGTAATATTTTTAAAGTTATAACTTTTAAGTGTTGCGGTAACCTTTTCGGCTTTAAGGGTATTGCTGTCTTTTTCGTCAAGAATTTGAAAGCCTGTAACTGTAATTGTTTTCGTAAAAAGATTAAAGTCAATTTTAGTGAAATAAACCGGATAACCGATATATTCTTCGGCTATTTTACCACCTTTCCTGCCAAGGTATGAAGTAACCCATGCGGAATGAATCATACCTGTTAAAATAAGCAATAACAAAGCGAAACCAAGTATTATCTTAGTTACATTTTTTGATATTTTGCTTAATTTTATTTTTGACATTGCGTTTGGTGTTTTCGATTTTTTATTTGTCCGAATACTGTTACTATGTATAACCTTTTTATTTTGAGGGTATTTCAGCACTAAGATACAAAAAAACCGTCAAAATGCGGGGAAATGTCAAATAATTATATTTTTCGTAACTTTACATAAGTGAATTTTTTTATATGCTTATCTTTGTAATTAACCCGGGTTCCACATCTACCAGAATTGCTATCTTTAAAGATGAAAGTTGTGTTTTTAAAAAAAACATACCCCACAGTGTGGAAGAACTTGCTCCGTATTCTAAAATTTCCGAACAGCTTCCTTTTCGCAAAAAAGCGTTATTTCATGTGTTGGAAAATGAGGCATTTTGCAACTTAAAAAAACTTGACTGCATTATTGCACGCGGCGGTGTATTAAAGCCGATAGAAGCGGGGGTTTATGAATTAAACGAAACAATGCTTAGCGATTTGCGTACCGGCAAATACGGCGAACACGCAAGTAATCTTGGCGGACTTATAGCGCAGGAGATAGTGGAACAATGCAAGGCTATGGGGCAGCATAATATCAAAGCATATATTGCCGACCCTGTTGTTGTAGATGAACTTGAAGATGTTGCACGTCTTTCGGGGCACCCCTTACTTCCCCGCGTATCTATTTTTCATGCTTTAAATCAAAGGGCGGTTGCGCGGCGTTACGCTCGTGAAATGAATACTTCGTACGATAAACTGCGGCTTATCGTTGTTCATCTCGGCGGCGGCATAAGTGTCGGTGCCCACCGCTACGGCAGGATAGTAGATGTAAACAATGCTCTTGACGGAGACGGACCTTTTTCTCCCGAACGTTCGGGGGGATTACCTTCTTTTGAACTTGCGAAATTATGTTTCAGCGGAAAATATTCGCTGGATGAAGTTAAAAAAATTATTACAGGTAAAGGGGGATATGTGGCATATCTTGGGACAAATAACGCATTTGAAGTTGAAACTCGTGTTTTAAACGGTGATACTAAGGCGGCGTTGATTCAGGACGCTCTCGTTTATCAGGTAAGCAAGGAAATTGGTGCAATGGCAACGGTATTTAAAGGTGATGTTGACGCAATCATTATTACCGGCGGCATGGCTCACGGCAGACCTGTAATAAAGATGATTTCCGACAGTGTCGGTTTTATTGCACCGATAAAAGTATATGCAGGCGAAGATGAAATGCTCGCTCTTGCCGAAAACATCATTCTTCTGAATGAGGGAAAATTAGATGTTAAGGTTTATAAGTAAACGCAGTCTTATTCTCTGTTGCGGAACTGTTGCCGATATAAATATTAAAATCACCCTGTTCGACTGTGTATTGCAGAGAAGCATTATAAAACTTCAGTATTTCAGGCGTAACGGTAAACGTTATCTGCCTGCTTTCATTTGGCTCTAACGTTACCTTTTCAAACCCTTTTAATTCTTTTACGGGACGTGAAATGCTGCCTGTCAAATCGCGGATATAAAGCTGTACCGTTTCAGTTCCTCTGCGCGTGCCTTTATTTGTAAGGGTTACAGTTGCTTCAAGCGAGCCGTTTTCGGCAAGTGTTGTATCCGACAAAGTTACAGGTGAGATTTCAAATTGTGTATATGACAAGCCGTAACCGAAAGGATAAAGCGGCGTATTCGGGCAATCAAGGTACTTGCTTGTATATTTCTGGTTTTCATCATCAGGTCTGCCTGTATTTAAATAACTGTAATAAATGGGAATTTGCCCTGTATTACGTGGAAAAGTTATTGTGAGGCGACCCTCAGGCTCCGCGTTGCCGAAAAGTACATCTTTAATAGCTTCGCCTGCCATTGTGCCGCTGTACCAAGTTTCAAGAATAGCATCCATATTTTTATCTTCCCATTCAAGTGTTAGCGGACGGCTGTTCATAAGTACAAGCACAATCGGCTTACCTGTTTTTTTCAACTCTGCAAGAAGTGTCTTTTGATTTTCCAAAAGTCCGATATTGCTGCGGCTTGCGGCTTCACCGCCCATTCCGAACGGCTCACCGAGAACGGCTACCACTACGTCGGCACTGCGAGCCATCTTTACGGCTTCCTGCAAAAGTTCCTGCGGAGTTTTATCGTCCGGCACTATTTGTCCGTCGTGCGGATTTAGCTTGTCAATTAAGGTCTTGTCGTCTGTCAGATTGCAGCCTTTAGCATACATGTACGTTCTTTCTTTAAGCAGTGCCTCCCACAGTGAAACGGATTTTTTAGAATCACCCGCACCACTCCAGTTACCAATCAGATTACGGTGGTCGTCTGCCAAAGGTCCTGTGAAAAGAATTTTTTTGTCTTTGGAAAGCGGGAGTACACCGTTATTCTTTAGCAATACCATACTCTTAATGGCTGCTTCTTTGCTCAATGCGAGTTTATCGGCACTCATAATTTCTTTATCGGCACGTTCCTGTGATACGCCGCGATACGGGTCGTCAAAAAGCCCCAATTTATATTTGGCTTCAAGAATACGGCGGCATGCAATATCAATAACACTCTCTTTAACTTTGCCCTCACGTACAAGCGCAGGCAGTTGTGTTAAATAATATTCACTGACCATATCCATATCCGTACCTGCATTTATAGACAGTGCAGATACTTCCTGTCTGTTGCCCAAACCGTGATTTTCAAGTTCCGCTATTGCAGTGTAATCGGAAACAACAACACCTTTAAAGTTCCACTGCCTGCGCAGCAAGTCTGTCAGCAGCCGCGTGTTGCATGTTGCGGGAATACCGTTAACAGTGTTAAACGATGCCATTAAAGAGCCAACTCCTGCGTCAATAGCGGCTTTGTATGGCGGCAGATACTCGTTGTACATTTTTACTTCGCTCATATCAACAGTATTGTAGTCGCGGCCTGCCTCTGCCGCGCCGTAAAGGGCGAAGTGTTTCACACAAGCCATTACGGAAGTGTTTTTGCGCAAACAACCGTCCTGATAGCCTTCTACCATTGCGCGTGCAACAGCAGAGCCAAGAAATGCGTCTTCACCCGCTCCCTCGCTGACACGCCCCCAGCGCGGGTCGCGTGCGATGTCCACCATTGGCGAGAATACCCAGTTAAGTCCGTCCGCACTTGCTTCCAATGCTGCAGCCCTTGCGGTGCTGCGTATTAAAGCAGTATCCCACGAGGCGGAAAGCCCCAGCGGAATGGGAAAAATAGTTTTATGCCCATGAATAACATCATATCCGAAAAGCAGCGGAATCTTTAATCGGGTTTTTGTTATTGCGATCTCCTGTAATTTGAGCATTGCTTGCGGAGTAAACGTGTTAAACACGCCGCCTGTAAGCCCTTCTTCAATTTTTTGCTCAACGTCCTTGCTTAAAACAGGACCTGTAATATCAAATCCGATAGTGGGCAAATTAAGTTGTCCGATTTTTTCTTCGAGCGTCATCTTGCTCATTAAATCGTCAATAAATCTATCCATTTCGGCATTGCCGTCTTTGGAATTTTTACAGCTCGCAAAAATCAGACAGATAACAACTGTTGCAGATAGAATTTTTTTCATGCGATTATTTATTTTGTATCATAATATAAACAAAGTTAATCTATTTTATCAAATATTCAGGACAATATACATTCAAACCAGGGTCAACGCATTTAAAATCTTTAAACAATTGATTATAAGGCATTTATGAAGATTATTTTTGATGAAAATTTATAAAAATTTACGCCTATAATCCATTCATTATCAGCGAATTATC
>JAIRNR010000090.1 GCA_031257915.1 Bacteroidales bacterium
TCTGTTTCTTTCATTTGCTCGCCTGTTTCCTTAATTAAACGGTCTGTTTCCTGAAATTTGCGGTCCGTTTCCTGAAATTTGCGGTCCGTTTCCTGAAACATACGCCAAACTGCTTCAAAATTTAGTGGTTGTTCACTGTTTTGCATTAGATTTAATTGATCCATATTTTTCTTTTTTTATTTTACGTTGCAAATATATACAAAGTTGAACACAATAATTGTTAATAAATCATAAAAAATCAAAGAAATACGCTCAACAGTGATTTGACTTACCGGTTAAATCCCTTTCCAAGAATTTCGTAAGCGGGTAAAACGGTAATAAATGCACCTGAATCTATTTGAAGGACGACGGCTTTCAGCGTTTCTATCTGCGAACGGTGGACGACGGTGTATATTATTTTCTTATCTGTTTTGGAGTACATTCCTGTTCCGTTAAGAAATGTACCGCCGCGCCCGATGGTGTATAAAATAACATCGGCGATTTCGTCGGATTTGTTGGAGATTATTATTATTGCTTTTTCGCTTCGGCTTCCGTCCATAATAGCGTCAACGACGCGCCCGTAAACGAAAATTGTTATCCATGAATACAGCGGAACTTCCCACGAACGAAAAGTAATAAGTCCGATTAAAACAATGATTGAATCGACGATTATAATAAGTGTTCCGATTTGTCGGTTTCGCACTCTTGCAATAATTCGTGCCAGCACATCCGTACCTGCCGATGTTGCGCGTGCTTTAAAAATAAATGCAACTCCCACACCGATAAACGCACCGCCGTAAATGGAAGCAAGCAGTGGTTCATCGGGCACTAACTGACTGTTGGCACCGATTCCGGCGTTGTAAAAAAACGAAAACAAATCGGTAAAAACAGCAGTCAGAACAAAGGTTACAACTGTTTTCATTCCATAGGTGGACCCCAATATTTTGTAAGCCGCAATAAAGAGCGGAATATTAAAAAGCAGTGCGGTCGCTCCCACGGGTAATCCATCCTGAAAGGAAGTAAAAACCCCGCGTGTAAGGTAATGTATAATTATGGAAATACCATAAACACCACCCGGAATAATTTTATACGGAGTTATAAAAAGTACATATCCGGCAGCAACAATTATTGAACCGAATATCAGAAAAAAATAATCTTTCCAAAAACGTTTCCTGTCAATAATTTTTAAAAGTGAAAAACGGGTATTCATTAAAATAATTATTTTAACATCTCTTTTGCTTCCTTAACCGCATCGGCAAAGTTGGAAAAAATTTGATTAACGCCGATATTTTCGTAAAGAACATTTTGCTTTAACGTTTCCAAAACAGCAGGATTTACACTTGCAAGAATAACTTTTATTCGCGCCGCTTTGCATTTTTTCCAAAATGCAGTCAGGTTTTGAATACCTGTTGCGTCAATAAACGGAACATTACCCATATCAATAATCCTTACTTGCGGCGGTTTCGATACGCGCAAAAATGCTTCCTCAAACTTATTCGCAACGCCGAAAAAGAAAGGACCGTTAATACGGAAAACATCTACACCTTTCGGCAAAGGCTGTTCACTTGCTGTTGCAATTGCAGTATCGGGCGACAATTCATGTTGCATAATTTGCACGTCCGACGACTGTGAAATACGTCTTACAAAAAGTAATATTGCCAAAACAAGTCCGACACTTATCGCAATAGTTAAATCAAATACGACAGTTAGAAAAAATGTTGCCAAAAGCACTGCAATATCGGCGCGTGAATTGCGCAACAGTCCGCGAAATGAACGCCATTCGCTCATATTATAAGCAATAACGACAAGGATACCCGCAAGGCAGGGCATCGGTATCATTTTCGCCCATTTGCCGAAAAGAAGCAAAAGCAGCAGGAGTACGGCAGCATGTATAATACCTGCAATGGGCGTACGTCCGCCGTTTTTAATACTGGTCATTGTCCGCGCGATAGCACCTGTGGCAGGAATACCGCCGAAAAGAGGCGTTATCACATTTGCCATTCCCTGTGCAATCAGTTCCGTATTGGAATCATGCCTGTCGCCGATTGCGCCGTCCGCAACCATAGCCGAGAGCAAAGATTCTATTGCACCGAGCATGGCTATAGTAAATGCAACAGGCAGCAGCGTACGAATACTTTCAAACGTAAAAACAGGCAATACCGGTGCGGGAACTGCGGCTGCAATTTCACCGAAACGCGAACCTATTGTTTCTACCGGTATATCAAACATCCATACGGCAACAGTTGCAAATACAATTGCAACGAGCGAACCGGGAACACTTTTATTTATTTTTGTCCAGAAAAAACATGTTAGCACAGTAAAGACGGCAATAGCAACAGCCCATAAATTTATACGGTCAATATTTTGAAAATACATCTGCCATTTTTCATGGAAAGCAGACGGTACCTGCAACAATCCAAGCCCGAAAAAATCATTCATTTGCGTAGAAAAAATAACTATTGCAATACCGCTTGTAAAGCCTACAATAACAGGGTAGGGAATAAATTTTATAATATCGCCGAGTTTCAAAAAACCCATCAATAGCAGCATTACTCCCGCCAGCATTGTGGCAACAAGTAATCCCAACATTCCGTATGTGCCGACAACACCGGCAACAATTACGATAAATGCGCCTGTAGGTCCGCCGATTTGCACACGGCTGCCGCCGAAAAGAGAAATAATAAACCCCGCAATTATCGCAGTAATAATACCCTGTTGCGGCGTTACCCCAGAGGCAATTCCAAACGCTATTGCCATAGGCAGAGCAACAATACCAACCACAACACCGGAAGTTAAATCCTTAATAAATGTTTTGCGGTTATATGTTTTTAGAGAGTCTAAAATTTTAGGCTTAAAAAACGATATGGAAAATATTTTTTTTAACATTTATGGTCTGTCATTGCTGCGGGTTTCGCCCCGCAATCTCTTTTTATGATTTACGGTTATCAGATTACATTTACGGTTCGCTATTGACAATAATATAAACATCTTCACTGTCGCGTTTCATAAGATACTGTTCACGTCCGTATTTTTCGGCATACTCAATATCAGTTTTCAAAAGCATTATTTTTTCTCTATTGTTGTCAATTTCTTTTTCGTAGAAATTCTTCATTTTTTTTAATTCCGAAAATTCTTTGTAAAGCCGGTATTGAGTATAGACATTGTTCGGCGAAAGCAATATAACCCATAAAACAAAAAAAGCAGATACAATGCAAATATATTTATATTTCCACTCCCAAAAGCGTGTAATAATTTCTTTTATTTTTTTCATGACTGTTGCCGGTGTATTTTCAAAATATCTTCTATAATATCTCTGTTGTTCGATAAACGTGGAATTTTATATTGTCCTCCGAGCCGCTCTTTACTCTTTAACCAGCCGTAAAAAGTTCCGCCGGGGAGAACAATAATTTCAGGCAACCCCAAAATCATATTTTTGTAACGTTTCGCCTCATAATCACTGTTTACTTTTTGCAGCATTTCATCAAGAAACAAAGTAAATTTTTCTATTGACGAAGGTTCTTTTTCAAATTCAATAAGCCACTGGTGCCGCGCATTACTGTTGCTTACGTCAGCATTCGTTGCTGCGGAAACTCTTGCCGTTGTGCCGGTGCTCGTTAAATAAACAGGTCCCGCAGTATATTCCGTAACTATAGCCCCTGTATGCTCGCAGGCGTACAACAATGCTTTTTCGGCATTGTCAATCATAAGCTCCTCTCCGAAAGTATTTATAAAATTTTTCGTGCGTCCGCTAATCTTTATTCGCAAAGGAGATAAGGATGTAACAAGTATGGTATCACCTATTAAATATCTCCACAGTCCGGCGTTTGTAGAAATTACAAGTGCGTAATTTTTGCCTGCCTCAACTTCATTCAGCATAAGCGCACGCGGCTTTTCATTAGAAAGTTCCGACAAAGGTAAGAACTCATAAAACACACCGTAATCAAGCATTAAAAGCATATCTTTATCAGGTTCGCTTTGCATTGAAAAAAAGCCTTCCGAAGCGTTGTATGTTTCCCAAAAGCGCATATCGGGATTGCCGATAACTTGTTGCAACTGTTTTTTGTATGGAGAGAAGTTTACCCCGCCGTGAAAAAATACTTCCAATTGCGGAAATACTTCCGAAATATTTTGTGCTTTTGTTTTTTCCAGAATAGAGCGTAAAAGTAAAAGCATCCATGACGGCACTCCGGAAATATCACTTATATTAGGGTGTGCAATAGCTTGTGCGGAAATTTTTTCAAGTTTGCTTTCCCATTCTTTCATTAGTGCAATTTCAAGAGACGGAGTACGTTTGCGGGCAACCCAGAACGGTAAATTCTTCATAAGAATTGCAGATACATCACCTGTTTCAATTCCATTTGGTAAAGATGTCAGAGAGCCGCCTAATGCAAGACTTAATCCGCTTAAAATTCTTGTATCGGGGTACGCATGTGAATAAAATAAATACAGGTCCTTGCCGCCTTTGTAATGACAATTCCAAAGTGCCTCTTTGCTTACGGGAATAAATTTGCTTTTAGCATTTGTTGTACCTGACGATTTTGAAAACCATTTAACAGGTGTTGGCCACAGAATATTTTTTTCGCCGGTCATCATTCGCTCTATATATGGAGCAAGATCTTCGTACGTGTGAATGGGAACCTTATCCTGAAATTCTTTAACGGAAATAATCTGATCGAAGTGATATTTTTTTCCAAACTCCGTTTTAGTCGCTTTTTTTATAAGGTACTGCCACTGTAAATATTGTATGGATGCTCCGTTTGGTGCATATCGGCGCAAAAAATTCATGCGATTTTTTGTCAGGAGTTTGAATATTGAAGGTCGTGTGTTCATTTCGGTGCTTTTGCAATTAAGTATGTTGCGATAAATCCGTAAATAATAATGGGAACCCATGCTGCAAGCCAAACAGGGAACTTTCCCACAGTTGCAAACACTTTGGAAAACTGTAAAAATAATATAAATACAAACGCAAGAGTGATACCGATTGTAAGATTTTTCCCAATCCCTCCGCGTGTTTTATTAGATGATAAAGAAAGTCCGATAAGAGCGAGAATAACAGATGCAAAAGGTGCGGTAAGACGGCTGTTGCGTTCAAAGGTATAAAATTTTACACGATTTGAACCACGAAGTTTTTCCTGTGAAATAAATGCGTTCAATTCTTTAAAATTCATTTCATCCAAACTTATAAAATCTTTCATAAAATCAACAGGACTAACAGGAAAATCAACTCTCATCACAGGTGTTGTTTCTATTTTTTCACCATTGTCAACAAGTTCTCTTTTCACATAATCGGAAAGAATCCATATTTGTTCCGATGAATCATAACGAATGGATGTTGCCGTTATTTTTTCTAAAAGTATATTGTTTTCAATTATCTCGCGGCTGAATTTGGCACCAATATTAGAATGTATATCAAAACTTTCCATATAATAAAAAGTCGTAGGGTCATACTGAATGTGATAATTACGATCGGCATACGCAATTTTTTTCTTTAAGTGTGTCCGTTCAAACTTAACCCGCGTCTTATTTACATTCGGAATCACAAAATTTGCAAGAGAAAGATTTATTAAACCGATAAAAAGAGCGCAGATAATATACGGCATCATAATACGGTAATAACTGATACCGGCGTTAAGCATAGCAACAAATTCGGTGCTTTGCGCCATACGTGAGGTAAAAAATATAACGGCAACAAAAAGAAAAAGCGCACTGAAAACATTTACAAAATACGGCAAAAAATTACAATAATAATCTACGATAATTGCTTTTAACGGTACTTCGTTGTCAATAAACGTTCCGATTTTTTCAGAAATATCAAAAACTATAACGATAAGAATTATAAGAAGTATTGCGGCAAAAAAAGTACCGAGAAATTTTTTGGTAATATATAAGTCTAATTTTTTCATATTATCTGTGTCGGCTTATTCTGAAAAGAGAAACAATAACATTTGGCAAATATAATAATTCAAAAAACGGAATGAAAATCCAAATCGGTCTTTCCGAAAGAGTTTTTAATGCCATTGCTGTGGAAATCATTTGTGCGGCATATTTGATAAATGCCAAAACGAGAAAGGCAATCAGCACTACCGTATTCCAATTATACTCGGTAAGCGTTAAGAATAACAGCGCAATTATATATGACGAAAGTAAAAAAACGCGGTATAATATTTCCTCTTTTCGGAATTTGCTCTGTGTGCACGAAAAGGCAGTAAAGTAATTTTTTTCTTCTTTTTGCCAAACACTGTAATTCAAATTTTCAACAACTTTAACAGCACTGTGCGGATTTATCTGAACTGCAATTTCATCAGGTTTTGTTTCATTGTGTAAATAGTCATACACACCGGTTTTAATAGAATAAGTGCCTGTATATCCGCCTGTTTTCAAGAAATAATCCTTTTTATATCCGAGTAGCCGATGTTGTCCCATAACAGGAAATCCCTTAATGGACATGGCGAGAAAGTGTATCGTATTGTCAATATGGAAAAAACGCGGAATAAAATCCGCATTTTGTTTTGCGAATGATGAACAGCCGATAACAACAGATGTTTTATCGGTGAAAGCACTTTGAATATAATCAATGCAGTATTCGGTTGCAGGGCGTGATTCGATTGTTGTAAAAATAAGATGTTCAAACGAGGCTTCTTTTGCACCGATGGAAAGAGCAAATTTTTCCTCATCAAAAAAATTTATTCCGCTGGAAATTTTCACGATTTTGAGATTACGGTACCTCTGTTCAAAAGAGCGAAGTATATAAAGAATTTCCTCATCGTTTTCGTCACATACGGCAACAACTTCAAAGTTACCGTATTTTTGTTCAAGCCAAAACGGTAAATGCTGTTTAACATACTCAAGTTCGTTTTTACACGAAACAACGATTGAAACAGGATGCTTGATTTCGGACAGCAAAGGGCTTTTATATCTGCCGACAGCACAATAATATTTTACATAAAATCTCAACAGTATAAAAATACAAATAGAAAAAGAGATTACGAGCAATAAACTCCAAAACGTAACGCCGGTGTCTAAATATTCTAACATAATAAATGACAAATTTACGGTTTAATTGTGTAATAATTGTTAATTTTGCAGTCGGTTTTATTAACACGGTCTTGATGACATTTAAAATAGAAAACACAGACTCGCACTCCAAAGCCCGCGCAGGCACTATTAAAACGGCGCATGGTGCGATTGAGACTCCGATTTTTATGCCGGTAGGCACAGTGGGTGCGGTAAAGGCAGTTAACATACAGGATTTATATCATGATATTAACGCGCAGATAATTCTCGGCAACACCTACCATCTGTATCTGCGTCCGGGGTTAGATATTTTGCAGCAGGCAGGCGGATTGCATAAATTCAATAATTGGCAAAAACCGATACTTACCGACAGTGGCGGCTATCAGGTTTTTTCACTGTCAAACATGCGCAAACTTACCGAAGAAGGTGTTGTTTTTCAAAGCCATATAGATGGTTCGCGCCATATATTTACGCCGGAACGTGTAATGGATATTGAACGTGTGATAGGCGGCGACATCATTATGGCTTTTGACGAGTGTACACCTTATCCGTGCGATTTCAGCTATGCAAAAAAATCAATGGAAATTACACACCAGTGGCTTGACAGGTGCGTAAACCGTTTTCGCACTACGCAACCGCATTACGGTTATGAACAAACACTTTTTCCAATAGTTCAGGGCAGTACATACAGAGATTTACGCCGGCAGTCCGCACTGAAAATTTCGGAAACAGGAGCGGACGGCAATGCAATCGGCGGGCTTTCGGTTGGCGAGCCGAAAGAAATTATGTATGAAATAACGGAGCAGGTATGCGATATTTTACCGTTTGACAAGCCGCGCTATTTGATGGGTGTGGGTACTCCCGAAAATATTCTTGAGGGAATAAGTCAGGGTGTTGATATGTTTGACTGCGTTATGCCTACGCGCAATGGGCGCAACGGAATGATTTTTACACGTAACGGTATTTTAAACATGCGTAATAAAAAGTGGGAAAATGATTTTTCACCCATTGAAGAAAATGGGGCAAGTGAGATTGATACGTTTTATACAAAAGCATATTTACGGCATCTTTTTCATGCGGGCGAAATTCTTGCCGGCATGATTGCTTCACGCCATAATCTGGCGTTTTATCTGTGGTTAACAAGGCAAGCGAGAGAGCATATTATTGCGGGGGATTTTACTTCGTGGAAAAAAGTGATGATAGAAAAAGTAACAAGAAGACTATAAAAATTTTAAATTATGACAAGAACAATTATTATCTGTTTAATTTATGTGTTTGCACCTGTTCTTATTATAGAACTGTACAAACGCTACAAATTTTTTAAGAGCATTGGAACTATTATTATGGCTTATGCTATCGGTATTATTATGGCTCTGACAGGCTTTTCCACATCCGACAATGCGCCGATGATAGAAACAATCCGAGCACTTCAAAACGAAATTTTTCCAATTATTTGCGTACCGCTCGCAATACCTCTAATGCTTTTTTCATGCGACTTTAAAAAGTGGATGAAAAATTTCAAAAAAACAATTATTTCTTTTCTTACAGGCGTCGTTGCGATTGCTTTAACAATTGTTGTTTGCGCATATTTTTTCAAAGACAAAGGTGTTGAAGAATTGCCGAAAGCAGCAGGAATTATGGTGGGATTTTATACAGGCGGCACGCCGAATGTTGCCTCGCTGAAACTTGCTCTCGACGCAAGTCCTTTAACGTATATGCTCGTAAATTCCTTTGAAATAATGATTTCGTTTTTCTTTCTTCTTTTTCTTGTTTTAAAGGGATTCAAACTTTTCAGAAAAATAATGATTTATGTAAAGGATGATGAAGCAATTACTGCAAAGGATGTTTCGGCGGTAAGTTTTGAAGATTATAACGGATTTTTTAAATTAGGAAATATCAAACGCCTGTTGCTGCCGCTCGGATTGGCAGTAGCGATGCTCGCAGTAATGCTCGGATTAAGTTTTCTATTTGTGCCGAAAGATTATATTATTGTATCAGTTATTTTAGCAATAACGACAGTATCAATAGTGCTTTCGTTTTGGGACAGAATACGTTCCACGCCGAAACTTTTTGAAACGGGAATGTATTTTATTTTGATGTTCAGCATTGCTATTGCGTCTGCATTTCGTATAGATCAGGTTAAGCCGGAACATTTTCAATTGTTCCTGTTTATTTTATTTATAACGGTGGGCTGTATTGCAGTACATTTTTTGCTTGCCAAACTCTGTAAGGTTGATGCTGATTTATTCACCGTTTCGGCAGTGGGGCTTGTTTTTTCGCCGCCGTTTGTGCCGATAGTTGCGGGGCTTATGAACTCACGTCGTGCGCTGATAAGCGGTATTGTCGTAGGATTGCTCGGCTATGCGGTCGGTACATATCTCGGCGTTGGAATATGTGCCATGCTTACGTATTTTCAGTGGTTTTGATGTGTTGTTGTTTTTGAGGCATCACATCCTGCAAGCGTTTTAACTGTCGGTTAAGAAAATAATCAGCATATTTTGAATAACTGCCTGTTTCATAAAAATCAAGCAGTCCGCCACGATAGTTAAGAATATCTTCTTCTTTTGTAGAATATACAGGAATAATGTCGGCGTTCATCATAACAACACCTTCCAACAAGCGTGATGTACGCTTATTGCCATCTATAAATGGTTGTAATTTTGCCATATTACAATGTAAATAGACAGCTTTTTCCAATGGATTTTTTAAATCGTTTTGTTGTTCTATTATTTGCTCAAAAGTTTCTCTTATCTCTGTTTCGTCTTTTGGCGGAATATATTCTGTTCCTGTTATTTTAACAGGCATAATTCTAAAAGTCCCTTTATTCTTTACATTAACAAGCCCGTCGGATACCATAGAGTGTATAGTAAAAACAGTTCTTTTGTCAATGCTTATTCTCTCTCTCTGTCCTTTAATTGTTTCAACAAGTGAGATAAAAGCGTTATAAAGATTTTTCAGCATTTTAGCATCTTCGTACTTTTTTATAGCACTAATACCTGTACGCAGGAGCACATCTGTTTCCACATAAGTATAGGTGTTTCCCTCTATTCTACCTGAATAATAACACCAAACAACAGCCAAATCTTTTATTTCTTCCGATGATAAATCCGAAAACTTTGAATACGGACTGTTGATAATAGTTTCGGCTCTTTTTAATTGTTCAGATGAAAATATATTTAGTTTCATATAATTGTAAATTGTTGATTAGTCCTGTCTGATATTACAAAGGTATTGTTTTTTTCTATTGTGCCGCACCTCCATTTCAGGTGTAACGCATTATGAAAGATCTGCAAAAAACAGCAGGCAATGTAACGAACATACTTGGTGACATAGTAGAGGGCTTTATGAGTTCCGACAGACATCTTTTATTCGGAAAATATGGCTACAAGTTTAACATAACCAGTCAGAATAAAGTTTTCAGAGATAAAAACAACAAATTTCTTGCGGAGGTGGACGCTTTTTTGGAAAATGGCGACTATGTAATGCTCGTAGAGGTGAAGTCAAATTCTTCTATCCGACTTTTACCCATAACCGACTATGCCTTGTAACGAAGATGTGATAAATAAAGAGTTTCTATGCCTTGCAGCAAAGACATGATAAATAGAGAGCCTCTATCCGACAGACCCTTCCAAACTAATCTGCAAAAGTTTCTGCGCTTCAACGGCGAATTCCGCAGGGAATTTACTCACCACCTCGCGTGCATAACCATTTACAATAAGACTGACAGCACTGTCGGGCGAAATACCCCTTTGGCGGCAATAAAAAAGTTGTTCTTCGGAAATCTTGCTTGTAGTTGCTTCATGCTCCACAATGGCAGTGTCATTGTTGCATTGAACAACAGGGAACGTGTGTGCGCCGCAACGGTCGGACAGTAAGAGTGAATCACACTTTGAGTAATTGCGGGATTTTTCGGCA
Organism: Bacteroidales bacterium; assembly: GCA_031257915.1. GTDB lineage: Bacteria > Bacteroidota > Bacteroidia > Bacteroidales > P3 > JAIRNR01. The sequence continues at coordinate 10,909 of JAIRNR010000090.1, forward strand.
CTTGGTTGCATTTTTACAAGTCCTCTGTACGAGTTTTGGCTATTACCGGCTGAGATACCTTTTGAAATAATAGTGCTGCGTGTATTTTTACCGACATGAATCATTTTAGTTCCCGTATCTGCCTGCTGGAAATTATTTGTTACCGCAACGGAAGAAAATTCGCCGCAACTGTCATCACCAAGTAAAATACACGAGGGATATTTCCATGTTATCGCGCTTCCTGTTTCAACTTGCGTCCAGGAAAGTTTTGCATGCGCTCCTTTGCAAATACCGCGTTTGGTAACGAAATTGTAAATACCGCCTTTACCGTTTTTATCACCCGGATACCAGTTTTGCACGGTGGAATACTTTACTTCGGCATCTTTCATAACGATAATTTCCACAACGGCGGCATGTAGCTGATTTTCGTCCCTTACAGGCGCAGTACATCCCTCCATATAACTGACGTATGAACCTTCGTCTGCAACAATAAGCGTGCGTTCAAACTGTCCTGTATTTTTTGCGTTAATGCGAAAATATGTAGATAAATCCATCGGACAGCGAACGCCTTTCGGAATATAAACAAAACTGCCGTCGCCGAATACGGCAGAGTTTAACGCTGCAAAAAAATTATCAGCTGCAGGAACGGCATAGCCAAGATATTTTTGAACAAGTTGGGGATGTTTGCGGATGGCTTCGCTTATCGGACAAAATATAATGCCTTGCTTCGCGAGCTGGTCCTGAAACGTTGTTTTTACCGATATGGAATCCATTACAGCGTCGTAAGCGACACAACTGCCCTCTGTATTACAGGCGGATTCATCAAGCGGAATACCAAGTTTTGTAAATGTTTCCTGCAATTCGCTGGGGATACTTCCGTTTTCGCCGGACACGTTTTCATTATTGTGGTTCTGACTTGCAATATCCTTACCGTTCGCAACAGGCGCCGCCCAATACACAATATCCTGATAATTAACAGGCGGATATTCTACATGAGCCCAGTGCGGCTCTTTTTTATTAAGCCACAAATGGTAAGCGTGTAACCGAAAATCAAGCATCCACTGCGGCTCGTTTTTACGTTTGGAAATAAAATGTATGGTGTTTTCGTCAAGACCTTTTGCTGCAAATTCCGTTTCTATTTTCGTTTCAAACCCCCACTTATATTCGCTGTTTGCAATGTTGTTTATTTTTTCGTTCATGTTTGTCTGTCTGTTTAACATTACAAAGGTATTGCTTTTTTGCCCAAAAAACATTATCTTTGCACCCCTTTTTAAACACAGAATGTAGCCCAAAGCCCGAAAGAGGTTACGTTCGACAAAGAATGAATAAATTATGAAACAGACATTTCAACCATCTATCAGAAAGCGCAAAAACAAACATGGGTTTCGCGAAAGAATGTCTTCTGCAAATGGTCGCAGAGTGCTTGCCGCCCGTAGAGCTAAAGGTCGCAAGAAACTGACTGTGTCTGATGAGTATCACGCTTAAAAAGCATAAAGACCATAATCCGCAAGAGTTAGAACAGAAGCCTGTTTCTACGCTTTTGTGGATGTATTCCATTCCGGCGATCATCACCGCAGTAGCAAATTCCCTTTACAACATTATAGACCGCCTTTTCATCGGCAACAGTGTAGGTGCAATGGCTATTTCAGGACTTGCGCTTTCGTTGCCCATAATGATTTTGTTGCAGGCGTTCGGTACGCTTGTGGGCGTTGGTGCGGCGAGCCGTATATCTATCGTACTCGGAATGAAAGATAAAAATTGGGCAGAGGATATTCTTGGTACTGCAATCCTGATGACAGTTATTATTTGGGCAGTCGTGAGCGCGTCATTTATGTTTGCCCTTGATCCGATTTTGATTTTTTTCGGCGGCTCGCCGGAAACAATTCCTTATGCGAAAGAATTTCTCCAAATAATTATCCCATTCAGTTTATTCAGCAATTTTGCGTACAGTTACTGTAATATTATTCGCGCGTCGGGATACCCCGAAAAGTCAATGGTGATAATGGTCTTGGGGCTTGTGGTAAATATTTTGCTTGATGTTTTATTTATTCTCGTCTTCGGATGGGGGATTCGCGGTGTTGCGATAGCAACCGCTATGGCAATGTTCTTTACCGCAATAGCGACAATGTATCATTTTACAAGGCAAAAATCGTTTATACGTTTTCACTGGAATAAATTACGTATAAGGCTGTTTATTGTGCGCAATATTACATCTATCGGACTTGCACCGTTTTTAATCAATGTTGCCGCAAGTATTGTTACGGTTTTGTATAATACACACTTGAAACGGCTCGGCGGCGATTTGGCTGTCGGCGCGTACGGCATTGTAAATTCTCTCGCAGTTGTGTTTGTAATGCTTGTACTCGGATTATGTCAGGGAATGCAGCCTGTAGCTGGTTATAATTTCGGTGCGGGGCTTATGCCCCGTGTTAAGGAAGTTTTACGTAAATCTCTTTTTGTTGCGACAGTTATAACAACAACAGGTTTTGTTGCGGTAGAACTTTTTCCTCATGCGATTGCACGATGTTTTACGTCCGACAAATCACTTTCCGAAATGACTGCCGCAGGGTTGCGATATGTGTTTTTAATTTATCCGTTTGTGGGCTATCAAATTGTTACAGGTAATTTTTTTCAGGCAATCGGGCGTGCGTCTTCGTCAATATTTCTAAGTCTGATTCGCCAGACGCTGTATCTTATACCAATGCTATTTTTATTACCTTTGTTTTGGGGGATGGACGGATTGTGGGTTGCTACACCGGTATCGGACTTTTTGGCATTCATTACATCGTTTTTCATGCTTAGGCGTTGGTTGCGCAGCACCTCTTGATATACGGCAGTCAGTTTATAAAAAATAAAAATATGCACGATTTTTTCAAATTTTGTAAACAAAATATTTTTCTTATTTGTGTTATTGCGTTCACCGTACTTTTAACGTATGGGTTTATGCTTCTTAATTCGGTTACAGGTGTTGATACCGAAGGAGCAATGTCGGCATATCGTACGACTGTTTATTCGTTCAGTATTTCTACAGGTAGATGGGGCGGACAGTTTTTGGATATGCTATGGCGGATTACTCCGTACAATCCGCATTTGGCAGTGGTTTGTTCCTTGTGTTTTTTGGGGATTGGCGCGTTAATGTGGCACTACGTATTTATTTCTGCCGCAAATGGTTTTATTGCAAATACGCCCGTGGTGCGCAACAGAATTGGTGCGGTTTTATTTTATATACTTTATATTACTTCGTTCGTGTGGAATGAGCTAATGTATTTCCACCCGACAACGTTTTTCTTTTCAATAATGCTCTGCCCGATTGTAATACTGATTATTTTCAGAGGATTTTTGCTTTCGCGTTTTTGGCTCATAGCGGGCGGGGTACTGTGTTCCGCATTTCTGTTTTCGGTTTATCAGGCGTTGATTCCGTTTTTGTGCAGTGGTGTTTTAATATGTTTCTTCTTACTTTTACGACAATCTGCGCCGGGAATATTACCACTTTTTCTGAAAATACTTTCTACCTTTATTATCGCATATCTGTTATATTTTGCGCTTGATTATATTATAAAATTTGTTTTCAACGTTCAGAGCGGCACGTATGTAAATAATTTTAATACATGGGGCAGGGGTGGATTTACGGGCAGTATCAAACGAATTTTGACTGTCGGATATGAACTGACTGTTGTGCCGTTTTTGCGAAAAAGTTATAATACTTACGGCTCTCTTGCGCTACTGCCTGTTTCGTTGATGTTTATTTATGTTTTGTTGAAAAACAGGGTTAAATACGGAATTTTATTCGTTATTACAGGGCTTTGCATTTCAGGTTCTATAATGCTGCTTCCCATACTCGGCGCAAATCGTCCTCCTCTGCGTACAATGTTTTCTTTACCGCTCGTTATGGGATTTACTGCATGGTTTTTAATTGATGAATGGAGTGCGAATATCAGGTGTAAAATGCGAAAATTTTGTATAACATTGCTTGTTTTACTTGTTGCTGCGGTTTCCCTGTATCAGGTACAGGTTGCAATTCAGGTACAGTATTCCGATTATCGCCGCTACAATGCAGATGTGCGGTTGGCGGGCATTTTAGACGAAAAAATCACCGGTATAATTTCAAAAAACAGCAATGTAATTCACGACGAAAACGGTGCTGTTCCGCTTGCCATATTTGGGCGTTATGAGCCGTTTAAATTTGACAGAAATTTTATATACGGCGAAGTCAGCGGACACTCTATCTTTTACTGGGATACGCAATGGGACACAATCATCGCGCCTTCGCGCCGCGCAACACGTTTTATGCAGTCGCTTGGAATGAACTACGTTATGCCGCCGTACGAACAGTTAAATGCTGCCGCCGTTTTTGCCGCCTCAATGCCTGTTTATCCTGCCGATGGCTGCGTGGCAGTGCATGGTGGGATTGTTGTTGTCAGGATTTCGGAGTAGCACCCATAGCGGACACTCTATCTTTCACGCCGCGCAACACGTTTTATGCAGTCGCTCGGAATGAACTACGTTATGCCGCCGTACGAACAGTTAAATGCTGCCGCCGTTTTTGCCGCCTCAATGCCTGTTTATCCTGCCGATGGCTTCGTAGCAGTGCATGGTGGGATTGTTGTTGTCAGGATTTCGGAGCCGCACCCCTGACCAACTCCCAAAGAACAACGCCCACACTAACCGAAATATTAAGTGAATGTTTAGTTCCCCACTGCGGAATTTCAACCGCTCCGTCGCATATATCTATCACCGGCTGTTGCACGCCGTCCAACTCATTTCCGAATACTAATGCAATGGGGGGAAAATCCTGCCCGGCAGCGGACATTTCAGAGCCGCCGCCAACATCAGTAGTCGAGTATTTACAAAACCTGTCAAGCATTACAGCTGGGTTAGGGCTGTCATTCATCGGTTGCGTCAAGTACTCACGAAACCTGTCAAGCATTACAGCCCCATCCGCCTGTTCAACGGCAAATACTTTATAGCCGCCGGTTTGCAATTGCCGCACCGCATAAACAGTGTCGGGTATATGCTCCCACGCAACACTTTCGGTGGCACCAAGTGCAGACTTCTGAATTTCGCGGTGCGGAGGCTGCGCCGTAAATCCGCATAAAACAATTTTCTCAATCAAAAAAGCGTCCGCAGTACGGAATGCACTGCCGACATTGTGCATGGAGCGAATATTGTCAAGTACAAGCATAATACGTCTCTTGCGGGCCGCACGAAATTCCTCTACCGACAATCGTCCCAAATTTTCATTGGAAATTTTTTGCATAAAAGCAAATTAAATATCCTCTAAAATATCTTTAACTAATCCCACAAGAACAGGAACGGCTTTTTCAACAGCAGCGAGTACTTCTTCATGGCTTACTTCAACAGGCTCGTCGCCGCCGCCGACATCGGAAATCACAGACAGTCCGAAAATGCGCAGTCCGAGATAATTTGCAATGATTACTTCAGGAACAGTACTCATTCCGACAGCGTCCGCACCAATTATCCGCAACCATTTATATTCGGCGGGCGTTTCAAAACAGGGACCGGTTATACCCGCATACACACCCTCACGCACCGCTACACCACGCTTGTCGGCAACTCTGTGTGCCAAAGCGAGCAATTCTTTGTCGTATGCCGCGTGCATATCGGGAAAGCGCGGACCAATACGATCGTCATTCGGACCAATCAGAGGAGATGGCATAAGGTTGATATGATCTTTTATAAGCATAATATCTCCGACATTATAAGAGAGGTTCATTCCGCCGGCAGCATTGGATACAATAAGCGTCTTAATGCCAAGTTCTTTCATAACATACACAGGATAAACTACTTCTGTGCGCATATTATAACCTTCGTAATAGTGAAACCGTCCCTGCATAACCATAACACGCTTTCCGCTGTTAAGGGTTGCAAAGAGCAGTGCGCCCTTATGTCCGTGAACAGTGGGCACAGGAAAATTAGGAATCTCCTTATAGGAAATTTCGTATTCCATTTTAAGTTCATCAACAAGAGAACCAAGTCCGGAGCCGAGAATAACGGCTATTTCCGGTTTAAAATCATTTGTCTTTTGCCGGATATAATCGGCAGTCTGTTTAATTTTTTCGTACATATATTTAAATATTTAATAAATTAGGTGTTTAAATTTCAGTCCACGTCTATACGTAAATTATCTATGATAAATCCCTGTCTGTCGGGAGTATTTTTGCCCATATAAAACGTTAAAAGTTCACGCACATTTTGATCTTTTTTCATAATTACAGGATCAAGACGCATTCCTGAGCCGATAAATACTTTAAATTCATCGGGAGATATTTCGCCAAGTCCTTTAAAACGTGTGATTTCCACAGACCCTTTGTTTGCTGCTGTTCCGAATCCCCGAAGTGCCGCCGTTTTCTCATCTTCACTGTAACAGTAAATCGTTTTTTGCTTGTTTCTTACGCGAAACAGCGGCGTTTGCAAAACATATACGTGTCCGTGTCTGACAATATCGGGAAAGAATTGCAAAAAGAAAGTAAGTAAAAGCAGCCTGATATGCATGCCGTCAACATCCGCATCAGTGGCGATAACAATGTTATTATAACGCAATCCCTCAAGTTCTTCGCCGATATTCAATGCCGCCTGAAGCAAGTTAAACTCCTCATTTTCGTAAACGACTTTTTTACCAAGTCCGTAACTGTTTAACGGCTTGCCGCGCAGAGAAAACACTGCTTGAGTATTAACATCGCGTATCTTTGTGATAGAACCCGTTGCAGAGTTTCCCTCAGTAATAAAAATAGTTGTCGACAGCCGCCGTTCCTCATCTTTTTCGTTTTTATAACTTTCATTATAATGCAGTCGACAGTCACGCAGTTTTTCGTTGCGCAGTGATGTTTTTTTAGACCGTTCACGCGTTATCTTTTTGAAATCCGCAATCTCTTTTCGCTCACGTTCCGACAAATGAATTTTTGCGAGCATTGCTTCTGCAATATCGGAATGAATATGTAAATAATCGTCAAGATTTTTCTTTACAGAATTAAGGATATAATTACGTATCGTTTCACCGTCTTTTTTTTCCATATAGACAGAGCCAAGTTTTGTTTTTGTCTGACTTTCAAAAACAGGCTCAACAACTTTGATACTGATAGCCGCAACAAGTGATGTACGTATATCCTGCGTGTCGTAATCTTTTTTGTAAAATTCTTTCACCGTACGTGCAAATGCTTCGCGAAACGCGCTCTGGTGAGTGCCGCCCTGTGTTGTATGCTGTCCGTTTACGAATGAAAAATATTCCTCTCCGTATTGTGTGTTTATGTGTGTAAATGCAAATTCAAAATCCTGGTCCTTTATGTGTACAATCGGATAGAGCGGCGAGCTGTCAATCTCATTATTGAGCAAATCTACAATTCCGTTTTTAGATACAAGGCGAGTGTCATTATAGTTTATTGTTAATCCCTCGTTGAGATAACAGTAATTCCACAGCATTTTTTCTATATACTCAGGAATAAAGTGAAATTTTGGAAAAAGTTCTTCATCGGGAATAAAGGAAATAAATGTTCCGCCGCGTTCTTTCGTGGTGGTAATATCAAACTCACGCACAAGTTTTCCGGCAGTAAATTCCGCGCGTTTTATCTTTCCGTCACGCACACTTTCCACAATAAATTCACTTGACAGTGCATTCACCGCTTTTGAACCTACACCATTAAGACCAACAGACTTTTTAAAAACACTTGAGTCGTACTTGGCACCTGTATTCATTATGGAAACGGCAGCAACAACTTTTTCAAGCGGAATACCGCGTCCATAGTCGCGTACCTGAATTTTGCCGTCTTCGCTAACATTCACGTCAATCGTTTTGCCTTCGCCCATCAAAAATTCGTCAATCGAATTATCAACAATCTCTTTCAGCATCACGTAGATACCATCGTCAGGACTTGAACCGTCGCCAAGTTTACCAATGTACATGCCCGGACGAAGCCGTATATGTTCTATGCTTTCAATAGTTTTAATACTGTCCTTGTCGTATATTTCTGTCATATTTCTTTATAATTCATCGCTTGCAAGTGAATGGTTATACTTACCTGCAATAGCCCGCAAAGGTAGTGAAAATCGCTGTTATTTCTGTTTGTGGGTGTCAAAATAAAATCGTAAATTTGACGCACAGTAATGAAATTTATAATGGCGAATAGAGCAGCAAGACCATTTTTGAAGTGGACAGGTGGAAAAACTCAACTGATTAACGACATTGAAAAAACTTTGCCCCGTAATTTATTGGGAACCGGATTTACATACATCGAACCTTTTGTAGGAAGCGGTGCAGTGCTTTTTTGGGTGTTGAATAACTTCCCTAAGATCAAAAAAGCGGTTATTAACGATATTAATGAAGATCTGATAAACACTTATAAAACGATTGCTTCACGACCAAAAGAATCAATTTCAATTCTTGAAATTTTGCAGAATGAATATCATGCTTTGGAGGGGGATGAACTTTATGATGAAAATCCGAAAATAGCAGAAGATTACAGACAGAAAACAGGTTGTTTCAATAAAAAACATATAATAATATGAAAGTATCAACCATATTAGAAACGGCAAAAATTGAAAAGCGGACAATTTTTTCGTTTGAAATAGTGCCGCCGCTACGGGGGGGCGATGTGCAAAATATTTACAGAGCAGTGGAGCCGCTGATGGAGTTTAATCCGCCTCATATTAACATAACGTATCACAGGGACGAAGTGGAGTATCGGACGACTGACGCCGGTGTAATAAAAAAGATAGTAACGACGAAACGTCCGGGGTCGGTTGCACTCGCTGCTGCTCTGATGAACCGCTTTAAAGTTGAAGTTGTACCGCATGTTGTTTGCGCAGGTGCAACGCAATATGAGTTGGAAAATGATTTAATCGACCTTAATTTTATGGGAATAGAAAATGTACTTGCACTGCGCGGTGACCCACAGCCCGGCGAGCATGGAATTTTTACGCCCGAAGCAGGCGGACACCGCTATGCCTGCGGACTTGTCAAGCAAATTGTTGCCATGAACAGCGGCAAGTATTTGGATGAAACCTTACGCGAAGCAACACCGACAAATTTTTGCACAGGCGTAGCAGGGTATCCCGAAAAGCATTACGAAGCAGCAGATGCGGAATCCGATATAGAACATTTACGCGCAAAAGTGGCGGCGGGTGCAGATTACATTGTTACACAAATGTTTTTTGACAATGCCCGCTTTTTTGATTTTGTGAAACATTGCCGTGCAGCAGGGATTACGGTACCGATAATACCCGGACTTAAACCGATTTCCACAGTCAGGCATTTGGAGACACTGCCCAAAACGTTCAATATAAACATACCGGAGGAATTGGTACGGGCGGTGGAACAGGCAGCAAAGACAGACCTGCGTGGTGGGGACAGTTGCAGCGGCGGACGGTTAGTCAATGGTGGTGTGAGTGAGCCTGTGAGTTGCAATGCGGCAGTCCGCAAAGCAGGTGTTGAATGGGCTATCGCGCAGAGTCGGGAACTTATTGCGCATGGCGTACCTGCCGTACATTATTATACAATGGGTAAAAGCGACAATATTGTTGAAATCGCGCGGGCGGTGTTCTGATACATTTTCTCTGTGTTCTTTCTGAAAAATTTGTGCATGTGTATATAAATTGAAAAAGAAATTATTAGCAGCCAAATTAGAAAAGCATTTGAATTGAAACAGGAATTTAAAAATAAATTAGAAAATATCGTGCTTGAAATTAATTAAGAGGAAAGAGCGTTCCCCCCAAAAAAAATTACTAACAACAACCGTGAAAAAATCATAACTCACTTATTTTAAAAACACTAACAGGTTCGGTTTAAAAGTAATCAGAAATATTTTCTTAAAAGATTTTACTTTTGTATCATCGGGACAGTTTCCCTTTACGTTTTTTCCCAAAATATTTTTTAAGACATTAAGTTATGTTAGATTTATTTGATGATAAAATCCCGTCTGCGGGAAATAAAAATGACGCGACAATGGTTGCAGTCTCAGCTACTGAGACGATTGAAAGTCAGCATGAAAACAAGTACAACCAGATTGAGCAAACTCGAAAAAATACTCTTCAACAACAAACACGATCGATCATGAAACAGACAGCAAAACCGCAAGGCGAACAAGACACGAAATATGATGTTGACGATGTTCTCGCCGCTGCTACCGAGTATTTTGAAGGCGATGGGCTGGCTGCAAGTGTTTGGATGAACAAATACGCACTTAAAGACAGTGCAGGTAACGTTTACGAACGTACTCCCGACGATATGCATCGCCGTATTGCTCGGGAACTTGCACGTATAGAAGCAAAATACGCCGAACAGGCACAAAAAGATAACAGACCCGCGAACCCTGTAAGCGAACAGGAAGCGTTTGACCTGATGGAGCATTTCAAATACATTGTACCGCAAGGCAGCCCAATGGCAGGCATAGGCAATAAATATCAGATAGCCTCTCTGTCAAACTGTTTTGTTATCGGCAACGGCGACAAGACCGACTCCTACGGCGGTATAATGAAAGTTGATGAAGAACAGGTGCAACTCATGAAACGGCGCGGCGGAGTAGGACACGACCTTTCACATATTCGCCCAAGCGGCAGTCCTGTAAAAAACAGTGCGCTGACAAGCACAGGCATAGTTCCCTTTATGGAACGTTATTCAAACTCCACACGCGAAGTAGCACAGGACGGACGGCGCGGTGCACTAATGCTATCCATAAGCATTAAACATCCGGACAGTGAAAAATTTATTGACGCAAAACTTACTGAAGGCAAAGTTACAGGCGCAAATGTGTCGGTAAAAATCACAGACGAGTTTATGCGTTCGGTTGTAGATGGCAAGACTTTTGTGCAGCAATATCCGATTAGCGTCAAAACACCTCTTTACCGCAACGAAGTTGATGCCGGTAAAGTCTGGAAAAAAATTATACACAATGCGTGGAAAAGTGCCGAACCCGGCGTTCTGTTTTGGGATACTGTTCTGCGCGAAAGCGTACCCGATTGCTATGCCGATCTTGGTTTTCGTACGGTATCAACAAATCCGTGCGGTGAAATACCCTTATGTCCGTACGATTCCTGCCGTCTGCTGGCAATAAATTTATATTCTTACGTTCGCAATCCGTTTACAGCCGAAGCGTCATTTGATTTTGATTTATTCAAGCAACACGTGCGCATCGCTCAACGTTTTATGGACGATATTATTGACCTTGAACTTGAGGGCATAGACCGTATTATTGAAAAAATTGATTCGGATCCGGAGAATGCGGATATTAAACGTACTGAAAAAGAGTTATGGCTAAAAATAAAAATGCGCTCTATGGAGGGCAGGCGTACAGGCTTGGGCATTACCGCAGAGGGTGATATGCTTGCCGCACTTGGCTTGCGCTACGGAACATCCGAAGCAACCGATTTTTCAGTTGAAGTTCACAAGACACTTGCTATTGCAGCATATTCGTCATCAGTAGAAATGGCGCATGAGCGCGGAGCATTTCCTGTTTTTGATATTGCAAAAGAAGCGCACAATCCGTTTATCAACCGCTTATGCGAAGCAAGTCCCGAACTGTACGGCAATATGGTTAAATACGGACGCAGAAATATTGCACTTCTCACAATTGCGCCCACAGGCAGCGTGAGTATCTGTACGCAGACAACGAGCGGCATTGAGCCGGTATTTTTAGTGTCGTACCGCCGCCGCCGCAAAGTTAATCCGAACGATAAAAACGTAAATGTCGTGTATGTGGACGAAGTGGGCGATTCCTTTGAAGAATATAATGTGTTGCATCCCAAGTTTATGGACTGGTTGCGCATAAAAGGGTACGATGTTGAAAAAGTAAAAAATTATGATGAAAGTCAGATAGAGGCACTCGTAAAGGAAAGTCCGTACTACAAAGCAACATCCTACGATATAGACTGGGTCAGTAAAGTTAAAATGCAGGGACGTGTGCAGAAGTGGGTCGATCATTCTATCAGTGTTACTGTAAATATTCCCGAAAACACATCTGAAGATATTGTAAATAAAATCTATCTTACGGCATGGGAATGCGGATGCAAGGGGATGACCGTTTACCGCGAGGGATCGCGCAACGGGATTTTGACTAAAAAAGAAAACAAACCGGTGGTGAATATTATAAAACGTCCTGTGCGTCTTGAGGCAGACGTTGTACGTTTTCAGAACGCTTACGAAAAATGGGTTGCGTTTGTCGGTTTGTATAATGGCAGACCTTATGAAATCTTTACCGGTAAAGCCGACGAAATATCTCTGCCCTCTTACGTTGATAAGGGAGAAATAGTTGCCGTACGTGAAACCGATAAGCCGACACGTTACGATTTTGTGTTCAGAGACAGGGACGGTTACGAAATCACATGGCCCGCTTTGTCGCGCACGTTTGATGAAGCATACTGGAATTATGCAAAACTTATTTCCGGTATTCTGTCGCAGGGAATTATGCCTATCAACAATACCATACAACTTATCGGCGGTTTAAAACTCGGCTCGGACGAAATAAATACGTGGAAAAACGGAGTTGTACGTGCGTTGAAACGTTATATTCCCGACGGAACAGTTGCCGAAGAGGCTGTGTGTCCGGAGTGCGGCGAAAAAGGTCTTGTCTTTAAAGAGGGGTGCCTGTTATGTCCAAGTTGCGGGTATTCCAAATGCGGGTAATCAAATTATGAGCAATCATCCCAAATTTATTTCTCTGCGGCGGGATTACCCGAAGTTTATCTACGAAAGTTACGCATGGAAGTGGGTTGATATTGACGGAATTGCGGAAAAGCGGACATTACGGATTTCATTTGTTTTCAAAGTGCTTGACGCAGGTGGCAATGAAGCATTTGTATTTGAACCGAGCGTTTTACTTTCATTGCCTTTTGATTCGCCTTACAGTGAGAGCGAAGCCCACAATAATTCACAAATAAACACTCTTGCTTTCAATTGCGGTATGATTGAGATGATATCCTGTTGGAAAGCAACCTGCTCGCCTGTTACACAGGTTATTTGCGGTACTCTTACAGATGAGCAGCAAGCATGGTGGAAGCGCATATACTTTAACGGGCTGGGTGAATTTTTTTATGTAAATGGGATTGATACGGACTGCGAATGGTTTATGCGATTGCAAAACATTGTGCAAACAGGCGGCAAAGCAATAAACACAGAGCAGGGCAAGGCGCAAAATTGCACAGAATACAATATTGCGGACAAAGCAAACGAAAAAATATTAGTACCTGTGGGCGGCGGCAAAGATTCGTGTGTAACATTGGAACTGCTGAAAAAAATATATCGCCCGCGTGACAGAGAAATACTTGTTCCTTTTATTATAAATCCGCGTAAAGCAACGGAAAAGTGCTGTGAAAAAGCAGGTTTTGCCATGAGTGATGTTGTGGTGATGTATCGAACAATAGATCCGTTGTTACTTGAGATGAACAGGCGCGGATTTCTCAACGGACATACGCCGTTTTCGGCAATGCTCGCTTTTTATTCTACCGTTGCGGCAACACTTGCAGGCGCAAAATATATTGTACTTTCAAACGAAAGCAGCGCGAACGAAGCCACTGTAACAGCGGGCAGTGCAGGCGGCAACGGTGTAAATCACCAGTATTCAAAGTCGTTTGAATTTGAGACGGATTTTCAACTGTATGCCGAAAAATTTCTGTTTCACAACAACACAACCTGTCCGAAATATTTTTCATTATTGCGTCCGTTCTCCGAAGCACATATCGCAAAAATTTTTTCGCAGTATCCTCAATATTTTGATGTTTTTAAGAGTTGTAATGTCGGCAGCAAAACCGATAGCTGGTGCGGACATTGTGCAAAATGTCTTTTTGTTTATATTATTCTTGCGCCATTTTTACCGCCCGAAACATTACGGAAAATCTTTAACGGTAAAAATCTTTTAGACGATATATCGTTGCAAAAAGAATTTGATGAACTCGCGGGTGCAGTAAATATAAAGCCTTTTGAATGTGTGGGAACAGTAGATGAGATAAATTGGGCGTTGCAACAAATAAGCGAAAAACACAGCGGTATCTTGCTCGACCATTATAAAACACTTGCCGTTTCAAAAATTCCGCAATTGACGGAAAAAATATTCGCCTTGACTCCCGACCACGCTTTACCACCGTTATTTGAGGATTTTTTTAAAAATAATTATTATGTCGGAAAAGGTGAAGATTCTTGTTGTTGATGATGAAGAATCCTTATGTGAAATTCTTCAATTTAATCTTGAAATTGAGGGTTATCATGTAGATGTAGCATATAGCGCAGAACAGGCATTACAAATGGATTTGGAAAAATATTCGCTGATTCTTTTAGATATTATGATGGGGCAAATGAATGGTCTGAAAATGGCGCGGGAAATAAAAAGAAACAGGCAAACGGCACATATTCCCATAATTTTTTGTACGGCAAAAGAGAGCGAAGAAGACACTGTAACGGGCTTGAATATCGGTGCTGATGACTATATTGCCAAACCGTTTTCCGTTCGTGAAGTAATTGCTCGTGTAAAGAGTGTATTGCGAAGATGCGAAGTGAAAAATCAAACATCGGAAGTAAGTAAAATTTGTTATGAAACACTTTGTATAGAGATTGAAAAAAAATGTTGCACCTTAAACGGCAAAGAAATTGATCTCACAAAAAAAGAATTGGAAATTTTAATTCTTTTTATGAAAAATAAAGAAAAAATATTTTCTCGGGAAGAAATTTTAGATTGTATATGGAATAATGAAATAACCGTATTTGACAGAACAGTTGATGTAAATATTACCCGATTACGTAAGAAAATAGGACAGTACGGAAAATTTATCGTAACGAAAATAGGCTATGGTTATGGGTTCAGGGCTTAAAACCAAAAATAAAATATCGTTTCATAAACGGTTATTTATATCGTTGTTTCTGTTGTTCGTTTTTTTTCTTTTTTGTCTTTTCGCTTTCCAGTATCATCGCGAGAAGATTTTTAAAGCAGAACAGTTAAACGGCAAGTTGCAAATTATAAACACGCGAATTGGGGATATTATATCTGAACAGAAGCCGAAATTTTCGGAAACAGTTTGCAGTGAGATATTGTCGTTAGTCAGGGAAAAGCAAGAGTCGGAATTTAAGTTGCTTCGTGTAACAATTATTGACCTGTCAGGAAATGTCGTCTTTGATACGGAAAAAGACAGTTTCTTCTTTCAAAATCATTTAAACAGACAGGAAGTAAGTGCTGCTTTGAAAAACGGCACGGCTTACACTGTCCGCCGACACTCCGAGACAACTCTTATTGATTATTTTTATTCATCACAAAAAATAAACGGATATATTATCCGCAGTGCTATTCCGTACAATCTTTCAATAAAAGAACTGTTGGGTGTAGATAAAGTTTTCATCTGGTTTATGCTTATCGTTGCAACGATAATCGTTGTTTTTATATATATCTTCACATATAAAACAGCGCGAAATATCGGGCAGGAACTTCTACTTCAGGAAAATGAAAAAAATCGTATCAAACGACAGCTCACTCAAAATATAAACCATGAATTAAAAACTCCCATAAGCAGTGTTCGCGGGTATTTGGAAACAATTCTTTGCAATCCTGAAATTTCAAAAGAGCAGATGTTTGATTTTGTTGAAAAAAGTTACAATCAAATTGACAGGCTTTCACAGTTATTAAAGGATGTTGCGACCCTCACGCGGATAGATGAAGCAAATACGTTGATTGAAAAACAAAGCGTGGACATTCGCGAAATAATTCAGGAAATAATAAACGACACTGCTCTGTTACCCGACAACAGGCGAATGGAAGTAAAAACAAATATCAATCATCCTGTAATTGTGCGGGGAAATCCGACTTTATTACACTCAATATTTGAAAATCTCACGGATAACGCCATCGCACATTCGGGCGGCCGCAATATTTTTATAAATATTATTGATGAAACGGAGAAAGACTGTCTTTTTTCATTTTCCGATGACGGAACAGGTGTGGAAGCAAAACATCTGCCGCGAATTTTTGAACGATTTTACAGAATAGACAAAGGGCGAAGCCGCAAACTTGGCGGCACGGGTCTGGGGCTGTCTATTGTGAAAAATGCAGTTATTTTTCATGGGGGACTTATCACGGCAAGAATAGCTAAGAACGGCGGCTTGGAATTTATTTTTAATATAATGAAATAAGCCTT
>JAIRNR010000100.1 GCA_031257915.1 Bacteroidales bacterium
GCTTCGGCTCGTTGTTTGTTTGGCAATTTTCATTTTTGTTTCACATTAAACTTCGGACGTTTGGAAATCTAAATCGGGGAAACACGGCGCAAAGGTATGGATTTTTTTTTAATTTGCAAATATTTGAAAAAAGAGAAGCAAAAAGGACAGAACAGGAAGATGCTCAGTCCTGTTTATAATTAAAACGGCGCGTCAAAAAGACACGCCGTTTGTTGTATTGTGCACAACACCCGGCTTTTTCCACGCTGTTACCGGCCTTTTTGGCGTGGAATATGTTGAGGAGGAACAACATTCATACTCGCTTTATGCATAGCTCCGCCGGCGCCATGCTTGGCAATAACAATTGCATACTTCCACCAAAGATCAGCAGATTGAACAATATCCTCTGCCCGGTATAATCTGTCAAGTCCCATAAACATATTGTTTTTGACATATCTGTGGCCGAGAGAATACGGATCATACGCTTCCAAGAAAACACGATCACCAAGTGTTTTATAACCTTTTACTACTATAAAATGTCCCCATCCGGCACCATTGGTAGAATAGAATTTATCAACCGGCCATTGCTCATATTCTTGGGAACGAATATAGTACATATCCAAGCATAAAATAACAATATTCCCCTCATCTAATTGTGTTATTAATACATCTGCATCAGGGAAAGAAACAGTGGCATTAGGAACATTATATTCGCTTAGATAACCGGTGATGTCATCTGTGTACCACCAACCATTACGCTCAGGTAAATAATGATTTCTTGCATCTTCGGTAGTTCCCGTAAAATCCGGGTTCGCCCATTTAATAGCCATTGTAACACACGCCGGCCCACAGTTTATACCGGAATAATTCCCGGTAGTTCCCTGATCTACATACCAATCATATCCGACATTATTGCTGTGTTCCGATGTTAAAGCCGTTCCAAAACTATATTTTCTAAACCATGTCAGTGCGGGTAAAGAGACACTTTTTGTAATTGTGCCCGAACTTTTATCGTTTGCTATTGTGTGTTTAATATCAACAGAAGTTTGTTCCGAGATTTCAGGCAATAGAAAGTAGGAAGTAGCAGCAGTTGCCGCGTTGAATACAACAGGATGCGTACTGTTTACAACTTCCCATTTATAAGTCAAGTCGCTTTCGGTTGAAGTTGTTGTAAATTCATACCGGTCAATTTTGTCTTCGTAATTAAAATCCGTGACAAGCGGCGCAATAAATTCCCTATCTTTTTTGCAGCCGGAAAAGATTATTGCTGTCGTCGCAATCGTTATAAGAAATAAAGATTTTTTCATAATGGTTATTTTTCATTGGTGGCAAATTTACATAAATAAAATTTAATTTATCCGAGATAACACGAGCCGTGTTTATATCGCATAATTTCACGCGGTATATATAGTCTCCGGTTGCCTTCATCTCTTTCGGAACGAAATTTAAAATACCGATAACGTATATCTTTTTCAACTTATAATCCCACTTACCTTTTTTACCCTGTTGCTGAATTAGAAAAGAACTGTAGTAAATAGACCTGTCTAAAAAATAATCCTGAGGGATATGCTGCATTTCAAGCAGGATATGTTCACCTTTTTCGTTTTTACAATAAACATCAAAAACTGCACGGCGGTCTTTATTTCCGACAAAATCCGTAACTTCGCGCAATAGTTATGCAAGCAACCCTTTTTGACGATAATCTGCTACTGTTTTCGGCAATGATTGACGATATTATGGCTGCGAAAAAAAGTGTTCTGCTTGAGACATACAAGTTCGGCAACGACTCTGTCGGCAAGCGTTTCCGCGAAGCATTGCTTGAAAAAGCAAAACAGGGAGTTACCGTTCGTTTGCTTCTTGACGCTTACGGCACAAAAGCCAATGAACTGTTTTTTGCCAAACTTATCAAAAACGGCGTAGAAATAAGATTTTTCAAAAAAATAAAATTCTTTTTTTCAAACGCATTTGCCCGAAATCATACACGCAATCACAGAAAAATTTTACTTATCGACGATGAAATTACTTATATCGGGTCGTCTAATCTCACCGCATATTCTATCAGTTGGCGTGATTTGAACTTGCGTATAAAAGGAACCTTATCTTCCATATTTAAAAATTCTTTTGAAACAAGTTTTTTGCAGTACAGGCAATACAAACTGTATGATGTTATGCCGTTCAAAAAAGTTGCGCCGGTAACAAAAGACGGATATACTTTGTATGAAGATACTCCATCTATCTCATATCAGACAATACGCAAAAAAATTTTACAGATGATTAGCATCGCCCAAAGCGAAATTATTATTGAAACACCGTATTTTTTGCCCGGATATAAAATTCGTAAAGCACTTGTAACAGCAGCGGAAAGAGGCGTTAAGGTGCGTATTTTTCTGCCGCTTCATTCGGATGTTCCCATGATTGATTTGCTGCGCAATAAATATCTTGGCGCAATGTGGAAACAGGGCGTGGAATGGCGATTGTATAAACCCGATAATCTGCACGCAAAGTGTGTTATCGCAGATGGTACACGCTTTCTTATCGGCTCGTCTAATCTTGATTACCGCAGTTTTCGCTATCAGTACGATTTAATGCTCTATGGAACCGACGGCACCGGCGAAAAAATATTATCTTTGTTGAAAGAACATATTGACGAAACAGATAAATATTGTGTAGATTTTGATTACGAAAAATGGAAAAATATGCCGATATTGTATAAACTTACCGAATGGCTTATTACACCGTTTCGACGGCTGTTTTAACATTACAGAGTAGCAAAACGAGGTAAAAAATAATCCAAAAAACAAAAATATGAATGAATTTTTAAAAACCTTACAGCCCGAAAAAATCTGGCATTATTTTGGCGAAGTATTAAACATTCCCCGCCCATCAAAAAAAGAGGAAAAAATTCGGGAATATCTGCTTACATTCGGCAAAACACATTCTCTTGAAACCGAAGTTGATAATGCAGGCAATGTGCTTATCCGCAAGCCCGCAACAGCAGGCTTTGAAAACCATAACGGTGTTGTGCTGCAAGCGCATATTGATATGGTTGCCGAAAAAACAGGCGCGTCGGTTCATAATTTTGAAAGTGATCCGATTGAAGTACATGAAGAAAACGGCTGGATTAAAGCAAAAGATACTACACTCGGCGCAGATAACGGAATCGGCGTTGCCGCATGTCTTGCCGTGCTTGACAGTAATGACTTGCAACACCCTGCTCTTGAATGTCTTTTTACCGTCGATGAGGAAACAGGGCTTACCGGAGCGTTCGGCTTAAAAACAGACTGGCTTAAAGGCAAAACACTTCTTAATCTTGACAGCGAGGATGACGGACAGTTTTTTATCGGCTGTGCGGGCGGAATCGGCACTTACGCCGACTATGCTTTTGATCTTGAACAGATGCCAAACGCACATAAGATTTATGCTGTAAAGATACATGGCTTGCAGGGCGGACATTCCGGAGATGATATAAATAAAGGACGCGGCAACGCAAATCAACTGCTGGCACGTTTTCTTTACAGTTTTTCAGACAAGTTATCGCTACGTCTCGCATCTTTCAGCGGCGGTAATCTTCATAATGCAATTCCACGCGAAGCAACTGCAACTATTGCTGTGCCCGACACGAAAATTCTTGACTTGGAAAAATCAGTTATCACTTACGAGAAAGTTCTGCAAAACGAACTCCGCCATGCAGACGAAAAAGTGAAATTCTCGTTAGCGCCTGCCTCTGCCGATAAAGTGCTTGCCAAAAAAAGCCAATCGTGTATAGTTTTTGCTCTGTGCGCCTGTCCGCACGGTGTTCTCCGTATGAGCGACACGATGGAAAATTTTGTAGAAACATCTACAAACCTCGCTTCCGTGAAAACGGAAAACGGACATATAAAAATCGTTACAAGTCAGCGTTCGTCGGTAGAAACAGCAAAATATTTTGCCGCTCACAGAGTTGCGAGTACATTTAAACTTGCGGGCGCCGAAGTAACCCATAACGATGGTTATCCGGGCTGGAATCCTGATCCCGGCAGTAAAATTGCACGCCTTGCGGCAGACACTTTCAATAAACTTTTCAATCAAGAACCAAAAGTGCTTGCTATTCATGCCGGACTTGAATGCGGACTTATAGGTGAAAAATATCCTGAAATGGATATGGTTTCATTTGGTCCGACAATGCGCGGAGTTCATTCACCTGACGAAAAATTAGAAATAAAAGCAGTTGAGCGTTTTTGGAAATTGCTCGTTGAAATTTTAAAACAGTTATAGTATGATACGAGAGATTTTTCACGAAAACAAAAGACTTTTATTTATCAACACACCCACTGCTGTCGGGAAAGAAAACGATATTATCTTTTCAGATATTTATCAACTGATTCGTCTGTTTAAGAAGCATTTTATTTCAGGAGATAATAATAAGGATGTTACTGTTTTTATTCCGAAAAAATTTAATGTAAACGAAGTGTTTCTTCAATTTACAAGCTGTTTTGAAGTTGTGAATGCTTCGGGCGGGCTTGTTCACACGCCGAATGGTAAATATTTGTATATTTTCAGACGTGGAAAATGGGATTTGCCTAAAGGTCATAAAGAGCGAAAAGAGAAAAAAGAAACTACTGCACTGCGCGAAGTGCGTGAGGAAACAGGTGTTGCAAATGCGCAAATTGTTAAACAACTGCCGTCCACGCATCATTTTCTTGTCAATGGCGGAGAGTATAAAATAAAAGAAACTCACTGGTTTGAAATGCTTCTGCCTTTTGCGACCCCCACTACTCCGCAGGTAGAGGAAGAGATAGAGCAGGCACGGTGGCTTACCCGCGATGAGGTTATTGAAAGATTGCCGTTTATGTACGGTTCTATTGCTGAATTAACAAGGCGATTTTTGGACTTGCGCTCTTAAAATTGAGCCAAAAAACGTTTGTCATTTTCGGAAAACAGACGTAAATCTTTTACGCCGTATTTGAGATTTGCCTGACGTTCTATTCCCATACCAAAAGCAAAACCGCTGTAAACTTTGCTGTCAATATTGCAATTTTCCAATACGTTCGGGTCAACCATCCCGCAACCGAGAATTTCTACCCAGCCTGTATGCTTGCAAAAAGGACAGCCCTTGCCTCCGCAAAGCGAACATTCTATGTCCATCTCCGCGCTTGGCTCCGTAAATGGAAAATATGACGGACGCAGGCGTATTTTCGTGCTGCTGCCGAACATCTCTTTCGCGAAATAAAGAAGTGTTTCACGAAGGTCGGCGAATGAAACATTCTTATCTATATAAAGCCCTTCTACCTGATGAAAAAAACAGTGCGCACGAGCCGATATTGCTTCGTTACGATATACACGTCCGGGAAAAATAGCGCGAATCGGCGGTTTCTGTTTTTCCATTATCCGTACCTGAACAGATGAGGTATGAGTGCGAAGCGAGATATTATTTGTATTATCGCCGCTCTCAACAAAGAATGTATCCTGCATATCACGCGCAGGGTGGTCGGGCGGAAAATTAAGAGCCGAAAAATTATGCCAGTCATCTTCAATTTCAGGTCCCTCAGCAACGACAAATCCTATGCGTGAAAAAATATCTATTATTTTATCGCGTATCTGCCATATCGGGTGGCGATGACCGTTTTCGCCACCGGAAGGACGTGTTAAATCGTCAATTTCGCGACTGTCGGAAACAGTATTTTCAAACTTTTCACGTGCAGTTGCTATTGCATTTTCTACCGCTGTTTTTAATGCGTTAAGTGCCTGCCCGACTTCACGCTTTTCTTCATTCGGTATTGTTTTAAACTTCTCGAACAAATCACCCAGGACACCTTTTTTTCCAAGAAGCCGAATACGATAATTCTCAACTTCTTCCACGCAGGCAAAAGTAATACTCTGCGCTTCCTGTAATAATTGTTCTATTTCTACTTTGTATTGCATATTATTTATCTATGGTTATACTCATTATAACATCTTTCAGAGGGCGGTCGTTACCGTCGGTGGGCTGCGAAGCAATTTTATCTATCACATCCATCCCTTCTATAACTTCTCCGAAAACAGTGTATTGCCCATCAAGAAACGGCGTACCGCCAACAGTCTGATATGTTTTTTCCGCTTCCGGAGTAAATTTAAAACCGTACTGCGGACTTTTCATCATATTTATTTCCTCAGGCAGCCAATGCTTACCCTGCACAATGTAAAACTGGCATGAGGATGACCGCTTTTCAGGATTTGCATTGTCGCCTGTACGAGCGGCTGCGAGTGCGCCCTTTTTGTGATAAAGTGTGCTTACAAATTCGGCAGGTATGGTATAATCAAGTCCGCCGCTGCCGAGACGCTGCCCTTCCGCCGCATTCCGGGAATCAGGATCTCCTCCCTGTATCATAAATTCTTTTATAACACGATGAAAAATAAGTTCGTCGTAAAAATTATCCCGCACAAGTTTTAAAAAATTATCCCGATGTTGCGGAGTTTCATCATACAGTTTTACTTTCATATCGCCGAATGTTGTGTGAATAACGATTATCGGCGTTTTGCTTTGCGAAGAAGTCATACAGGAAAAAGAGATTAGAGTTAATACTGTTAGAAAAATCTGTTTCATATAATTATAAACTTAATTAAAATATTTATTTTGCTATCCAACCCATCGGATCCATTTTTGTTGTGCTTTTCCACACTTGGAATTGCAGTTCGGTATCGCCCTCTTCGGATGTGTGGATACGTCCTATCTTTTGTTTTGTTTTTACTGTTTGCCCTGTTTGAACGGATACATCGTCAAGATTGGAATAAACGGTTGTGTATTCGCCATGCCGCACCATAACAAATTTTAAGCCGTAAATTATACCTATATTCGTTACTTTGCCGTCAAAAACAGCGCGTGCGCTACCTCCGCGCTCGGTAAGGATAT
The DNA here is from genome assembly GCA_031257915.1 of Bacteroidales bacterium. Classification (GTDB taxonomy): domain Bacteria; phylum Bacteroidota; class Bacteroidia; order Bacteroidales; family P3; genus JAIRNR01. The sequence continues at coordinate 6,848 of JAIRNR010000100.1, forward strand.
TTATACCGTTGTTTGTTACTTTAACATTTTTAATTACCGGATGGTCGTGCGTACCGAAATATTCGCTGACAGTCCCTTTTTCAGTAGGCCACGGCAAACGTCCTTTATTTGCTGCAAAGTTATTTGACAAATTCTTTTCCTCAGGCGTCAGTGCATAAACTGTCGTTTTCGGTTTGCCTTCGGATTCTGCCTTTTTTTGAGATGCAGTTATTTCCGCCTGAATTATTTTTTGGATTTTGGCATTGAGTTCCCGCACTTTTTTTTGCTTTTTTTCAAGGTCGGCAACAAGCCGTTTTTCCTGCTTTTTCAAATCACTGAGAACTTTATTTTTCGCCTGCTGTTCCTTTTGCAGTTTTTCTTTTTCTATTGTTTCTTCTTTGAGAAGTTTATCTTTTATACCTTTTTCTTTTTGCAAGGCAGAAATATTTTCATTAAGCGCAACTTGTTTTGCTTCAATTAACGCTACCTGTTTTTTCTGATAGTCGCTGTACTGACGGATATAAAGAATACGGCGATATGCCTGAAAAAAATCTTTAGACGCAAACACATACATTATTTTGCTGTATGAATTTCTGTGTAAATACGACGATTGCAACATACGCGCATATTCGCTTTTAAGTTTGGCAATATCATCGCTCAGTCTGTTTACCGCCGCACTGTGCTTGCGGATTTTTATGTCGGTATTCGTTATTTCCTTATTTAATCCAGTAACAATTTTTTGACGATTTGAAATATTTTTACCAAGCAGTTCAAGTTCTTTTACCGAACTTTTTTTATTTTGGCGCGTTTGTTTCAAAAGCTCCGATGTTTGCGCTATTTCCTGTTCTATTTTTTTCTTGTTGCTTTCAAGCGTTTTCTTTGACTGGGTCTGCGCAATACCTGAGCAAAACATTCCCATAATAACAAACCATAAAAAATATTTTTTAAGCATAATAATTATTTACACCCTGCGGGCAAACGAAACGGCATATCTACAAATTTATTTTTTTCTATATTTTGATATTGAAGTTTAAGAGTTACCGGATTGCTGCCGAAACTCGCCGAAAGCGTAAAAGACGTTGGCGTACATTCCTCCACGCTAAGTGAAAAGCCGCTGACCTTTAACGAGTAATCGGGCATGTCACACTGTCCCATAAATATTATTGATAAAATATTTGTCGGTACTCCGCTTTCAATAATACAACTGTTTTCCAATTTATTTATAATAAAAATAGAATCACTGTAAAAGCGAATGCGCAGTGCTTCAATAATGCCCATGCCCAAACTTATCCAACCGCCGTTAGTAGTGGAAATTTTTATTTTTCCGCTTAACGTAACATCATCGTCCATCAATCCTGAAACTACACATTTTATATTGGCTGAAAAAGTTGTATCTGCTGAAACTGCCGTTGTATCGGGCAACACTGCGATACGTCCTTCTTTTAATGCTTTAAGCACTTCGCTGTAATGTTTTTTTATTGTTTCATTCGCCGCACCGCCATATTTCATCGCTTTTTCAAAAATTTCTTTTGCCCTTTCGTAATCGCCCTTAACGTAAAAAATCCAGCCGTACGTGTCAAGATACGTTGCGTTGTCCGGCTCTTTTTCGCATACTTCAGCCGCTAATGTTTCCGCCAAATCAAGCCGAACTTTTTGCAATGAAAGATAGTAAGCGTAATTATTTTTTATCGTAATATCGTTCGGGTAAAGCAGCAACAGCGTATCAAAAATTGCAAACGATTTGCCGTATTCTTTTATATCAAATAAAATATCTGCCTCTATCTGCAAAATGGTATGATTCATTTGCATATCGGGATTTTTATTCTTTTTAAATTCTGCTATACGCTCCAAAACCAAATCGTATTTTTCAAGTTGAAATGCGAGCATTATTGAGAAAAAAACAGGTTGCTGTTTGTCGGGATATGCTTTTACAACCGCCTGCAAAACTTTGTCTGTCTGTTCGGCAACAACCTGTCTGTTTTTTCTAAGTGCCGCGTCGTTTGTTTTGAAATAGGTAGAAATAACCTGCATTACCGTTTCATAGCCTACTTTCGGATTTTCCACTCCCTTTATAAGTTCCTGATATGACTTTACATTATCTCCAATCTTACGATAATAATCGGCAAGCGAAAAATGAACAAGTTCGTTACACGAATCAATCTCTATTATTTTTTTATAATATTTTTCCGCTTCCTTATAATCCCTGCTGTTCATTGCCATTTCAGCAAGCATTTCGTAATATTTCACTTCGTTCGGGAATGCTTTTGCGGCTTTTTCCAGTTCGTATTTCGCACTTTCAAGTGATTTTTTATCGCCAAGCGCCATATAAAGTTTAACCTTTTCACGCACCCAGTCGTCTGTGATTTCGTAGCGTTTTTCAAGATTATCATATATGCTTATTGCTTTGCGCAAATTGCCGATATTTATGTAGGAATCGGCGGCTTGATAAGCATATTCGAGATTTTCCGGATATTCGTTTACAAGTTTTAAATATACATCTGCCGCTTTTTCAAACTGGTACGTTTGAGTATATATTGAAGCGAGAAATTCACCGATATATTTGTTTTTGGGCGCAAGCATAAATGCTCTTTCACCATAAACAATAGCGTCGCTCATACGTCCCTGTTCTTTGTATAAGCGTGATATTTCATAGTATGCGGCATAGTTGCCGGGATTTATATTTGACGATAAATAATACGATTCAAACGCTTTCTCACTTTGGTTCGTAAAGTGATAACGAATACCCTCCATAAACAGGGAATCACTGCGGCGAATGTTATTATTGCCATTTGCAACCGCTATTACAAATATCACCGTCAACCCGCAAAATAATATTTTTTTCTTTGTCATACTACTTCCGAATAATCACCAATACTAATCTCTCCGTTGTGATTTTTTACAACAGTTCTGATACCAAGCATTGATTTTGTCAATATACTGTTTTCAATAATTGTTTCTTCTTGAACAATACTGTGTTTTAATGTTGATTTTTTTACAGTTGATTTTTTTTCTAATGATACGAAAGGTCCTATCACTGCATCTTCCAGTATTACGCCATCCGCAATATAACACGGACGGATAATTTCCGAATTACTTACAGTCACATCCTGACTTACATAATGCAGATTCGGTTTTTGTTCAAGCAGATGCGAATGTGCGTTAATCGTTGCGTCTTTGTTACCACAATCGAGCCATTCTTTTACACTTGCCTTTACAAAACTTATATTCTTTTTGAGCATATTTTCAAGAGCGTCCGTAAGTTGATATTCCTTACCATGTCTGAAATCATTATCTATCAGATTTTGCAATTCCGCACATAATATCCCGCCATCTCTGAAATAATAAATGCCAATAATTGCCTCGTCGGAAATAAACACTTGTGGTTTTTCCATAAAACCGTTTATATGTCCTGTTTCGTCTGTGATTACAACACCGAATGCCTGCGGATTTTTTACTTTGCTTGTGAAAATTACCACTTCTGCCTGTTCGTCACTGTGTGCCGCATCTGTATTGCCTGATAACATCTTTTCACTGCATGTGAAAAGCGTGTCTGCAAAAGCAACAATAACTTCACCGTGCAAAAGCGGTTTCGCGCAGAGGATAGCATGACCCGTACCAAGCGGCTCATCCTGATAAAAAATATGCCCTGCCGCGCCTTTGGCTGAAGCACATTCAATCAATTCTTTTTCCGCTTTTTCACCGAAATGTCCGCAAACAAAGCCGATTTCATCAATCTTCACATTATCGCCGTCCGTACCATTACCAAGCGACAGAGCAATCTCGTCAATGATATGTTCTACCATTGCCTTGCCCGCAAATCTGATAAGCGGTTTCGGTGTGGTCAGCGTATGCGGTCTTAACCGCGTTCCCATTCCTGCCATTGGTATTATTATGTTCATACGTTCGTTTCAAATCAATTTACATAAATTTTTCCACATCCTCTGTGGTTATTTTACCCTTTCCAAAAATCAAAAGCCGTTCAACTACGTTGCGCAGTTCGCGGATATTGCCTGTCCAAATATGGTCTTGCAGTAAGGCGAGCGCGGGTTTATCTATCTGCAAGGCTTGCTTGCCCATAGAAAGCGCAATATCGCGCATAAAGTAATTCACGAGTTCGGGTATATCTTCCTTGCGTTCATGAAGCGAGGGCAGGCGCAGGACTACCACGCTTATACGGTGGTAGAGGTCCTGACGGAAATGCCCCTGCTCAATTTCTTTTTTCATGTCCTTGTTGGTGGCGGCTATCACGCGGACTTTTATCTGAATTGTGCTTTCTCCGCCAACGCGGGTTATACGGTTTTCCTGCAATGCACGCAGTACTTTTGCCTGTGCAGATAAAGACATATCGCCTATTTCATCAAGAAAGAGCGTACCGCCGTCTGCCTGTTCAAAGCTGCCTTTACGCTGCTTGATAGCGGAAGTGAATGATCCTTTTTCATGCCCGAACAGTTCGCTTTCTATAAGTTCGGCGGGAATCGCAGCACAGTTAACAGCAACAAATGCACCGGATGCTACTGCACTTTTTTCGTGAATGCGGCGGGCAAGAAGTTCCTTTCCTGTTCCGTTCTCACCTGTAACAAGCACGCGGGCATCGGTGGCTGCGACTGTGTCTGCCATTTCCAAAACTTGTTTTAATGATGCCGACGAGCCAATTATATTGTATTTTTGTGCGACCTCATCTTTGAGTGATTTATTTTGTTTTACGAGCTCTTCTTTTTGGGCTGTAAGCTGTACTGTTTGCGAAAGAAGTTCTTCTTTATCCAACGCATTGCGGAGAGTAATAAGGATTCTGTTAAGGTCGAGGGGTTTTTCTATAAAATAAAATGCACCCTGTTTCATTGCTTCAACAGCATTTTCAATTGTAGCGTGTCCGCTAATCATTATAAACGGAGTGTCTGTAATTGCTTTTGCTTTTTGCAGAACCTCAAGTCCGTCTATACGCGGCATTTTTATATCGCAAAAGACAGCGTTGAATTTTCCTTTTTTTAATATTTGCAAACCTTTTACACCATCTTCGGCGAGCATTACTTCATAGCCCTCGTATTCGATAATTTCTTTGAGGGTTTCGCGGATTAACGGCTCATCGTCTATTATCAGGATTTTTTTCATTTTGCTAATGCCTGTGCTATATCGTTATACAAATCCTCAATATCTTCCAATCCGACAGACAAGCGAATTGTAGTATCTTTTACGTCCATCGCCGCACGCATTTCGGGAGTGAATGTGCCGAATATTGTGCTTGCAGGATGGATTGCGAGTGAACGATTGTCAAACAGGTTTGTCGCCCTGCGGATTAAATGCAGATTATCAATAAACGCAAATGCTTTTTCGCGGGAAGCGGCGTCAAATGTAAACATTGAGCCGCAAAATTCACCGAATTGCTGCGCGGCAAGCGAGTAAAATTTATCTGTCCTTAACGCGGGATACTGCACTGAAATAACTGCCGGATGTTGCTGCAACCGCTCGGCAAGTGCTTTACAACTGCGTGATGTTTTTTCGTACCGCAATGGCGTTGTTTCAAGTCCCAGCGTTTGCAGATATGCGGTTTCCGGCGGCATAAATGCGCCGAGATTGCGATGTACTTCGCGCTGTAATCTTGTAAAAAAAAGCGTACATCCCTCCGATTCCGGAATATTTGCAAGTTTGGGAGATTTTTCACCTGAATATGTGCCATAATCAATCACTATTCCGCCAAGCGAAGTTGCTCCGCCCGAAATATATTTTGTTGATGATACGATTTCAATATCAACACCAAAATCAGAAGCCTTAAAGTGCGTGAACGGAATTACAGTCGTATCGGCGACAAGCGGTACACCCGCAGCACGACACACTGCCGAGAGTGCTTTTAAATCTGCAACTTCCATTTGCGGATTAGTAATTATTTCAAGAAAAACAGCGCATGTATTTTTATCAATTGAAGCTGCCGCAGCCGAAGCGGAAGTCATATCGCAAAAACGCGTTTCAACACCAAATGATTTCAGAGTGCTTGCAAAGAAAGAATATGTATTGCCGAAAAGATGCGGCGATGTTACTATATTGCCGCCACTGTATGCCAAAGTTATAAAGGTCCCTGAAATTGCCGCCATGCCGGAATTAAAAGCAAGCACATTTTGCGCACCTGTTACTCTTTTAACGCGCTCTTCAAAATGCGCAACAGTCGGATTTGCAATTCTCGAATAGACAAAACCCGCAACCTTGCCTGTAAAAGCATCTTCCATTTCCGCTGCAGTACCGAACTCATAAGCAGCTGTATGATAGATGGGCATTGCAAGCGAACCGTAAGGATCGTTTTTCGGAAAAGGAGTATCTAAAATTTCACGCATAATTTTCACTATTTTTGCATAATATGCAACAATCTGCAAAGATAATACAAATGATGTACAATTTTGATAAAATCATTGACCGCAACGGCACAAATGCTGTGAAAACGGATATGCTCAAAGCAAATTTCGGAAGACCCGACCTGATTCCTCTCTGGGTTGCCGATATGGATTTTGAAACTCCGCCGTTTATAATAAATGCTTTAAAAAATCGCCTCGAACACCCTGTTCTCGGCTATACTGTAACATCACCCGCATATTTTCCATCTGTTGTAAAGTGGATGAAAGACCGTCATGGATGGGATATAAAGCAAGAATGGCTTTCATTCGTACCCGGCGTTGTTCACGGCATTGCACTTATTCTTGAATATTTTGTAAAAAAGGGAGATAAAGTTGTTATCCAGCCGCCTGTATATCACCCTTTCCGTCTTGTACCGCAAAATACCGGTATAGAAGCAGTGTATAATCCGCTGCGGTACAACGGTGCTTCCGAAAGTTGTTACGAAATGGATTTTGAACAGTTGGAAAAGGTGCTTGACGACAGATGCAAGGTGCTGTTGTTAAGCAATCCTCATAATCCGGCAGGTATTGTCTGGAAAAGAGAATCGCTGCAACGTTTGGCTGAAATATGCGCAAAAAGAAATGTACTTGTTGTGTCTGACGAAATTCATAGTGATTTAACACTTTTCGGCAACAAACATGTACCATACGCAACTGTTTCGGACGAAGCACGCTCAGGCAGCATAACTCTGCATGCACCATCCAAGACGTTTAATATGGCGGGAATGAACAGTTCGTTTTTTATTATTCCCAATGACGAACTTCGCGTACCGTTTTACAATCATCTGAAAGCGAATGAGCATAATTCCGCGCCTTTTCTGTCTGTTATTGCGGCAGAGGCTGCGTTTACCTGCGGCAACGAATGGCGGGAACAGCTTGTAGAATATCTTGAAGATAATGTGCGTTTTGTTGCACAATTTATTGAGCGTGAAATCCCGAAAATAAAGACTGTTATTCCACAAGCGTCATTTTTGATGTGGCTTGATTGCCGCGGACTTGGCTTGCGGCATAAGGAACTTGTTGACTTTTTTGTTAATAAGGCGGGGTTAGCGTTGAATGATGGGGAGATTTTCGGTGTTTGCGGCGAGGGTCGTAACAGCGGCACCGGTTTTATGCGGCTTAATATTGGCTGCCCGCGCTCTGTGCTTGAAAAGGCTTTGTTGAAGTTGAAAGGGGCTTTTATTTCTTCTATAGATTCAACTGCCCAAAGGGAGTAAAATTCACCTTAAATAATTAAGCAGGCTTTTAAAAGTTTAACTTTTTGCGGAATTATTGCGGTTCTCCGTAATCTGCCGTCTTTCCTTTGTTATTGCTGTGTTTGCAATGTTTTCAAGACCGAGCGGTAAAAGGGGCTCGAACCCTCGACTTCAAGCTTGGGAAGCTTGCGCTCTACCAACTGAGCTACTACCGCTTTCGTGATACAAAGATATGAAAATGTTGATTAACTCGCAAATACTATGATGTACCCCCATCTCACTTAATCGCAACTTCGCAAAAACGAGTAAAGATGACAAAGACAAAAATCGTCAAATAAATAACGCCGCATAAAAGAATAAAAATAAATAGTAACTTTACCAAAATTAACCGGCAAAGATACCATCTTAAAAACTAAAATAATGGTCTAAAAGATATGAATAAAATCTTCATCACATTATTATTTTACTTTATAACATGTATAGCACACTGTCAGGAAATTACAGGGGATTGGAATGGGGCACTGAAAGTTCAGGGTATTCAATTGAAACTTGTTTTTCATATAGACAAGTCTGAAAGCGGTTATTCGGCTACTATGGACATTCCCGACCAGGGTGCCGCGGGACTTAAAGTATCGTCAGTAATATACCGTGAGTCGTCCCTTGAACTTTCAATCGCCAATCTTAGCATTGAATATAAAGGCATGCTTGGTCAGGATGGTATAATTGACGGCACATTCACCCAAAACGGAATGGCGTTTCCGCTGAAACTGACGAAAGAAGAAATTTATAAAGAGGAAGTCAGGCGACCACAGGAGCCGCTAAAACCTTATCCATACGTGGAAGAGGAAGTAGTTTTTGAGAACAGAAAAGCAGGGATAAAACTTGCGGGCACACTGACTTTACCCAACAGCAAAGGCGTTTTTCCTGCCGTTGTGCTGATAAGCGGTAGCGGAGCGCAAAACCGCGATGAAGAATTGATGGGACACAAGCCGTTTCTTGTTATTGCCGATTACCTGACGCACAACGGAATCGCCGTCCTGCGTTATGACGATCGTGGAACAGCCGCTTCGGAAGGTGATTTCAGTAAGGCTACAACTGCCGATTTAACTACGGATGCGGAAGCAGCATTTGATTATCTGAAAACGAGAAAAGAAATAAAATCTTCACAGATTGGTCTTGCAGGTCACAGTGAGGGCGGCATAATTGCTCCTGCTGTTGCGGCTCAACGTCCTGACGATATTGCATTCGTTATTATGCTGGCAGGTGTCGGTATCAGGGGCGATTCGCTGCTGCTACTCCAATCCGAAATGATTCAAAGAGCATACAATATAGATGAACAGCAGATTCAAAGTACACTCAGTATTAACCGTTCGTTTTATGAAATGATATCTGACAATGCTGACTCTGCTGCTTTAAGGTCGGCTCTTGAACAGGAAATTGCCAAAAACAAGGCTATTACGGGAGACATGTCTGCCGAAGTGTTTATCGGCACGCAAATCAAACAATTATTAAACCCGTGGGTAAAATATATTCTTAAATATGACCCTGCCCAAACACTTATAAAAGTCAAGTGCCCCGTGATGATTTTGAACGGAGAGAGAGATGTTCAGGTACCTGCAAAAATCAATACGGAAGCCATCAGCAGGGCATTAGCGCAAGGGGGCAACAGGAATGTCAGCGTCAAAATCTTTCCACGCCTGAACCATTTGTTTCAGGAATGTCAAACCGGTTTACCTGCCGAATATTCTGCTATCGAACAAACATTCTCTCCCGAAGTGCTGGATGAAATTGCGCGATGGATTTTGGCAACATGCGCAAATTATTAACAACAACGATAAAAAATAAAACGAAAACAATACCTTTGTAATTTCAAACAGACATTGAACTGTTTCGTAATATTTTGTCTAAAACCATAAACTCAATCATTATCGTATGAAACATTTTTTTGCTTTCGACCTCGGTGCAACAAGCGGACGTTCAATTATCGGCACGCTGTCAAACGGAAAACTTGAAATTAAAGAGCTGACACGTTTTCCGAACAACATACTGCATATCGGCAACAAATATTACTGGAATATTTATTCGCTGTACGAAGAACTGAAACGCGGACTTAAAACCGCACATACGGAGGGCTACACTCTCAGTGCTATCGGTATAGATACCTGGGGAGTTGATTTTGTATATGTGGCGGCAGACGGTTCGCTTTTGGGCTGTCCGCGCTCATACCGCGATCCATATACTGACGGCGCACCTGAAGAATTTTTTGCCAAAATTCCCAAAAAAGATGTTTATCAGGCAACAGGTATTCAAACATTGAATTTTAACAGCATTTTCCAACTTTTTGCAGCAAAAAAAGAAAATTCATCAGCACTGAATCACGCAGAAACAATGCTCTTTATTCCCGACGCACTTTCATATCTGCTTACAGGCAAAAAAATATGCGAATACAGCATTGCCTCTACTTCGCAATTTGTAAATGCAAAAACAAAAAAAATTGAAAAACGTTTTTTTGAGAGTATCGGCATAAACACATCAATAGTACCCGATATTGTGCCTTCGGGAACAATTATCGGAACACTTTTGCCTGCGTTGGCGCAAGAGTGCGGAGTCGGTCAAGTGCCTGTTATTGCCGTTGCAGGACACGATACGGGTTCGGCTGTTGCGGCTATTCCCGCTGAAAGTAAAAATTTTGCCTATTTAAGTTCCGGTACCTGGTCGCTAATGGGCATTGAAGTAAGTGAGCCGATTATAACAGACGAAAGTTTCGAGTTAAACTTCACCAATGAAGGCGGTATTGACAACACGATACGTTTTCTAAAAAATATAACGGGAATGTGGCTGTTGGAACAGTGCCGCAAAGAGTGGGAAGCAAAAGGAAAAACATACGGTTATTCCGAAATTGTTGATTTATGCGCTATGGGAGCGAATTTCAAATCAATAATAGATCCCGACCACACTTCTTTTGCCAACCCTCAAAGTATGACACAGGCGATTGTAGATTATTGCCGTAATAGCGGGCAGCACGCACCGCAAACAGAAGCAGAATTTATTTACTGTATTTTCAATTCACTGTCGAACAAATATAAAATCGTACTTGAAAACTTACGAAAAGTAGCACCGTTTCCAATAGAAAAACTGCATATCATAGGCGGCGGCTCGAAGAACAATCTGCTAAACCAAATGACCGCAAACGCTATCGGTTTTCCTGTTGTGGCAGGACCTGGGGAAGCAACCGCTATCGGCAATATTATGGTACAGGCGAAAGCATTAAACGTTGTCGACTCGCTTGACCGGATGCGGGAGATTATTCGTAACAGTGTTGAGATTGCGGAGTTTTTACCTTTATAATTTGCGCTTTCGATAAAAGATAAAAGACGCAACACGAAAAATGGCGGACTTTCATCCGCCATTTTTCCTTTTGAAATCATGAAAAAAAACAGCTAACCCATCACAGGTTCAATATACGCTTTGTAACCCTGTTGCCGGAGTCATCTA
>JAIRNR010000011.1 GCA_031257915.1 Bacteroidales bacterium
TAGATGACTCCGGCAACAGGGTTACAAAGCGTATATTGAACCTGTGATGGGTTAGCTGTTTTTTTTCATGATTTCAAAAGGAAAAATGGCGGATGAAAGTCCGCCATTTTTCGTGTTGCATATTGTGTTTTTAAAAACCGTAATAGTAATTTTATCAAAAAAAACATAACTTTGCAAAATTGATACTGCACATCATAACAGGTCAAACTTATAATATATTTTTAAAGTTGTGCGGTATAGTAAATATGCTCGACAGTAACAGTCATACAGAGATACATATAACTCACTTTTTCCTGATGGGAAAGGGTGAGTTTTTTTATTTATAAACAAAAACAAAAAAAATTAAAACAATGAAACGAAACATTCTTTCTTACGCAGTGCTGTTTTGCTGCTCAATTTTGATGCTGACTTCCTGCAAAAAGTACGAACTTTCCGAACAGTTTAATGCGGATAAATTTCCGAAGACTACAATCAGCGGCTTTGCAAAAGCAACAGTGTCCGGTATAGGTGATGTGGCTGTACCTTCCGGCACGGAACTTGAATTTAAAATACCTTTTGGTAATTATGACAGAACAAGTTCCGCCGAGGGCTACCACACAGTAAAGGCAGTTGTGGGCAACAGCGGCAAATATTCTGTGGACATTCCTGTTCCCTCGTCGGGTGTAACCGTTTTTGTTGCAAGTAGCGGTTATGATTACGAATATGTGAAAGGTGCAGGCAGAACACATTATGTATTTGCTCCCACAAGTTTTTCTTTAAGCCAGAGCAATAATATCGTAATGGACTTTAGATTTGTTGAAGGTGCTTCCGTCGGCGAGGAAATAATTCCAAACAAAAATGTTGAATATTCCGGTACTGCGAAATACGTTAATAAATACACCCGCAAATATTCTTTGAACAGTTCAGGATTTTATACCCATAATGGTCAAACATACAGTTTGGACAGTTCTTATGGAATTATTGACGTAATACCCTCCGGCACAAAAATAGACTGTTCTATTTTTCTGTATGGTCGCAACAATACTATTTATGAACCCTCATATAAAGATATTCAGGTGGGTGTAAATGGTGCTGTTTCCTTAGAAGTTCCTATGGTTGATGGTGGTTATGCCGGTATTGTTTTCAGCACTTCTTTTATGGCAGAATATCAGTATGTAGAAATATGGGACGATGAAGAAACAGTGAACAGTTACCAAATTCGTTACACTTTTACGGCGGAGGATGGAATAGGTGAATCCTACCCGACAGGTAACACTGCAATAGACAACACATTACTGTTTGGAAATTAAAATATTTCAGGAGGATAATAATATGAAACGAATAATAATATTTATGATGCTGCTTTCTTCAATCGGTTTAATGTCCGCTCAGGAAGAAACAAAAAAAGATTATTCCGCGTTGTTTCCCCAAAAAGGCAATCTGTCTTTCGGCGTGGATATGGCTCAGATTGTAAGATTTATAGGCTCTGAAACGTATGGGCGGATAAACGGTACCGGCTCTGAAAATGCAATTCACAATTTTCAGTCCGACTTTTTCTTAAAATACTTTCTCACTGACAAAGTCGCTCTGCGTGTGAGGTTAGACGTAGATATACAGTCAAACACCGTTCGGAGGTTCGTTCGTGATGACTATCAATATTCCATAGACCCTTTATCCGATATAGAAACCGTTGATGCAGCCAAATACAACGTGGGTAGTTTTGAAATAGGTATAGGTGGCGAATGGCGCAAGTCATTTTGGCGTGCATCGGCGTATTTTGGTGGTGAATTGTTTGTCGGCTACGGATATGATAATACTTCGTATGTTTACGGTAACGATATAGGTACCGCCAATTTTTACCCTTCTACTACCAATTTCGGCGGTAATATTTCTTACAATAATGTAAGTATAGACAGAGTTCTGTCCTCAAAGAGCAATTCTGTAAGTTACGGTGCAACGGCATTTATGGGCATGGACTTTTTTATCTGCAAAAATATTTCCATAGGTGTAGAGTTTGACCTGTCCGGCAGAGCCACCCATAATGGGGAACAGAAGCGAGTTCATGAGGAATGGAAATACGAGGAAGTTTATACTGAGGAAAAGCGTGATATTCCGACGTCCGATAATTTTTTGCTGAATGCAAGACCGGCGGGATTTCTGAATCTTATGTTTTATTTTTAATGCTGTTTAATAAATCCCCAATTATATCCGGCTAAATCGTATCTTTGCGGCGTAAGCAAAAAAATGATAAACGGATGAAGTCAATGACAGGATATGGGCGGGCAAAAGGAAATTTCGGTTCAAGAATAATTACCTGCGAAATACGCACCATTAACAGTAAACAGTTAGATCTTTATGCTCGTTTACCCGAAGAGTATAAAATTCTTGACAGTGATTTTCGTTCTTGTATAAGCGAGATTCTTTTGCGCGGAAAAATAGAATACACTTTTTATATTGAAAAAACAGATAAGGATGTTGCTTTCATAGATGAGGAAGCAGTTAAAGGATATATTGCAGGATTAAAATATTTGAGTAAAAAAAATGCACTCCCTCTTGATTTTGAAAATATTTTGCCGCTTGCAGTGCAGTTGTCCGTAATGCCGCAACTTCGCGCAAATGTAAGAGAAGTTTCATCAGGCGAAAAAGCAGTAGCATTAACCGTTTTGGAAAAAGCAGTTAAAGAGGTTGAGCGCACGCGTCTTATTGAAGGAGCGGCATTGAAAAATGATTTACTGTCACGCATAAAATTGATAGAAAATGCACTGTTCAAAAAAATCATTCCGTTTGAAAAAAAGAGAATACCCGCGCTGCGTGAACGTCTTACAGGCAAATTGCAGGAAGTGATTGAACACGCGCAAATAGACAGTGCAAGATTTGAACAGGAAATATTTTTCTATCTTGAAAAATTTGATATTACAGAAGAAATTACGCGGCTGAAACAGCATTGTGAGTTCTTCAGGGCGACCTGTAAAGAAGCCGCTAATGCAACAGTCGGCAAAAAACTCGGCTTTATTGCACAGGAAATAGGACGTGAAGTAAATACTGCGGGGTCAAAGGCAAACGATGCCGTTATGCAGCAAATCGTAGTAGAAATGAAAGACGAACTTGAAAAAATTAAAGAGCAACTTGCAAATATTCTATGATGTATTACGCAGTATATTCAATATTATATTTGATCAGTTTGCTTCCTTTGCGGCTGCTGTATATTATGTTTATCCCTGTAAAATGGTTATTGCGTATTTATCGGTACGATGTTATTGTACAAAACTTATCACGTTCTTTTCCGCATCAAAAATATGCTTGGATTAAACAGCAGCGCAAAGAATTTCAAAATGTTTTTGCCGATTTTTTTCCTGAACTTCTTAAGGTGTTTTCCGCTTCTTCAAAATCGCTTGGTAAACGTATAACCGTAGAAAATACTTCTTTTGTTAAAGATTATCAACAACAGGGCAGGCAGATAATTGTTTGCATGGGGCATTGCGGGAATTATGAATTGCTCAATATCGTTGCTTCGCGCAAGGAACAAGTAAAAAATGTGTATGTAACATACAAGCCGCTTCATAATAAACTTGCCGACATAATTCTGAAAAATGTACGCGAGCGGTTTGATACGCAGTATATCCCTGTATGGGAAGCGAAGAAATATCTTGATGAGGTAAAAGGCATTTATATTTTCGGCAACGACCAGTATGCCCCTGTAAAGAAGACGAGTGAAGAATACATTTTCAATTTTCTAAACCAGCGGTCAACGTTTTTTCCGGGTGTTGAAATATTTGCACGTAAGACAAATGCTGTTGTTCTCTATAAACATATTTTACGTACGCGGCGCGGGCATTACAAAATAGATTTTCGTTTAATTACCGACAATGCCGCAGACTGTGCAGAGGGCGAAGTAATAAAACGCTATGCCGCAATGCTTGAACAGAATATTGAGGAACAACCGTCTATTTGGCTGTGGTCCCATAAACGCTGGAAATAATTATCCCTGCCATTCATGAAACATCTGCAACCGTCTTTCAAGTTCGGGAAATGATGAGGTGGAAACAAGCGAAACGCAAATCCGAATACCCTGCCGCTCGCTTCCTGTAATGCTTAAAGAAATCGCGCTTACGCCGAAATAAAGCAGATTATGCAGAAGTTCGTCGCCCGAAAGCGAACCGTAACCCACTGTAAAGTAAAAACCATCCGACACTTGTTGTTCAATATCATGATCGTAAACGATATGGAAGCCGTTGGCGAGAAACATACGCTTTAATTCGCGTGCTTTGTCGGCATAAACTCGTGTTTCCTGCACGAAATTATATTGTCCGTCGTTAGCCGCTTTAAGAATAGCAGCCAAACCGTATTGAGGCGAATGTGCCGTACCGGACGACAACGGATAAATAGTTTCAAAAACCATTGTGTGCCCAAATTCCGTACTGCTGTAAAAACGCTCAAAGTCGGGGAATTTCGTTTTAAACAGTTTATCGGAAATAACCATCATGCCCATACGTTGTCCCGCATAACTGAACGCCTTTGAACTTGAAATAAAAAGAATATACTTGTCGGTATAGCGTGCCACCGTTGCCTGATACGGAGGAACACCCGGCGTACCAATATCAACGCGAAAATCCATGCCGAAATAAGCAAGATCTTCCATAACTATAACATTGTATTTTGCGGCAAGTTCCCCTATGACTTGCAATTCATCTTCGGTAAAACAAATCCAGCTCGGATTATTAGGATTGGAATAAAATATAGATGAGATATTGCCTTTTGCAAGATAACTTTCAAGTTTTTCACGCAATGCCTGACCTCTGTATGAATATACGTCAAATGATTCGTAAGGAATTTGCAAAAGACGGTGCTGTTGTTTATGGACAGCAAATCCCGGGTCAATAAAAAGCGTTGTGTCCTTTCCTTTTTGCGCACGCGACAGAGTTAAAAATGCGGCGAAACTTCCCTGCATTGAACCGACAGTCGGAACACACGAAGAGGGTAGCACATCAATTCCCGTAAAATTTTTCACAAAACGCGATATTTCGTTTTTAAGTTCGGGAATACCGTACACATCGGGATAAATTGCACCCACGCCCTTGCGGAGTGCTTCAATTTCGGCATCAATACCTGTTTGTACGGCAGACAAGCCGGGGATACCCATCTCCATACGGATAAATTTCATATCGCTTTCGGCTTCAATGTCGTTAATAAGTTTTTTGATTTCTCTGATAGAGGCGGTACCGACATTAGTGATACCGTGAACTGCGAGTGCTTTCTCAATGATGGAAGGCGAAAAAAGTGGATCTTGCATAAAATTTGAAAAAATTTACTGTAACAAAGATAGTAATTTTTATCATTTAATAAAAAAATTAACTTTTGCTTGTTTATTTCAAAAATTTGTCTTATCTTTGCAGCCCTCTTTCAGGAAAAACAATACTGTAAGATAAAACAAAGAAAATCAATACAATAACAACGTTGCCATGCCAACAATTCAACAATTAGTTAGAAAAGGACGTAAGAAACTGACCGACAAAAGCAAGTCGCCTGCCCTTGATTCCAGTCCGCAGAGACGCGGTGTTTGTGTGCGTGTTTATACAACAACTCCTAAAAAGCCGAACTCGGCTATGCGTAAGGTTGCACGTGTCCGCTTAACAAATCAGAAAGAAGTTAATGCCTATATACCGGGTGAGGGACATAATTTGCAGGAGCACTCTATTGTTATGATACGCGGCGGCAGGGTGAAAGATCTTCCCGGTGTCCGTTATCACATTATTCGTGGTACCCTTGATACCTCAGGTGTGGACGGTCGCAAACAACGCCGTTCCAAATACGGTGCAAAACGTCCTAAAGCGAAAAAATAATTAAGCAAAATTGAATTATGAGAAAATCATCTCCGAAAAAGCGTGAAATTCTGCCCGACCCTAAATATGGTGAGGTTTTGGTAACGAAGTTTATCAATAATATAATGCTTAAAGGCAAAAAGAATGTTGCACATAATATTTTTTATGACGCTATAGATATAGTATCCGAAAAGACGAATGAAAACGGTTTGGAAGTTTGGAAAAAAGCACTTGCCAATGTTACTCCTCAAATTGAAGTTCGTTCACGCAGAGTTGGCGGTGCGACTTTTCAAATTCCGTCTGAAATCCGCAGCAGCCGCAAACAGTCGCTTGGTATGAAATCGCTTATCGGCTACGCTCGCAAACGCGGCGAAAAATCAATGGCGCAAAAATTGGCAGGCGAAATTATTGCAGCAAACAAAAACGAGGGTTCCGCCTTTAAACGGAAAGTGGATATTCACAGTATGGCAGAAGCGAATAAAGCATTTTCGCATATCAGATTTTAAGCAGAGTTATGGCACAAGATTTATCTAAGACACGGAATATAGGGATTATGGCTCACATCGACGCAGGTAAAACAACCTGTTCGGAGAGGATCTTGTACTATACAGGTAAAAGTTACAAAATCGGCGAAGTTCACGATGGTTCCGCAACTATGGATTGGATGGTTCAAGAGCAGGAACGCGGTATTACCATTACATCGGCAGCCACAACAGTTTATTGGAAATATAAAGACACAGATCATAAAATAAATCTTATTGACACTCCGGGTCACGTTGATTTTACGGTAGAAGTTGAGCGTTCACTTCGTGTTCTTGACGGTGCTGTCGCTCTTTTCTGCGCCGTTGGCGGTGTTCAGCCGCAATCGGAAACTGTTTGGCGGCAGGCAACAAAATACAAAGTACCCCGCATCAGTTTTGTAAATAAAATGGACCGCACAGGTGCCGATTTCTTTAACGTTGTAAGTCAAATTAAAGAACGCCTCGGTGCAAATCCTGTGGTCCTTACAATTCCTATAGGTCAGGAAGAAACTTTTAAAGGTATTGTCGATCTTATCAGTTGTAAGGCATACGTTTGGAGTGAAGAAGATAAGGGAATGACTTACAGTGAGATTCCTGTTCCCGATGATTTGAAAGAATCAATTGAAGAATATCATAATGCTTTGGTAGAGGGTGTTGCAGAAGAAGATGAAGTGCTGATGCACAAATTTTTTGAAGACCCGAAATCAATTACCGAAGAAGAAATAATTGCTGCGATCCGCAAAGCCACAATAGAAATGAGAATTACTCCTGTGCTTTGCGGTTCTGCTTTTAAAAATAAAGGTGTTCAGTATCTTTTGGATGCTATTGTACGCTATTTGCCAAGTCCGCTTGATGTGGAGGCAGTAACAGGTATCAATCCGAAAACAGATGCAGAGGAAACACGTAAAGTAGATGCGAAAGAGCCGTTCTGCGCCCTCGCATTCAAAATTGCTACCGATCCGTTTGTTGGTCGTATTGCTTTCTTTCGTGTATATTCAGGCACTCTTGAAGCAGGCTCTTATGTTTTAAATACAGGTACAGGTAAAAAAGAACGCATTTCACGTATTATGCAAATGCACTCCAATAAACAGCAGCCGCTTGAAAAAATTGAAGCAGGTGATATTGGAGCAGCAGTAGGGTTTAAGGAGATTCGTACAGGTAATACCCTTTGTGAAGAAAATCACCCTATAGTTCTTGAATCAATGACGTTCCCCGACCCTGTTATCTCCATCTCAGTTGAACCGGTTACGCAGGCTGATGTGGACAAACTTTCAAACGGTCTTGTCAAACTTGCCGAAGAAGATCCGACATTTAAAGTTCGTTCCGACGAAGAATCGGGTCAAACAATTATTAGCGGTATGGGCGAACTTCATCTTGATGTTCTGCTTGACCGCCTCAGACGTGAATTTGGTGTAGAATGTAATCAGGGACGTCCGCAAGTTGCTTATAAAGAAGCAATTACGACTTCCGTTCAACATCGTGAAGTTTACAAAAAACAAACAGGTGGTCGTGGTAAATTTGCAGATATTATTTTTGAAATATCTCCTGCGGATGAAGGTATTAAAGGACTGCAGTTTGTTAATGAAGTTAAGGGTGGTAATATCCCGAAAGAATATATTCCTGCTATTGAAAAAGGCTTTAAAGCAGCACTTGCAAACGGTGTTCTTGCGGGTTTCCCGATAGAAAGTTTGAAAGTGCGCATTATAGACGGTTCATCTCACCCTGTGGATTCGGACGCTTTATCTTTTGAACTTTGTGCAAAGATTGGTTTCCGTGAAGCAGCCAAAAAAGCAAAGAGTGTGTTGCTTGAACCGATAATGTCGGTAGAAATAGAAACACCCGATGCGTACATTGGTGATATTTCGGGCGATTTAAATCGCCGCAGAGGTATAATGGAAGGAGTTGAGGCGAAAATGGGAGGACAGGTTATTCGTGCAAAGGTGCCTCTTGGTGAAATGTTTGGTTACGTTACGGCGTTGCGTACAATGAGTTCAGGTCGTGCAAGCTCTACAATGGAGTATGTATATCACTCGGAAGCACCCGCAAACGTTACAGCAGAAGTAATTAAACAGGCAAATAAATAGTAAATAATTTATGAGTCAGCAGAAAATCAGAATCAAATTGAAGTCTTACGATTACAATCTCGTTGATAAATCGGCAGAGAAAATCGTAAAGACAGCGAAAATTACCGGTGCGGTAATAAGTGGTCCTATTCCACTTCCTACGAACAAGAGGATTTTTACCGTAAACCGATCTACATTTGTAAACAAAAAATCACGCGAACAGTTTGAATTGTCTTCATACAAACGCCTTGTGGATATACACTCAAGCAATTCAAAGACAATTGAAGCACTTATGAAATTAGAACTTCCCAGCGGTGTGGAAGTAGAGATTAAAGTTTGATAAAACAATAAAAAGAATATGTCCGGATTAATTGGAAAAAAAATCGGAATGACTAGCTTATGGGATGCCTCTGGTAAAAACGTACCATGCACAGTTATCGAAGCTGGTCCTTGCGTCGTCACGCAAGTTAGAACAATAGAGAAAGATGGATATGAAGCCATCCAACTTGCTTTTGGAGAACGGAAAGAAAAGAGAACGCCTAAGCCGTTACGCGGTCATTTTGCGAAAGCAAATACGACTCCCAAGCAAGTTGTAATGGAATTTTCACGTTTTGAGGAGGGGAGTAGAAAAAGTTTCGGTGAAACTCTTACGGCAAATGTTTTCAATGAGGGGGAATATGTTGATGTTACGGGAATAACAAAAGGTAAGGGTTTTCAAGGCGTTGTACGCCGTCATGGTTTTGGTGGCGTTGGTCAGAAAACGCATGGTCAGCATAATCGCCTTCGTGCGCCCGGTTCGGTCGGTGCATCCTCTTATCCGTCTCGTCTGTTTAAAGGTCTTCGTATGGCAGGTCAAACAGGCAATGTGAAGCGTAAGAGTTTAAATCTTCAAGTGCTTAAAGTTATTCCGGAAAAGAATATCGTTGTCGTTAAGGGCTCTGTTCCAGGGTCAAGAGGTTCATATTTAAAATTAGAAAGATGGAGCTAAAAGTATATAACATTGAAGGTAAAGAAACCGCAAAGAAGGTTGATGTAAGTGATGTGATTGCTTCTGCCAAACCGAACGACCATGCCATTTATCTGGCTGTAAAGCAGTATTTGGCTAATCAGCGTCAGGGAACACACAAGAGCAAGGAACGCTCCGAAGTATCGGGTTCTACGCGTAAACTCCGCAAGCAAAAAGGCGGTGGCGGTGCGCGTATCGGTGATATAAAATCTCCGCTTCTTGTCGGCGGCGGCAGAGTGTTTGGTCCTCGTCCGCGCGATTACAGTTTTAAGTTGAATAAAAAACTTAAACGGTTAGCCCGTCTTTCGGCTTTGTCATACAAACTGAAAGAAGACGGTTTTAAGGTTGTAGAAAGTTTCTCAATGGCAGCACCAAAGACAAAGGAAATGATTGCCATCTTGAAGAATCTTCAGTTGAGTGATAAAAAAACGTTGCTTGTTCTTGATGAGCCTAATCATAATATAGCATTATCGGCTCGCAATTTACAAAAGGTTGGCGTTATAAACATTGCAGACCTTAATACTTACGTAATTTTAAATGCAAACACACTTCTTTTTGCAGAAGGTGCGGTTGCCAAATTAAACGAAATCTACAGCTAATATGAGCATCATTTTAAAACCAATAGTTACGGAAAAAATGACCAAAATTACCGAAAAGCTCGGTAGGGTAGGTTTTCTCGTAGATGTAACCGCAAATAAAATTGAGATTAAAAAAGCGGTAGAAGAAATGTATAACGTAAAAGTGCTTGATGTTAATACATTAAACCATGCAGGCAAAAGAAAATCACGTTATACGAAGAAAGCAGGATTTGTACAGGGACGTACAAACGCAACTAAAAAAGCATTTATTACTCTTGCAAAGGGTGAAACAATTGACTTTTACAGCAGTATTTAATAGATTAGATCAGGTACAGCAATGGCACTAAAAAAATTAAAACCCACAACGCCCGGACAACGCTTTAAGAGCATAAGCACTTTTGAGGAGATTACGTGCAGTACTCCTGAAAAGAGTCTGCTCAAAACAATTAAAAAGAGCGGCGGTAGAAACAATCAGGGAAAAATGACTATGCGCTACATGGGCGGCGGTCATAAGCAACGCTATCGTATTATAGATTTCAAACGTGACAAGGATAATATTCCTGCAACTGTTAAAACGATAGAGTATGACCCTAACCGCACAGCGCGTATTGCTCTGCTTGTTTATGCCGATGGTGAGAAACGTTATATTCCGGCACCAAAAGGTTTAAAAGTAGGTACGAAAGTGCTTTCCGGCAAAGGAGTCGCTCCGGAAGTAGGCAATGCCCTTTATATGAGTGAGATTCCCTTCGGAACACTTGTTCACAATATAGAACTTAATCCCGGTCAGGGTGCGAAAATGGCTCGCAGTGCGGGTACTTATGCGCAACTTATGTCGCGTGAAGATAAATATGCTATTGTAAAAATGCCTTCCGGCGAAACGAGGAAAATTCTTCAGGCATGCAAAGCCACTGTCGGTATTGTATCGAATGAAGATCATAATTTGGAAAAAGACGGTAAGGCGGGCCGTAGCCGCTGGCAGGGTCGTCGTCCGCGTAACCGTGGTGTTGTTATGAATCCTGTTGACCATCCGATGGGTGGCGGAGAGGGTCGCGCAACCGGCGGACATCCGCGCTCACGCAAAGGTATTCCTGCGAAGGGTTATAAGACACGCCGTCTTAAAAATCCGACGAATCAGTTCATCATTGAAAGAAGAAAGAAATAATTTAGAATACTATGAGTCGTTCAGCAAAAAAAGGACCTTATATTTATTACAAATTGGAGAAAAAAGTGCTTGCTGTTGCCGAAAGCAAGAAGAAAAGCACTATTAAGACATGGTCGAGAGCATCCATGATTTCTCCGGATTTTGTAGGGCTTACAATAGCAGTGCATAACGGAAATAAGTTTATTCCGGTGTACATTACCGAGAATATGGTAGGGCACAAGCTCGGAGAGTTCGCCCCAACCCGTATATTTAGAGGTCACGCAGGCAATAAGGATAAAGGAAAGAAGTAACCTAACAGAACAACTATAAAGATATGGGTGCAAGAAAACATAGAATGGCGGAGAAAATAAAGGAGGCAAAGAAAACGCTTTACGTTGCCAAACTGAAAAATAATCCCACTTCGCCGCGCAAGACACGTTACACCGCTGATTTAATACGTGGTATAGATGTGGATAAGGCATTGGCGATATTGAAATTTTCTCATAGAGAAGCCGCACCGAAATTGCATAAGCTTCTCCGTAGCGCAATTTCAAATTGGCAGAACAAGAATGAGGGCGTAAGAATGGAAGATGCCGGCTTGTATGTAAAAGAGATTTTTGTTGATGGTGGAACGCAACTCAAACGTTTGCGTACAGCACCTCAAGGCAGAGGTTATCGTATTCGTAAGCGTTCAAACCACGTAACTCTTATTCTCGGTTCACGCATTGCTTCTTCAGCGATACATGCTGTTCCGCAGACAGAGTCAGCTCAACAGGTGGAAGAAACAGATGTTGCAGCCGTAAAAAAGTCTGCCACAGTTAAGAAAGACACTGCCGCCACTAAAAAGACGACAGTAAATAAGAAACCGGTTGCAAAACCGACCACAAAAGCAATGGCTACAGTAAAAACAACAAGAACAAAAAGGGGAGCATAATTTTTAATAACAAATTAACATGGGGCAAAAAACAAATCCTATAGGAAATCGTCTTGGAATTATCAAGGGCTGGGATTCCAACTGGTACGGCGGACGTAATTTCGGAGACGACCTTGTTGAAGACAATAAAATCAGAAAGTATCTTAATACCCGCTGGTCAAAAGCAGGTATTTCAAAAATTCTCATTGAAAAGACACTTAAACTTGTTACAATTACTATTTTTACCGCACGTCCGGGTATTATTATCGGCAAGCAGGGAATGGAAGTGGACAAGTTAAAAGAGGAATTAAAGAAGCTCACTCAGAAAGAGATTCAGCTCAACATAACGGAAGTTAAACGCCCCGAACTTGACGCGGTTCTTGTTGCCGGCTCCATTGCCCGCCAGCTTGAAGGACGTATTTCCTACCGCAAAGCAGCTAAAACGGCAATTTCTTCTGCAATGCGTATAGGCGCGGAAGGCATTAAAGTTCAGGTTTCAGGACGTTTGGGTGGAGCCGAAATTGCCCGTACGGAACATTTTAAGGAAGGGCGGACACCGCTTCATACCCTGCGTGCAGATATTGATTATGCACTTGCGGAAGCACATACGACATACGGATGTCTTGGCGTAAAAGTGTGGATTTGTCGGGGTATTGTATATGGCAAGCGCGATTTGATGACTAATTATAGTGCTGCGTCAAAAGAAATATCGGGAGGCAGCGCATCTTCCCGTCCGGCTGGTTTTTCAGGCGGCAGACGCGGTGGTGAAAGAAGAAGAAAAAAAGCATAATATCAATTTTACAGCGATATGTTACAACCGAAAAAAACAAAGTTCAGAAAACAGCAGAAAGGCAAGATGAAAGGCAACACCAAACGTGGTGCTGAGATTGCTTTCGGTTCTTTTGGAATTAAAGCACTGGATTATACTCTGCTTACAGGTCGCCAAATAGAAGCGGCTCGTCAGGCAGTTACTCGTTATATGAAACGTGAAGGGCAAATATGGATACGTGTTTTTCCCGACAAGCCGATAACGAAGAAACCGAATGAAGTTCGTATGGGTAAAGGTAAAGGTGCGCCGGAATATTTTGTGGCACGTGTCTGTCCGGGCAGGATTCTTTTTGAAGCAGACGGTGTTTCGGAAGAAATTGCGAAAGAGGCACTCCGCTTGGCGGCTCAAAAATTACCTATTCCCGTGAAATTTGTTGTTAGAAGAGATTACGTTCCGGAATAAAAATAAATACAGTATGAAGACGAATTTTGTAGCAAAAGAAATGTCACTCACAGAGTTAAAAGATAAGTTGTTGGTTGAGAGGGTAGAGTTTGACAAAATGCGGTTAGCACATGCGGTTTCTCCGATAGAGAATCCTCGCAAAATAACAGAACACAAAAAAAATATTGCTCGAATTCTCACCGAACTTCGTCGCAGAGAACTTGAAGTAAAATAAGTGTTGCAATATGGAAAGAAATTTAAGAAAAGAAAGAACAGGCGTTGTCACCAGCAACAAAATGCAGAAAACCATCACCGTAATGGTAGAACGCAAGACAAAACACCCTATTTACGGTAAGTTTGTAAAAAAATCAACTAAGTTCAAGGCACATGATGAAAAGAATGAATGTAATCCGGGTGATGTAGTTCGCATTATGGAAACACGTCCTTTGAGTAAAGATAAATGCTGGAGATTAGTTGAAATTATTGAAAGAGCAAAATAAGTTATGGTACAGCAAGAAACAAGATTAAGTGTGGCCGACAACAGCGGGGCAAAATCTGTTCTCTGTATTCGCGTATTAGGCGGTACAAAGAGGAGATATGCAAGTGTTGGCGATAAGATCATAGTGGCTATTAAAGACGCCATTCCTTCCGGTTCCGTAAAAAAAGGAACAGTATCAAAGGCAGTTGTTGTTAGAACGAAAAAGGAAGTTCGCCGTATGGACGGTTCTTATATTCGTTTCGACGATAATGCAGTTGTACTGCTTACGCCCGCCGATGAATTGAGAGGCACTCGTATTTTTGGTCCGGTTGCCAGAGAATTGCGCGAAAAGCAATTTATGAAAATTGTTTCATTAGCACCTGAAGTGCTGTAAAAGTGAATAATATTATGAAATTTCACGTAAAAAAGGGAGATATTGTAAAAGTTCTTGCCGGTGACGACAAAGGCAGGCAGGGTAAAATTCTCTTTGTTGATACAAAGAAATCACGTGCGACTGTTGAAGGTGTCAATCTTGTGTCAAAGCATACGAAGCCGAACACAAAAAATCCGCAAGGTGGTATTATAAAGAAAGAATCCTCCATTCATATTTCCAATCTTATGGTTGTGAGCGGTGGAGTTGCAACGAAAACAGGTCGCAGGCGCGACGAAAAAACTAATAAATTAGTACGTTATTCTAAGAAATCAGGGGAGGTAATAAAGTAATATGAAATATATTCCACGATTAAAGGAAAAGTACAATAAGGAAATTGTACCCTCATTGCAGAAAGAGTTCTCATACACCTCCGTTATGCAAGTGCCGCGACTGACGAAAATATGTCTTAATCAGGGTTTAGGCTCTGCTATCGCCGATAAGAAACTTATCGATTCCGGCATAGAGGAAATGTCTGCTATATGCGGTCAGCGTGCGGTTGCGACAAAATCAAAAAAGGATATTTCAAATTTTAAAGTTCGTAAGGGAATGCCCATCGGTGTTCGCGTAACTTTGAGAGGAAATAGAATGTACGAATTTCTTGATCGCCTTATTGCTGTAGCAATACCGCGTGTCAGAGATTTCAAAGGTGTTCCCGATAAAGGACTTGACGGCAGAGGGAACTTTTCGTTCGGTGTTACGGAACAGATTATATTTCCCGAAATTGATATTGACAAGATCAATAAAATAAACGGATTAGATATAACTTTTGTAACAACGGCAAAGACCGATAGAGAAGCACACAGTTTATTAAAGAGTTTTGGTATTCCATTTCAGAAAAATAATTAAGAAATATGGCAAAAGAATCAATGAAAGCTCGTGAGGTAAAAAGAAAACGCCTCGTTGAAAAATATGCAGCCAAAAGGATGGCATTAAAGGAGCAAGCGAAAAAGGAAGCACTTTCCGACGATAACAGTTACAGTGCGTGGAAAGAATTTCAAAAAATTCCCAAAAACGCTTCGCCGTGCCGTTTACATAATCGTTGCAAATTGACAGGACGTCCGAAAGGCTACATGAGAACATTTGGTATTTCCCGCATCAATTTTCGTGAAATGGCTGTACAGGGACTTATTCCGGGGGTAAAAAAAGCAAGTTGGTAATAAAATAAAGAAGAAGTTGTTATGATAACAGATCCCATTGCAGATTTCCTGACTCGTATCAGGAATGCCAATACGGCAAAACATAAAATGGTAGAAGTTCCTGCTTCAAAAATGAAGTTGGCTATTGCTAATATTCTTTTTGAACAGGGATATATCGTAAATTACAAATTTGAAGAAGGTATCAAGCCGACTTTAAAGATTGCGTTGAAATATCACCCCAAAACAAAAATGCCTGCTATTTCCACCATCACACGTATAAGCAAGCCGGGTTTGCGGCAGTATGCCGATTCGGAAAATTTGCCGCGTGTAATGAATGGTTTGGGCATAGCAATCATTTCCACTTCCAAAGGTGTTATAACCGACAAGGAAGCACGTGCGCAAGGTATAGGCGGCGAAGTAATTTGTTATGTCAGTTAATTAAGATAAATAAAAAGCATTATGTCAAGAATCGGTAAAGCTCCAATTTCATTACCTTCCGGTGTTACGGTATCGGTTGCAGCCGATAATGGAGTTACGGTAAAAGGTCCGAAAGGCGAACTTTTTCGTCAGGTGGATCCCGAAATAAAGATTAACGTTCAGGGTGATGTTCTTACGGTAGAGCGTCATTCGGATGAAAAACGCCAAAAAGCACTTCATGGTTTATATCGTGCATTGCTCTTTAATATGGTAACAGGCGTATCGCAGGGATATACAAAAACGCTGGAAATAGTAGGTGTTGGTTATAAAGTCACTGTAAATGGACAATTGCTTGATTTGTCACTTGGCTTTTCGCACAATCTCTTTATAGAATTACCTAAGGAGATAAAAGCGGAAGCAACGGCAGAGAAAGGTAAAAATCCGACTTTAACATTGACTTCTCATGATAAAGAACTGCTCGGAATGGTAATTGCAAAAATTCGCTCTTACCGTAAACCTGAGCCGTATAAAGGAAAAGGTATCAGGTTCCAGGGTGAAGTACTGCGCCGCAAAGCAGGTAAATCGGCAAGTTCCAAGTAATAAAGTAATAAATTAAAGCAATATGGCTATCAGTAAACAATACCGTAGAGAACGTATAAAAATGCGTATTCGCAAAAAAGATACGGGTCTTTTACCCCGACTAAGTGTGTTCAGGAGTAATAAAGAGATTTATGCACAAATCATAAATGACTCGGAAAAAAAGACATTGGTTGTTGCATCCTCTAAGGAAAAGACATTTGAGGCGTCCGGCACGAAAACGGAAAAGGCAAAAGCAGTAGGAACAATTCTTGCCGAGCGTGCAAAAGAAGCAAAGATAGGGCAAGTATTTTTTGACAGAAACGGTTATTTGTATCATGGACGTGTAAAGGCACTTGCCGATGCCGCCAGAGAAGCAGGGTTAATATTCTAATTTCAGAAAAAGTATGACAGACGCAAACGTAAAAAGAGTTAAGTCCACCGAAATTGAATTTCAAGACAAATTAGTACACGTAAATCGTGTTACAAAAGTAACAAAAGGTGGTCGTACATTCAGTTTTTCTGCAATAGTTGTTGTAGGCAACGGTAATGGTGTTGTTGGCTACGGACTTGGCAAAGCAAAAGAAGTTCAGGCAGCCATTCAGAAGGGTATTGACGACGCAAAGAAAAATCTTATAAAAGTTCCTGTATTAAAGGGTACTTTGGTGCATGAGCAGTATGGAAAGTATAGCGGTGCTGTTGTTTTTCTTAAACCCGCTTCCCCGGGTACAGGTGTTATTGCAGGCGGTGCTATGCGTGCTGTGCTTGAAAGCGTAGGTGTAAAGGACGTTCTTGCAAAATCCAAAGGGTCTTCAAATCCGCATTCCGTTGTTAAAGCGACGATAGATGCCCTTTTGAAAATGAAAGATGCTTATACTGTGGCGCAGTTGCGCGGTATTGAATTAAAGAAAGTGTTTAACGGATAATTTTTGCAGAAGATGAGCAAAGTAAAGGTAACACAGATAAAAAGTGCCATTGACAGAACGATGCGTCAAAAAAGAACGCTCGAAGCACTTAAACTCGGACGAATAGGAAAATATGCCGAATTTGAAAGCAATCCGGCTATTGAAGGTATGATTACGAAAGTAAGCCACCTGATTAAAGTGGAAAGAGATTAAAATATTGTTAATAAATGTTGTTAATATGAACTTATCAAATCTAAAACCGGCAAGAGGGTCAGTACGCACAAACAAGCGTGTAGGGCGCGGCTATGGCTCAGGCAATGGCAAAACGGCAGGAAGAGGTATGAATGGTGCGCGTTCCCGTGCCGGCTATAGCAAAAAAATAGGATTTGAGGGCGGTCAAATGCCTCTCTACAGAAGAATACCCAAATTTGGTTTTAAAAATCGTTCAAGAGTAGAGTATAGTGCTATAAATCTTGACACACTTGAAAAACTTTCAAAAGAGAAAGGTATTACGGAGTTTAATTTAACTGTTTTGGCAGAACACGGCTTAGTATCCTCAAAGGATTTGGTAAAAATTCTTGGTCGCGGGGAGATTAGCGGTGCTTTAAAAGTGGAAGCACATGCGTTTTCTGCGAAAGCAAAAGAAATAATTGAATCAAAAGGTGGTTCGGTAAGCATTTCGGGTGCCGTTTCCGCAAAAGAATAACAAAAAAAGATAGATATATGAAGCGGTTTATTGAAACAATAAAGAATATTTTCAAGATAGAGGAATTGCGTAAGCGAATTCTTTACACACTTGGTATAATCGTCATATATCGTGTTGGCTCTTTTATTGTATTGCCCGGTGTTGACCCGACTCAACTTGGTGCGTTGCAAAGTCAGGCGAGCGATGGTCTTCTCGGGCTTTTAAATATGTTCTCGGGCGGTGCTTTTTCCAATGCGTCAATATTTGCTTTGGGTATAATGCCGTATATTTCTGCTTCTATTATTATCCAGCTTTTTGGAATGGCGATACCGTACTTCCAAAAAATGCAGAAAGAAGGCGAGAGCGGGCGCAGAAAACTGAACCAGATAACGCGAGTTTTAACGATTGCCGTTACTGCATTGCAAGCACCTGCATACCTTTCCAACGTTTCGGGACAGTTGCCCCCAGAGGCGTTTGTTCCGTTTAATGGCGATTATCCGGGTATGTTTTTCTGGATTACTTCTTCGGTGCTTTTAACGGCAGGTACGCTGTTTGTGATGTGGCTCGGCGAGCGCATCACCGATAATGGTATAGGTAACGGTATTTCGCTTATAATCATGATTGGTATTATTGCACGGTTGCCCTTTGCGCTCTTTGGCGAATTTATTTCGCGTTTGGAACAGGGCGGCGGACTTGTGGTATTTGTACTTGAACTTGTGATATTGCTTGTTGTTATTCTGCTATGTATCCTGCTTGTTCAGGGGACGCGCCGAATACCGGTACAGTATGCAAAGCGTATTGTTGGTAATAAGCAATACGGCGGTGGTCGTCAATATTTGCCTATCAAAGTTAATTCGGCAGGTGTTATGCCTATTATTTTCGCACAGGCACTTATGTTTATTCCTGTAACTGTGGCGAGTTTTGCTTCGCCTGAAAGTGTTGGAAGCGGGTTTTGGCGAGCTCTTATGGATTTTGACAGTTTTTGGTATAATTTTATATTTGCTATGCTCATTATGGCGTTTACGTATTTTTACACCGCTATCACAATGAATTCACAGCAAATTTCGGAAGATTTAAAGAAGAACGGCGGTTTTATTCCGGGTGTTAAACCGGGCAAAAAAACGGCAGAGTTTATAGATGAAGTAATTTCACGTATCACGCTTCCCGGCTCAATATTTTTGGCTTTCGTTGCCGTTATGCCTTCTATCGTGCGTCTTTTTGGCGTAAGTACGCAGTTTGCCCAGTTTTTTGGCGGTACATCGCTGCTTATTTTAGTCGGCGTGGTGCTTGATACGTTGCAACAGATAGAAAGTCACTTGCTTATGCGCCACTACGACGGTTTGACAAAATCCGGACGTATAAAAGGCCGTAATTCGTAAGGATTGGTTATGATTAGGATATATTCAGCGGAAGAGATAGAGCTGATAAGAGAAAGTTCATTGTTTGTAGGAAAAACGCTTGCCGAAGTAGCAAAGCATATTGACACAGGGGTAAAAACAATTACTCTGAATGAAATTGCCGAGCAATACATACATTCAATAGGTGCAAGTCCGAGTTTTAAAGGATATGAGGGTTTTCCCTACACTCTTTGCATCTCGGTAAACGAAACTGTCGTACATGGTTTTCCATCAGAGTATGAACTTAAAGACGGCGATATTGTTTCAATTGATTGCGGGGTGTATAAAAACGGATTTCACGGCGATTCTGCCTATACCTTTGCGGTGGGGCAAGTGAGTGAAGACAGAAAACGGCTGATGGAAGTGACTAAACAGTCGCTTTACGACGGAATAGAACAGGCAAAAGCAGGAAACAGGATTGGCGATATTGGTCATGCGGTGCAGAGTTTGTGTGAGGGAAACGGATATGGAGTTGTGAGAGATTTAATAGGACATGGCGTTGGGGCGCATCTGCACGAAAAACCAGATGTTCCGAATGTGGGCAAACAGGGAAACGGCAAACGGCTTCAAGAGGGGATGGTAATAGCGATAGAGCCAATGATAACGATGGGAACGTACAAAGTGAATTGGGCAAAAGACGGTTGGGGAGTATTTACTCAAGATGGGATGCCCGCTGCACACTACGAACACGATGTTGTTATAAGAAAAGGGCAGGCGGAAATTCTCTCAAGTTTTGAAATGATAGAGAAAATACTTTTGGAAAGAAATATGTACTTTCCAAAAAATAAATAGAAGTAATTAAAATAGATATAAAGTGGCTAAACAGGTTTCAATACAACAGGACGGTACGGTTGTGGAAGCACTCGGAAATACAATGTTTCGGGTAGAACTTCAGAACGGACATCAGGTTATTGCCCATATTTCAGGCAAAATGCGAATGCATTATATTAAGATTTTGCCCGGAGATAAAGTGAGTTTGGAAATGTCGCCTTACGATTTAACGAAAGCGCGTATAACGTTTAGACATAAATAGAAAGAGATATTGTAAAATTAGAGCATTATGAAAGTTAGACCATCCGTTAAGAAGCGTTCGCCGGAATGTAAAATTGTTCGCCGGAATGGACGCGTTTATGTAATCAACAAGAAGAATCCAAAATTTAAACAAAGACAAGGATAATAATTATGGCACGTATTGCTGGTATCGATTTACCTAAAAACAAAAGGGGTGAAATTGGGCTTACCTACATCTACGGAATAGGTCGTAGCACTGCCCGTAAAATTCTTTCCGACTCCGGAATTAACTTTGATAAAAAAGTACAGGAGTGGGATGATGACGAAATAAATAAGATTCGTTCTTTTATTGGCGACAATATTAAAGTGGAGGGTGCTCTCCGTTCGGAAGTGCAGATGAATATTAAACGTCTTATGGATGTTGGCTGTTATCGCGGCATTCGTCATCGTTTGGGACTTCCTTTGCGTGGTCAAAGTACTAAAAACAACGCTCGTACACGTAAAGGAAAGAAAAAGACAGTTGCCAATAAGAAGAAAGCACCTAAGGGTTAAACCGATTTACAAAATAGAGTAGTAATTGTTTAAAATAAATATCATTTACAATGGCAAAAACAGTTAAGCAAGCCAAGACAACAAAGAAAAAAATCGTCAAGATAGACCATTCCGGCAAGGCGTTTATATTTGCTTCTTTTAATAATGTGATTATCTCTATTACAAATATGAGCGGTCAGGTTATTTCATGGTCGTCGGCTGGGAAGATGGGTTTCAGGGGGTCTAAAAAAAATACTCCTTACGCAGCTCAAATGGCAGCAGGCGATTGTGCAAAAGTTGCGTACGATTTGGGTTTACGCAAAGTGAAAGTGTACGTGAAAGGTCCGGGCTCGGGAAGGGAATCATCCATCCGTACAATCAATTCGGCAGGTATTGAAGTTACCGAAATCGTGGATGTTACACCACTGCCGCATAACGGTTGTCGTCCTCCGAAAAGACGTAGAATTTAATTTATAATATCAAATTTTCATAGAAAATGGCAAGATACACAGGTCCAACTTCTAAAATTGCAAGAAAGTTCCGCGAACCTATTTTTGGTCCGGACAAAGCACTTGAAAGAAAAAATTATGCACCGGGAATGCACGGTCAAAATCGTCGTCGTAAAGAATCTGAGTATGGTTTGCAGCTTTTGGAAAAGCAAAAAGCAAAATATACTTATGGTATTCTTGAAAAACAGTTTCGTAAAATTTTTGCACAGGCAGCCCGCAAAAGCGGTATTACAGGCGAAGTACTTCTTCAGCTTATAGAGTCGCGTTTGGACAACACGGTATATCGTTTGGGTATTGCTCCCACACGTGCCGCTGCACGCCAACTTGTAGGACACCGCCATATTACCGTTAACGGCAATGTGGTTAATATTCCGTCTTATCAGCTGCGTCCGGGCGACATAGTTGCGGTGAGGGAAAAATCAAAATCGCTTGAAGTTGTTCAGGACTCTGTTGAAGGTCGCGGAATGAATTACGATTGGCTTGAATGGGACAACAAACAGCTTACCGGTAAGTTTCTTTCATATCCGGAGCGTGAAAATATCCCCGAAACAATCAAAGAACAGCTTATAGTTGAATTATATTCTAAATAATCATTAAATTAAAACATAAAATAATGGCAATACTATCTTTTCAGAAACCGGACAAAGTAAATATGATTATCAAAAGTGCCACCGAAGGTATTTTTGAAATGCGCCCTTTGGAACCGGGCTACGGAATGACTATCGGCAATTCTTTGCGGAGGGTACTCCTCTCTTCACTTGAAGGATGTGCCATTACTTCCGTTCGTATTGAAAGTGTGAACCATGAGTTCGCTACCATAAAAGGTGTTGTTGAGGATGTTACAAATATCATACTTAACCTTAAACGCATTCGTTTTAAACAGCAAATAGAAGGTCTTGACAGCGAAGTCGCTCATATTGTTATAACGAATCAGGATGTATTCAAGGCAGGCAACATCAATAATTTTCTTAACGGATTTCAAGTTCTTAATCCCGACCTTGAAATATGCCGTATGGAAAAAAATGTTCGTCTTGTGATGGATATTCAGATAAAGAAGCAACGCGGCTATGTGTCGGCAGAGGAAAATAAGGAAGACGGCGCACCGATAGGCACAATTTTTATGGATTCTATTCACACTCCGATTGTGAACGTAAAATATGAAGTGGAAAAATATCGTGTGGAGCAAAAGACCGATTACGACAAACTTATCCTGACTGTTACAACGGACGGCTCAATATCGCCTGAAAATGCAGTTAAAGGGGCATCTCATATTCTTATGACGCACCTTACTTTGTTATCTAATGAGGGAATAGAGATTGAGGTGGACTATAACAAAGGTATCAGCAAGACGAGTTACGGCGAGGAAGATTCTCAGATGAGGCAATTATTAAAGTCGCGTCTGTATGATATGGATTTGTCGGTTCGTGCTGTGAACTGCCTGAAGTCTGCCGATATTGAAACGCTCGGTGAACTTGTTTCACGCAGCAAATCCGACCTGCTTAAATTCCGCAATTTTGGTAAGAAATCACTTGTGGAACTTGAACAGTTAGTTAAAGAAAAAGGTCTTGACTTTGGGATGGACATTTCGCAGTATAAATCAGAAAAAGAATAAGCAACGGTATGAGACACGGAAAGAAATTTAATAAGTTAAGCAGAACGCATGCTCACCGGCGTCAGATGCTTTCCAATATGGCGGCTTCACTTATTATGCACAAAAGAATAAATACAACTCTTGCAAAAGCAAAGGCATTGAGAGTATATATTGAGCCGCTTTTGACAAAAGCAAAAGATGATACGACTGCATCGCGCAGAGTTGTTTTCAGTTATCTCGTAGATAAAAGTGCAGTAACGGAGTTATTTCGTGAAATAGCACCAAAGATTGCAAAGCGTCAGGGAGGATATACGCGTATCCTTAAAACCGGCTACCGCCTTGGTGATAATGCTGAAATGGCTATGATGGAACTTGTCGATTACAACGAAAATATGCTTTCGGACGGCAAGGGTAAAGCAAAAACACGGCGGTCGCGCGGCAAGAAGGCGGATGCGGCATCTGTTGCTGTTAGGGGAGCTGATGCGAAAGCAGCTGCGGAAGTGCCTGGGGAAGGTGAAGTGTCTGAGGATGTTGTTGCGGAAGCGGCGGCGGTGGAAGTGCCTGCTGAAGCGGCTACGGTAGCGGGAACGCCTGCTGAAGGTGAGGTGTCTGAGGATGTTGTTGTGGAAGCGGCGGCGGTGGAAGTGCCTGCTGAAGCGGTAGTGGAAACACCTGCTGAAGTGGTAGTGGAAACGCCTGCTAAGAGTGAAGTATCTGGGGATGTTGTTGTGGAAGCGGCGGCGGTGGAAACGCCTGCTGAAGCGGTTGCGGAAACACCTGTGGAAGCGGTTGCCGAAGCGGTGGCGGAAACGCCTGCCGAAGCAATATCGGACGCCGAAATTGTTGAGGAAACGAAGTAATTTAATATGTATGCTGTGCGGAATTTGCCGTATTAGCAATCAGAGCTAACGCATTTAAACAAGTTAATTTATTGATAACGAATAAATTATAAACGCAAATTTTTATAAATTTTCATTAAAAAAAACAAGCATTGTAAATACATAATAATCAGTGATTTATGAGTTTTAAATGCGTTTGTCCTGTATTAGCAATTAACAATTATAGTAAGTATATATGAGTGCAATTATTGATATTCACGCAAGAGAAATTCTTGATTCGAGAGGTAATCCCACTTTGGAAGTGGAAGTTGTTACAGCCGATGGTCTAATGGGGCGTGCAGCCGTTCCGTCAGGTGCTTCAACAGGGGTACACGAAGCGGTTGAATTAAGAGACGGCGACAAGAAAGTGTATGGCGGCAAGGGAGTATTAAAAGCCGTTAGCCACGTTAATGACCAAATTGTGAAAGCAATTGTGGGTATGGAAGTAACCGACCAAAACCGTATTGACAGAACAATGCTTGAATTGGACGGTACACCGAATAAAGGCAAACTCGGTGCCAATGCAATTCTCGGTGTTTCACTTGCTGCTGCTGTCGCGGCGGCAAATGAAACGGAACAGCAACTTTACCGCTATATTGGTGGTGTTAATGCAAATACGCTGCCTGTTCCCATGATGAACATTCTTAACGGCGGCTCTCATGCCGACAGTAATGTGGATTTTCAGGAATTTATGGTAATGCCTGTTGGGGCACCTTCTTTCCGTGAAGCATTGCGTTGGGGTGCGGAAATTTTCCACTCACTGAAAGGTGTGCTGAAAGATGCAGGTCTTAATACAGGCGTTGGCGACGAGGGCGGTTTTGCACCGAATTTAAAGTCAAATGAGGACGCTATTAAAGTTATTTTACAGGCGATAGAAAAAGCAGGATATAAAGCGGGAGAGGATGTATTTATTGCACTTGACCCTGCTTCAAGCGAGTTTTATTTGCCTGAGGAAAAAGTTTATCATCTGCATAAATCATCAGGCGAAAAACTTACTTCCGATCAAATGGCTGCTTTCTGGGCAGACTGGAAAAAGCGTTATCCGATTATTTCTATTGAAGACGGTATGGCAGAGGATGATTGGGACGGATGGAAAAAACTTACCGAACTTATCGGCGGCAAATGTCAGCTTGTAGGGGATGATTTATTTGTTACTAACGCAAAACGCCTTGCAATGGGCATTGAAAAGGGTGTTGCAAACTCAATACTTGTAAAGGTAAATCAAATTGGCTCTCTCAGCGAAACCATAGATGCCGTAACGCTTGCAAATCGCAATTCCTACACAGCAGTTATGAGCCACCGCAGCGGCGAAACAGAAGATACTTTTATTGCTGACCTTGCTGTTGCCCTTAACACAGGCGAAATAAAAACCGGTTCTGCATGCCGCAGTGAGCGTATTGCCAAATATAATCAACTCCTGCGTATTGAAGAAGATCTCGGTAAGGATGGGCATTATCTTGGTAAAGATTTTAAGTACTACGGCAAGTAGTCTTTAAATTGCTTAAAGGTTAAAAGCCGCCTCTTTTTGGGGGCGGCTTTTTTTGTGCTGAATTTTCTGCTGATTTAAATTATTGTAAGTCAGTGTGATAGATATAATTTTCCGGACTTGCTTGTTTTCTTTCATCGGTAAAAATGGTTTTGCTTATTTGAACTCTAATCAGGAGTATTTTCGCATTGAGAAGCCTGACGGCGGTGCTGTGACGATTGCTATTCGCGGGGACTGGAAAGCGTATATTGATAACGATGAAATAGTATTTGATTTATCAAAACTACCATTGAAAAATATCGTCCGATTTTGAAATTATTGTCTATATAAAAATGCCGTTTTTCAAAGCCGATTCGCTGAGATGCTTGCTACTATTGGGTTTAAAGGCATTTTCGCGGAGGAACTGGGATTCGAACCCAGGAACCGCTTTTGGCGGTTACACGCTCTCCAGGCGTGCGCCTTCGACCACTCGGCCATCCCTCCTTAAAAATAAGTGTGGCAAAGGTAGGAAAAATTATCTTACCTTACAAATCCTTTCTTTACAGCCGTACGTATTTTTCTTATTGCAATTCTGTATTTGAGGGCAACTGATGTTATCGGCGAATCAAAAACTTCCGATATTTGGGCGAAAGAATAATTATCACCATGCCTCATTCGTAAGATACGCCGCTCATCCGAATTTAAAAATACAAAATCAAATTTTTTGTTAAACAGTTTATCTACAATATCTTCTTTTACTCGAGTATCTGCTTCTGCTGTCGTTATGGTAAGATAATCGTATGTTGGCTCACTCCATCCGAAATTTCTGTAAATATCTGCTTTGTGATCATTCATTCCATTCAGGTGGCGTCTCTTTTTCCTTAAATAACCTTTTAAAATGTTTGCAGCAATCTTCATAATATAATGCTCCAACTTCCCCTGTTCCCTGTAAAGTCCGAGAGCATATTGCTCGTGTATCGTTAAAAGTACTTCCTGAGTAAAATCCTCTGCCATTGATATACTTTTTGTAATTGACCTGAAATAGACAAATAACTTTTCTTTAAAATCAGTAACTTTTTGAAAAAATTCTCTGTCTTCCGGCGAAATGCCTTTTGATAGCATTTGTGACATTGTTTTATTAATATCCATATTATTTTTGTATTGGGGCGCAAAGATAATTTATCGTTGTTTATGTTTGTGTTAATGAAAATTAAATATTCTTAAAATTTCTTAATTTTTAAGATTTTTTAAGGATATATCCCATTTATTCTTAAATTATAATTGCTAACTTTGTCCGCTAAAATAACAGAAAACGAACATGCAAAAATTATTTTTAACCGTTACGGCAATTTTACTGTCATTGCTCACAACATCTCTGAATGCGCAGTATAAAGTAGAGAGAATACGTCCTTTACAGGCAGAGGAAAAACCTCTCAACAAGGGATTGTATTACATGTTGCCTGCAAACGGTTTCAAGATAAGTATAACAGTTCAAACGACCGTATATAAAAAGGGAATATACAGTCGGTATGCAGCTGCTCTGCTTGGTATAACCGATTTTGTAAGAGAAAACAAAAGCGTATCGGAAATTGAAAACATAAAAATAAGAAATACCGTTATAGCCGATAATAATCAGATTTTTTATGTCAGAAGTATTGGAAAAAACGGAATATTACCATCCCTTTCATACAGTCGGCAGGGCGTACTGCTTGGGGTAAATATGCCTTCCGTATCGACATCAGCATCAACACCAACACCAAAATTAGCGAATATATCGCGGGATTATTCTAAACAAAGCAAAGAAACACATAATAATAAGACGATATTTCCCTTTGCGGAAATGAATGTGGTAGATGATTTTGACACAATTATAAAGGAAGAATTAAGAGATGATCAGGTGATAGAACAAACTATTGTAACTTCGCGTACAGTAGAAAAAACAGAGGAACAAAGGGCAAAAGAACTTGCCGCACTTATTGTAGAAAGCAAAAAGCAGCGGTCGGCACTTATTTCAGGGTATTCCGAAGTCAATTACGCTCCCGAAACAATGCGCTTTATGTACGAACAAATGCTCGTCACGGAAAACGAATATTTGCGTTGCTTCACGGGTACATCACATAAAAGTAACCACACTTACGAGATAACAATAGATATTGAAGATACGGTATCCTGTTACCTTGTCGGAACATTTACGTCAAAAGAAGAACCTCTGTATCTTACATTAAAAAAACTGACACCCGAATCAATTAAGCAAGTAGAACGTTTTGAGAAAAAGAGTGTTGACCAAACTGAAAATACAGGATTTTTTGTTCGTTACCCGCAAATGGTTACGGCAACGGTAGAATCCGAAAAAAAAGTATTTGCGGAAGAAATTCTTCATGTTTCGCAATGGGGAACAGTATATTCATTGCCTGTGGGGGATTTTACAATTGAATTAAATTCATATTCGGGTGCGGTAAAAATGTTAAAAAAGCGTTAGTCATTTAATTTCTTTTTTACTACCTTTGCGGTGTATGTCTTTACATATTTTTTTGTTTTAACGTATTGCAGGAATAATGATTAGGGAACTTATTCCTGTATAAAATATGTTTACCCATACCGGATGCCGAAACGAGTGATTTTTTGACATCCGAATTACTTGATTACGTTAGGAATTATTCGGATTTAAATTGAACAATGTCTAAAAATAAGAGGATAGAACCTGTCACTAAAAATGTTGATAAACAGGAAGCAGTGGAAGTAGCTACACAAGAAGAAACAAAAGAAGAAGCACTTTCGCCGAAGCAGAACAAAAATTACCTTTATTTGACAGGGATGTTCCTGTTTTTGGTGTCTGTTCTTTCGGCAATATCATTTGTGTCCTTTTTCTTCGTGGGGGATGCTGATTATGATTTGATTACTTCTAATACCGAAAAAGTTGCAGCAGGTGGTGAAGTTCGCAACGCAGGAGGCGTTCTTTTTGGAAAAATTGCATATTATTGCGTGTATTGTGGTTTCGGACTTGCTACAATTATATTTCCTGTGCTTTTATTCTTAATCGGAATGCAGATGCTCGACATCCGAAAATTTAAATGGTATTCTTTGTCAATAAAGGGTATTGTGTCCGTGTTTTGGGTATCTACTTTTATCGGCAGTTTTTTCAGATATGGTTTCTACAGTACGCTTTTTTCGGGCGGCGTTGGTATATGGTGCAGTACACAGTTAGAGTCTTTTGTGGGCAAAACAGGGCTTTTTCTTATTTTATTTTTTGTCTTAACCGCTTTTCTTGCGCTTGGATACAATTATAGAATAAATATATCGGGAAAGCGTAATAAACGCACAAATACGGCGGTTTCCACAGCAAATGCCGGAGTTGATATTCGGCATGAACAACCCGAAAATACCGTACAATCGCTTCCTGTCAATGAAAATTGCGAAAATAACAGTGGAATTAAAATTATAAACCGCCCTTCTGCGGCTCCGCCCGCCACCGCACCTGCCGCTATACCCGCTACAAATACAATCAGCAATAGTTTGAAACTTGAAACGGCTTCTGCCAAGCCCGAAATGAAAGAAGTCAAAGTTCATGGTTCTGCCGGCGGTACCGTAAAGCAAGATATATCTCATTTTGAAGTCGATCAACCTTTTGACCCTACTCTTAATCTGTCGGGCTACAAGTTTCCGCCTGTCAGTTTGTTAAATGAATATAAAACCGACAGGGTAGATGTTACGGACGCAGAACTGCGCGAAAATCGCGATAAAATCGTTGCAACTCTAAACAGTTTTAAAATAGAAATAAAAGATATATCAGCTACAATCGGACCGACTGTAACACTTTACGAAATTGTACCTGCCGAAGGAGTACGCATTAACAAAATAAAGAATCTTGAAGATGATATTGCTCTTTCGCTTTCCGCACTCGGAATAAGAATTATTGCACCAATGCCCGGCAGAGGCACTATTGGCATAGAGATACCGAATAAAAACCCTGTTACCGTTCCTATGCGCGACTTGTTGCAAAGTTCTGTTTTTGCAAATAGCAGAATGACTTTGCCTCTCGCACTCGGCAAGACAATCAGTAATGAGCCGTACGTTATAGATCTTGCAAAAATGCCTCATCTGCTTGTTGCAGGCGCAACCGGTATGGGTAAGTCCGTAGGCTTGAATGCAATTATTGCATCGCTGCTGTACAAAAAACATCCTGCACTTCTGAAGTTCGTAATGGTTGACCCTAAAAAGGTGGAATTATCGCTGTATGAAAAAATAGAACATCACTTTCTTGCCAAACTGCCCGACAGCGATGAAGCAATTATCACAGACACCCGTAAGGTTGTGCGTACGCTAAACTCGCTTTGCAAAGAAATGGACATCCGCTATGATTTGCTTAAATCGTCCGGTACAAAAAATATTATTGAATATAATGCAAAGTTTGTTTCGCGCAAGTTAAGTCCTAAAGACGGATATAAATTCCTTTGTTATATAGTAGTAGTTGTTGATGAATTTGCCGATCTTATTATGACGGCAGGCAAAGAAGTTGAAATGCCGATTTCCCGTATTGCACAACTCGCCCGCGCCGTGGGAATACACATGATTATTGCAACTCAGCGTCCGTCTGTAAATATAATTACAGGAACAATTAAGGCAAACTTCCCCGCTCGTATAGCATTTCGCGTGCAGCAGAAAGTTGACTCGCGCACGATTCTTGATACAGGCGGCGCAGACCAGCTTATAGGTAAGGGTGATATGCTTATTTCAACAGGTAACAGTATGGTACGCCTGCAATGTGCATTTATTGATACGCCCGAAATTGAGCATGTAGTCAAGTTTATCAGCGAGCAGCAGAGTTATGGCTCTGCTTATGAACTGCCCGATGTGCCGGATGAAAAAGGCGGCAATAGCGGCTCAGGCGAAGTATTCGGCAGCGGCGACAGGGATGAATTTTTTGAAGAAGCTGCACGTTTGATTTTACAGAGCGGATCTGCCTCAACGTCAATGATACAGCGCAAGCTGAAACTTGGTTTTAACCGCGCCGGACGCATTATGGACCAGCTTGAGGCTGCAGGCATTGTAGGGGCTTCCAATGGTAAAAAGGAACGTGAACTTATAATAAAAGACCCGGTAATATTAGATGAAATCCTGCACAGTTAGCCGAATAATCGAAGCATTATTTGCTGTGGTTGTTGTGCCGCTTTCGGCACTCTCTTTCCCGCTTGCCGCACAGACTCCCGCTGTTCTGAAAAGCGAACAGGGCATAAACGACCCGCGTGCCGGTGCCATACTGCAAAAGGTACGTAAAAATCTGCTTGCTGCTAAAAATATTCAGATTGAATTTTCATATACCGAAAAAAATAATGAGCAAAAAGCGTTACTGCTCGCGGCAGGAAGCAGCTATGTGCTGAAAAATTCCGCACAGGAAATTTATTGTGACGGCAAAACCCTGTATCTGTACGATATTGAGGTAAATGAAGTAAGTATCTATACTTATGTACCCGAAAAAGACAATTCTAATCCGCTTACGAACATAAAAGATTACGAAAAACATTTTCGTCCGAAATATATCCGCGAGGAAGTATTTAAAGGTGTTAAGTGTGATATTATTGACTTAATTCCGTTGGACGGACATGCCGGATATTATCGCCTGCGCTTGCATATAAACAAGACAACATTGCAGCCCGAACGCTTTGAGTTCAATTTCAAAAGCGGCGACAGTTATGTTTTTATTGTTCGTTCGTTAAAAGTAAATACGCAAATCGCTCCGAATGCTTTTATCTTTGACAGCAAGAAGCATCCGGATATTCTTGAAAATGATATGCGGTAAAATTTCGGAAATCCGAATAATCTATTCAAATGGAATTTCCTGTGTTCCGCCGTTAATACGGCTTTTACCCAAATGCTGATATGCGAGTGCCGTCACTTCACGTCCGCGGGGAGTGCGCATAAGATACCCTTCCTGAATTAAGAACGGTTCATATACTTCCTCAATAGTTCCCGAATCTTCACTAACAGCAGTTGCAATTGTATTTAGCCCCACAGGTCCGCCATGGAATTTATCTATAATGGTGGAAAGGATATGATTATCCATTTCGTCAAGTCCGTGTTTGTCCACATTAAGACGGTCAAGAGCGTATATTGCAATGGAAATGTCAATTTTGCCGTCGCCCTCTATTTGAGCAAAATCACGCACACGCCGTAAAAGGAGATTTGCAATACGCGGTGTTCCTCTGCTGCGGCGGGCAATTTCAAACGCCGCATCGTCACCGATGGATACGTCTAAAAGTGCCGCCGACCGCTTAATAATGCTGCAAAGCATATCGGCATTGTAATACGTAAGACGTGAATTTATTCCGAAACGTGAACGCAGAGGTGATGTAAGCAATCCGCTGCGTGTTGTGGCACCGACAAGTGTAAATGGGTTTAATGAAATTTGTACGCTTCGGGCATTAGGTCCCGAATCAATCATTATATCAATTCTGTAATCTTCCATTGCGGAATACAGATATTCCTCCACTATGGGTGAAAGGCGGTGAATTTCATCTATAAAAAGTACATCGTTTTTTTCAAGTCCTGTAAGAAGTCCGGCAAGTTCTCCCGGTTTGTCAAGTACCGGACCCGAAGTCATTTTAATACCTGCGTTAAGTTCGTTGGCTATGATGTGACTTAAAGTTGTTTTGCCCAATCCCGGAGGACCGTGAAGTAAAACGTGGTCTAACGCTTCTCCTCTTTGACGAGCCGCTTCCACAAATATTTTCAGATTGTCGGTAATTGCTTCCTGCCCCTTGAAACTGTTAAAGGCATTCGGACGCAATGCCTTTTCAACTTCTTTTTCGCTCGCAGAGAGACGTCCACCGTCAGGATTTAAGTTCTCGTTCATTATTACTGTGGCATTTCCCGCAAAGTTACATTAAATAATAAAAACAAAAACAAAAAATTCCGACTACCCGACAAACGCCAAAACCTCGTCCTTAACAACGTCAGCCCCCTGTTCGGTTTCTATTTGAATTATTTTGCCGTCGGCAAGAGCGCGAACTTCCTCTACGCCGTAGTACGCCTGAATATAGCACAGAATGTCGCCTTTTTTCACGGATGAGCCGACAACAGGTGCGGAAGAAGAGTCGGAAACATCGTATTGCCACATCAGTTTACCTTTAACAGGTGATTGAACAGGTTGTGCGGTTGGGTGCAATTCCATTACACGCTTTACATCAAATTTGGGTATTTCTACAACTCGCCGCGAAACAATTATCGGTGCGCCCGCCTTTTCGCGTGCTACTTCAAGTTCTTTGTTGAAACGCTCTTTTGCAACACCGCTCTTATAGTCGCGGTATTGACGGTCGTGCATTGCGAGTTCAAAGAGTTCCTCATCGTCCTGCCCGAAGTCCCAACCGTTTTCTTTCATTTCCTTGCGATACTCATCAAGCGCGTCAGGATAGGCATCCTGCGGATTGCCTGTGTAAAATTCCAATCTCTCTTTCTTCGCTTTCTCGACAATTTCAGGAGCAAGTTTGCCCGGCAGTTTACCCATTTTGCCGAGTATCATATTCCAACTGTCCTTGTCAATTGTATCAAAACGTTCTTTGCCCTGAGCCATAAACATAATATTCATAAGGGCGATATTTTTAA
This sequence comes from Bacteroidales bacterium, assembly GCA_031257915.1. Taxonomy (GTDB): domain Bacteria; phylum Bacteroidota; class Bacteroidia; order Bacteroidales; family P3; genus JAIRNR01. Next base: position 32,842 of record JAIRNR010000011.1, read on the forward strand.
CGTATTGACTGAACGGCGTTACAAGCGGCGGATAGCCGAGTTTGGGCCATACGTATTCTACTTCCTGAAAGAGTTGTACGACAAGTTCGTTAAGTGTAACTTCGGGCTTTCCGCTTTTGCGCAGTGCCATATTTATAGCACCGTGCATACCTTTAAGGTCTGCCATCATTGACCCCATCATTCCACCCGGCAGTCCGCAGCCGACGAGCAGCGAAGTCATACGATAGTTGCCTGGGTCAATAAAATACCCCAGAAAATCATCAATAAAAGTTTGCGTGAGATGGCGTGCCTCCATATACGCTTCCATATTTATATCCGGAACAGCGAAACCCGCATCGCGCAACATCTCGCGGATAGTAATAATATCAGGGTGAATCATACCCCATGCAAGCGGTTCCATCGCTACATCAATATAGTCGCATCCTGCTTTGGCAACTTCAAGCATTGAGGCAACGGAAAAGCCCGGCCCCGAATGTCCGTGATATTGAATCGGAATGTTGGGAAATTTGTCTTTAATCCCTTTGACGATTTGTCCATTGCTGTAAGGGCGGCCTATGCCTGCCATATCTTTTAAGCATATTTCTTCCGCACCCGCTTCAATAAGTTTCGTAGCCATATCAACATAATAGTCCACCGTGTGAATGGGCGAATATGTTATACAAAGCGATGCCTGCGGTATCATCCCGCCCTCTTTCGCATAGCCGATAGAGGGGATTATATTGCGTACATCGTTTAGACCGCAAAATATGCGTGTGATGTCGGTGCCTTGTTTTTTCTTGACTTTGTACATCAATTTGCGGACATCGGCAGGTACAGGGTTCATGCGGATACCGTTAAGCCCTCTGTCGAGCATGTGTGTCTGAATACCAGCCTTGTTAAAATACTTGGTAAATGTGCGAACCGATTTGTTCGGATTTTCGCCATAAAGCAGATTGACCTGTTCGGATGCACCGCCGTTTGTTTCAACGCGGGCAAAGCAGCCCATATCAACAATAACGGGTGCGATTTTTTCCAACTGGTCTGCACGCGGCACATATTTTCCTGATGATTGCCACATGTCGCGGTAAAGTAAACTGAATTTGATTTCTCTTGCCATAAAAAAGTGATAGATAAAATTTTCTACACGAAGTTAATACTTTTTTCTTTAAGAAATATTGCTAATTTTGTAATAATTTGCGGGGGATTTGGTTAAACGAACATGCAAAAATCCGTTAAATTCTGCTGCGGGTAAGGACTTTGCTGTAAATTCCATCTTTCCTGTTAAAAACAAATTATAATCGTATGAAGATACTCGCTATTAACGGAAGTCCGCGTGTAAACGGCAATACTCATATTTTACTGACCGAAATGGGGAGAGTGTTCGAGCGCGAAAAAATTGATTATGAAATCCTGCAAGTCGGCAATAAAAACATTCGCGGCTGTGTGGACTGTAAACATTGCTTTGAGCTGATGAATGAAAAGTGTGCTATCGGTGATGACGAAGTAAATACATCTATTCAAAAAATAAAAGCAGCAGACGGAATTATTCTTGGCTCGCCTGTTTATTTTTCCGGTATTGCAGGCACAATGAAAGCATTTCTTGACAGAACGTTCTACGTTGCGAAAGCCAACGGCGAACTTTATAAAAATAAAGTCGGAACGGTAATTACAGCGGTGCGGCGCACAGGCGGTTCGGACACTGTTGACGGACTTCACAGATACCTGATGTTGTCGGGCATTGTGCCTGTTCCGACACCGACTTGGGGTATTGTTTACGGACGCGAAAAAGGCGAGGTATTGCAGGACACCGATGGTTTGGAAATTGTGCGCCGCACTGCCGACAATATGGTTGCCTTGCTTAAAAAATATGCCGGATAACGATAGATAATCAGGGCAAATTGAAAATACGCTTTATATCATCTAATCTCAACAGTAACGTTTCAACTGCGAGAGCAACAAGCACGGCAATAACAAACCACTTCCATAATGCCCTCCCGCCGTACGCATAATACAGAGCGTTGGAAACAGACACTTTGGACGGCTCAAGCACACTGCCGAATTTTTCAAGTTCGCTTGCGGAATAATACTCCTGAACTCCCTCTTTTCTGCTGTCGTTAAACGAAAGCCCGCTAACAGTTATGTTATTATTTCGGAGCAGATAATTTCCCGCAGGCACATCTATACCGTTAGTAAAAAGCAGCATTTCGTTATTTATATTACGCACTTGCGGAACAGCAAAAAAATCGCCGTCACTGCTTATGAGATTAAACGGACTGCCGCCTGAAACGTTCACGGTTTCCGTTAAACGAACGCCGCCCGCAGAACCGACAGTGGAATATAAATCGGCAGAAGCATGTGAATAGAGTGCCATATTTAAAAATGAAACGACAAATGAATATTCGCTTGTAAAGTTGGTATATTCTTTAGATATTGGAGATGATATTAAATATAGAAGCCCGCTGCCTGCCTCATATACACGCATAAAATCCTCATCACTGTTAAAAGACATTAAGGCTTCGCTCGGCACTGAAACATTTACAGGTAATGCATATCTGCCTTTAACAGTCGGCAATGTACTTTCATCGCTGCTTCCGGCGAGTGCCATTTTAAAGACAGGATTATCAAAATTTATTCGTGTAACTTTTGCTTCTTCGCTTTTATGTGTGCCAAGTTGCGCACCAATCAGAGAGGACAGAATATTTGAATATGGCGCATTGTTTTCCTTAGCGTCTGCAGGCGGTATAAGCACAACATTCGTTCCTTTCTCCATTGCCTGCTTTAACGCTACTGACAGCACATTCGGCATTTGCGGCACTTCATCAATAATTATCAATCGCATGGAGGGAATAAGAGAATAATCAATCTTCGTTACGGAAACACTGATATATTTGAATGAAGAATCATTGCCGAAAATTTTAGTAACACCCGGATTGCCGCCGTTACCATCGTAAATATGCAGCACTCCCAAATTGGAACTTACAGGCAGTGTAAAATAAAGACGATTATCATACTGCACAGGATAGTCGGATATTTCAAGGTATCCCTGCTTAAATCCGCTTTCCGCAAATCTTGCCGACAGAGTTGCTTCTATGCTTTTCCCCGCAGGCAAATCAACTGCCGTAACAGACGACTGCTTGCCGTCAATAAACATTCGCAGAGAAATTTTATCTTTCGTCTGTTTACCGTGATTTGTGATAAGTGCTTTAACGATAATATCTTTACCCGGCATTAAAAGAGGCGTATCTGTCCATACGCTGTCTATGGAAATATTTTCATTCGCAACAGGAATTAAAGGAATAAATACGCGCTTTACGTTGCTGAAAACATTCATGGCAGCCTCGTCCTGAGGCAGTTTAAAAGTAGAGCGTTGAAAATCGGAAATGTAAAAACATACATTGCACTTTAAATCTGCCTGCCTTACCGCAATTTCTTCAAAGGAACGCGGGATGGAAACTGCACCGGCATCCTGCAATATCTGTAAAATCTCTTTTTTCGGGCGTAGTGCCTGCATGTTGCCTGTAAAGGAATTTGTCAGGAGTTGAAGTGCGGCATCTTCGGGAAAAGATGACAGGATTTGTTTTATATATCCCTTTGCCTGTTCAAGTAAAGTTTCGTCCTTTCCCGAATACTCCATTGAATAGGAATTATCAAGATAAACACTTGCCGAAAAACTTCCGGAATTGGCGGAAACATTGCGGTTGCTGCCGATATGAGGCTGCGCAAAAGCGAAGACAATACATGCAATAGCGAGCATACGGCACGCCATTATAAGCAACTCACGCAGGCGCGACTGCTTTTTATGTTCTATAACCGCCTGATTCAGGAATCCGGTAAAAGAAAAATACTCTTTTTTGTAACGGCGAAATTTAAAAAGATGTACAATTACCGGAATACCAACGGCAACAAGTCCGAAAAGAAAATATGGATTAGCAAAATACATAAGTACAAAGATAAAAAAAAGAGCCGACCTCTCAAAAGGCTGAACTTTGAAAAACCTGCCGAATTATTGAATGCGCGTTTTAATAACTTCAATGGTTGAATCTAAAATCTATCCGACTATATGGATTTACAAAAAAAATCTCTATATTTACTATGTTTAACCATATCCGATTATGCTTTCCTTTAAAGATGAAATTTTAAGAGGTATTTCGTCAAAAATGCCTTCGCCTTCCGACTACGATAACTCTGTCAGCCATGCGCCGAAGCGCAGGGATATTCTGTCGGAGAATGAGAAAAAACTCGCTGTGCGTAATGCTTTGCGATACTTTCCTGTTGAGTGGCATTCTGTGCTTGCTGCCGAGTTTGCCGCGGAGTTGGAACAGTACGGACGTATCTATATGTATCGTTTCCGCCCTGCTTATCCGATGTATGCCCGTCCGATTGACGAATATCCCGCCCGTTGCAGGCAGGCGGCGGCAATTATGATGATGATACAGAATAATCTTGACCCTGCTGTTGCGCAACATCCGCACGAACTTATTACCTATGGCGGCAACGGTGCCGTGTTTCAAAACTGGGCGCAGTATTTGCTTACAATGCAGTATTTGGCGGAGATGACGGAACAGCAGACACTCGTGATGTATTCAGGTCATCCTCTCGGATTATTCCCTTCGCACAGAGAGGCTCCGCGTGTTGTTGTTACTAATGGAATGATGATACCGAACTATTCGAGCAGAGACGATTATGAGCGGTTTAACGCACTCGGTGTTACTCAATACGGACAGATGACAGCGGGTTCATATATGTATATCGGACCGCAGGGTATTGTTCACGGAACGACTATTACGGTGCTTAATGCGGCGCGGAAATTAGATGCCGCGCATAAGACTGTCTGTGCGGGCGATGTTTCAGGCAGTACGAGCGGCAAGCTTTTTATTACGTGCGGACTTGGCGGGATGTCGGGCGCACAGCCGAAAGCGGCAAATATTGCAGGTATAGTTTCAATAACTGCGGAAATAAATCCCGCCGCTACTGAAAAACGCCATAAACAAAAGTGGGTGGACGAAGTTTACAGTTCACTTGACAAACTTTTTGAACGTGCGCTGTCATTACAACAGACAGGCGGAGTAGTGTCGCTCGCTTATCAGGGCAATGCGGTTGATTTATGGGAATATGCCGCAGCGCATAAAATACATGTTGATTTAGGCTCCGACCAAAGTTCGCTTCATAATCCTTATGCGGGCGGATATTATCCTGTTGATATGTCTTTTGAGGAAGCGAATATAATGATGGCTTCCGACCCGGCGGCATTTAAAGAGCGTGTACAGGCGTCATTGCGCCGTCAGGCCGCGGCGATTAATGAACTTGCACAGCGCGGAATGTATTTTTTTGATTATGGTAATGCGTTTTTGCTTGAAGCAAGTCGTGCAGGTGCGGATATTGTAAAGGCAGACGGTTCGTTTAAATATCCCTCGTATGTGCAGGGTATTATGGGACCGATGTGTTTTGACTATGGTTTCGGACCGTTTCGCTGGGTTTGCACTTCGGGACTGCAACATGATTTGGATATTACGGATAATATTGCAATAGATGTATTACATAAGCTTGCCGCAACGTCGCCTTCTGAGATTATGCAGATTATGCAGGACAATATAAAGTGGATTGAAGGCGCGAGGGCTAACAATCTTGTCGTGGGCTCAAAAGCGCGTATTCTTTATGCGGACGCTTACGGACGTATTGCTATTGCGAAAGCGTTTAACGAAGCCGTTCGTGACAAAATTCTAAGTGCGCCGGTTGTTCTTGGGCGCGACCACCACGACGTGAGCGGTACCGATTCGCCTTTCCGTGAAACGTCTAATATTTACGACGGCTCGCAGTTTACGGCAGATATGGCTGTACAGAATTGTATCGGAGATGCTTTTCGCGGCGCAACATGGGTGTCGTTGCATAATGGCGGTGGAGTAGGATGGGGTGAAGTGATAAATGGCGGCTTCGGTATGCTTTTAGATGGCTTGCCCGAAACGGACAGGCGTTTGGAAAGTATGCTTTTTTGGGATGTAAATAACGGTATTTCCCGCCGTGCGTGGGCATGCAACCCAAATGCTTTACAGGCGGTAAAACGTGCAATGCGCGATAATCCGAATTTAAGGGTAACTTTGCCGTATCTATCAAATCAGGATATATGAATACTATACGACAGGAAAAGGTAAATTCGCTGTTGCAAAAAGAACTGGCGGAAATTTTCAGAACATCCATGCAAGCATATTTTACAGGTATAATGTTTACGGTAACATACGTCAATGTTACAAGTGATATGTCGCTTGCAAGGGTTAATCTAAGCATGTTTCCGGTTGATGCGGATGATAAACCGGCATTGCTGAAACAGGTGAAAGAGCATGGCAACGAGATACGTTTGCTGCTTGGACGGCACATAAAGAATCAACTTCGCGCAGTTCCGCAACTTCAGTTTTTTATAGATGATACGCTTGACAGAGCGCAGCGTATTGAAGAACTTTTGAAAAAGTGAATATTTCTTTTTTTATAGCCAAACGGTATTTTGTGTCTAAAAAGGCACGAATGGCAAGCAATATAAGTTTGGTTACTTTGCTTTCAACGGCTGTATGCAGTGCGGCGATGATAATTATTCTTTCCGTGATGAATGGAATGAACAGTTTTGTTGCCGAACGTTTTTCATATTTTGACCCTGATTTAAAAATTGAAAAAGTCAAAGGAAAATATTTTAATGCGGAATGGCTTGCAGAGTTATCCCGCATTGATGGTATTTCAAAAGTTGTACCGACAATAGAAACACAGGCACTTCTTTCTTTTAACGGTGCGACAAGAGTTGTGGTTCTTAAAGGTACAACGGAGAAACCGAAAAATAATTTTTACACTCCTGTTACTGTCGGCAACGGCATAGCCTCGTCGCTCAACATATCAAAAATGTCGCATCTGTTGCTTTACACTCTGCCGGTATCGGCAATAAATCCGCAGGAACTCGGCAGCGGCTATAATGCGTTAGATGTTGTTGCTAATGATTTTCTGATAACAATTCCCGACTATGATAATCGCTACATTATTGCGCCGCTTGAATTTGTGCAAAATGCAACAGATAAGGAAAGCAAATATTCTGCGGTGGAAATATTTTTGAATGACAACGTGAAAGCCGCAAAGATACAGCAGGTTATCGGTAGCGATTTTACGGTGAAAAATCGTCAGCAGCAGCAAGACACTTTGTATCACAGTATGAAAATGGAAAAATTTATCATAATCGTGATTTTTGTTTTTGTAATGCTTATTTCATGTTTCACTCTTATTGCCTCGTTAATGCTTCTAATCAACGATAAAAAGAGAGATAATTTTATACTGAGAAGCATAGGGCTTACCGAAACAAAAGTGCGCAGCAGTTTTTTACTGAATGGAATTTTTATAACGATATTCGGCACTGTGTCGGGGCTTATTGCAGGCATTGGAATTACATTATGTCAGCAGTTTTTCGGTTTGGTAAAACTCGGCGGTGCCGGTGGAGAAGGCAAGTATATTGTGGAAGCGTATCCGGTTTTATTACAGTTATCTGATATATTTCTTGTTTTTTGCATATCGGTTGCGGTTGGTTTTTTTGCTTCTGCGGTGTCGATTTCCGCAATATCTTTACGTTCGGTTTTCAAAATCGCAGCGAAATAAATAATTACGTTCGCGTATTCTTGTTTTTCTCTCAACTTAATCGTATATTTGCGAGCATATACTTTTTTATATGCAGCAAAATAATATCACAATCAGGGGTGAAGAGTTCAAGCCGTTTCTTGATGAAAAGTCGCTTTCGGAAATTCTCACCGGTTTGGCTGAAAAAATTAACGGCGATTATGCCGGAAAAGAGCCTGTCTTTCTTATAGTCCTCAACGGTGCTTTTATGTTTGCCGCCGACTTTTTGAGAATGATAAAAATGCCCTGTCGGGTGTCATTTATAAAGATGGCTTCGTACAGTGGTAAAGATACTACAGGAAAAGTTAAAGAACTTATCGGTATCAATGAAGATTTAAAAGATCAGCATGTTATTATCGTCGAAGATATTGTTGATACAGGCATTACTATTGAACAATTGCTGCATACGGTACAGGAAAAGGAGCCTGCGTCGGTAAAAATTTGCACACTGTTCTTTAAACCCGATAAATTTAAAAAAGATTACCCCATTGATTACGTCGGTAAGTCAATTTCTAACGAATTTATTATAGGTTACGGACTTGATCTTGACGGATATGTTCGTAATTTACCTATTATATATCAACATGTATAGATAAAATGAAATTATGTTAAACCTTATTATTTTCGGACCTCCCGGTGCGGGTAAAGGCACACAGAGTGAGAACCTCGTAAATAAGTTTTCTCTTGCGCACGTTTCTACCGGAGATCTGTTGCGTGAAGAGATGGCAAACGAAACTCCGCTTGGCAAAGAAGTCCGTAATATTATTTCGGGCGGCGGTTTGGTCGGCGACGATATTGTCGGCAGGATGATTGCCGAATTTATCAGGAATAATAAACACGCGGCGGGTATTCTTTTCGACGGTTATCCGCGCACGGTGTATCAGTGTGAGATGCTTGAAAAATTTTTTACGGATGAAACGTTATTACTCACCGGTGTCGTCGGGCTGGAAGTAGAGCAGGAAGAACTTATGCGGCGGCTGCTGCATCGCGCAAGTATTCAAAATCGTGCGGACGATACCGAAGAAGCAATCCGCACACGTTTCAGAGAATACGAGGAAAAAACTGCTGCCGTAATGGACTTTTATAAAAGGAGAAATCTTTTTTTCCCTGTTGCGGTAAACGGCACTTTGGAGGAAAATCTCACATCGGTAGAAACATTCGTAAAATCACTCTTTGACAGTCTGCCTTAAACACCCCGCATTGGCACTATACACGGGACAAACGCATTTAAAACTCACAAATCACTGACTATCATGTGTTTACAATGCTTATTTTTGATGAAAATATCCATGAAATGTTTCAATTTACACACAGACGAATAAAAATTGAGGGAAGGGAATTGTAATTTATTTGTTATCAACAAATTAACTTGTTTAAATGCGTTAGCCCCAGCACTGCACCTTAAGTGCTATTTAAATGTCAGTGATAGCGATAATCCTGCGTCGAGCGGCATTTTTGACTTTGTGTAGAAATTAGTACGTGCGTAAGGGTCTATTTTCATAGATAAATTCGGGGAAATATCAAATTTTGAAAGATGTGCATATACTATTGCATCCACTATATTTAAAAGATATACAACTCCCGCAATAATAATTGCAAGTTCAACATTATTCTGGTAATAATTGCGGATGTCAAGCAACTGCCTGTCCGAAAAACGCTTTAAAGAAGAAAGACCTAATGCCGCCGTATCGTTATCATAACGTGCCTTAATCTCTTTGTCGTAAATTTTCCGTTCTTTCAAATTCAAATCCAGCATATACCATAACGCCGCACCACCGCCATATACTATTGCAGGCTTCCAATACTGTCCGTTATACATCTGCCCCAAACCGGGAATAACGGCTGAACATATTGCGGCTGTCCATGGCGATTTTCTGCCGCCGGATTTTCTCAATTTAAATGCACCCGAATTTTTTTCTGCGAAAGAAAGACGCGGTTTAACAATCGTTTTTACCGTAGCGGCAGTATCAAACGTCAAATCCTGCACCTGCAATACATCTTGAGTCTGTTGCACCGGCTGCATGCTTTGCTCACTCAACTCACTTTGCGCTACAACGGCACCTGACGCCAGCAACAGCAGAATAAAAAGAGTATAGCGAGCCATTTTCAGCCCAAAATAAGTGTGTTAAGAATTTTTTCCAAATCTTCAAGCGAAGAGAACTGCATTGCAAGTGTTCCTTTGCCGCCGCGCATAACCTTAACCGTAACTTCCGTACCTGTTTTCGCCGAAAGTGAGGTAACTTTATCTTCAAATGGGATTGCTGCCGACCTGCTTATAGCCACGCCTTTTTTCGCTCCCGACTTCCTTTTTGCAAGTGCCTCTACCTGTCTTACGGAAAGGTGTTTTATAAGAATTGCTCTCAGAAGTTCTACCTGTTTTTCAGGATTACTTGCAGTAAGCAGGGCGCGGGCATGTCCCATTGAAATTTTATTTTCGGTAATAGCAAGCTGAACTTCCGAAGGCAGTGCTAAAAGGCGCAAGTAATTTGAAATAGTAGTTCTGTCTTTACCTACTCTTTTACTTAATTCCTCCTGAGTATAATTACCTGCGTCCTGAATCCCTTTGTATGAAAGGGCTATGTCAATGGCATTAAGATTTTCACGCTGAATATTTTCTATAAGCGCAAGTTCGAGCATATCTTTGTCCTCAGATACCATTCTGATATATGCGGGAATTTCGCGAAGTCCCGCTATCTTAGACGCTCTTAAACGCCGTTCACCCGAAATCAACTGATAACCGTCACCACTTTTTCTGACCGTAATCGGCTGAATAATGCCATGCTCTTTTATAGAAGAGGCAAGTTCTTTGAGTGTAACTTCGTCAATTTTTTTTCGCGGCTGGTCGGGATTCTCGGTTATAGAATTTATATTTATTGTGGTAATAGAACCTATAACAACAGCCGGCATACTGTTCAACGAGTTTAAAATCCCTCTGCTTGACGGATTACCGGTAACCAAATGTTCGCTACCGATTCCACCAAGTAATCTGCCAATACCTTCTCCCAATGCTTGTTTTTTTGCCATAATTAACTATCATCTTCCTCTATCTGTTTTTCTTCATTTGAAAAAACAGTATCGTTATTTCTTTGTAAAATCTCTTTTACGAGATTCATATAGTTTGCCGAGCCGCGTGAACTTATATCGTGTTCGTAGATTGATTTTATATGACTTGGTGCCTCAGCAAGACGGACATTATCAAAAATAATTGTGTTCAGAACTATTTTGCCCAAATTTTTTCTTACGTGCTCAACAACTTCCTTATCCAAATTATTGCGCGGATGAAACATAGTAAGCACAATGCCTTCATACGTCAGGTCGGGGTTAAATCTTTGCTGAATAATTTTTACCGTATTGAGGAGTTCCGCAAGTCCTTCCATCGCAAAGTATTGACACTGCACAGGCACTAATACGGAATCCGCTGCAGTAAGCACATTTATTGCAATAAGCCCCAAAGAAGGACCGCAATCAACAACAATATAATCGTAACTGTCTTTTACGGGCTCTATCATTTTCTTAAAAATAAATTCACGCCCCTGAACATTTACTATATCTGTTTCTGCTGCAACGAAATCAACGTGTGAGGGTAAAATATCAAGCATTTCCGTCTTTGTCCTTATAATTGCTTTTTCGGGAGAAAGCCCTTCAAGCATACAATCATAGATGCTGACAGATACATTATCCTTATCCACGAGATTAGACGTAGCACTTGATTGAGGGTCGGCATCGACAAGAAGCACTTTTTTTTCCTGCAATGCCATACCGACAGCCAAATTTACAGCCGTGGTCGTTTTTCCTACGCCGCCTTTCTGATTAACAACGGCTATTATTTTTCCCATAATTTTAAATTTCCGAAACTGTTTCTTCTATCGGACGCTCACCGGTTTCTACAAAATGAATTACATCCTGCAACCCTTTGGCGAATTTTTCAAAATCTTCTTTGTATAAAAATACTTTATGCTTGTCGTAGCTAAAACGACCTGTATTCTCATCAAAAATACGTCTGCTTTCCGTAATGTTAATGTACATTTCGCCGTTTTTTGTTTCCTTTACATCAAAAAAATACGTGCGTTTGCCTGCTTTAACTGCTTTTGAAAAAACCTCTTCACGGTCGGAACGTTCAGGGTTATAATTAAATTCTCCCATAGTGTAGTTTAGTTTAAGATATTTGGTAGCAAATATAGTAAAAATTTACCGCATTATTGTTCGGATGTTTTTAACAATAGATCATGACCGTCATAAACGCCGTAGGAATAATGGCTAAGCCAGTCGCCCGTATTGAGGTATTTACTTGTTTTTTCTCCTTTTGACTTAAATTCTTTTACAATGGGTTGATGTCTGTGGGCAAAAATAAAATAATCAAAATATTCTCCGTTTAGCATTTTTTCTATGTATATGTTTATATTCTGTTGTGATTCCTGACGGTTGGATTTTGATTGATTCGCTTTGCGGCTGCCGCGTGAAAAACTTGTTGCAAGTAAGTTGCCTGTCCAGGGATGCAACCATGAAAAAAAAATACGGCTCAGGCGGGCTTCAAAAATCCGTTTGAGCAGTTTATATCCGTAGTCTTTCGGACCAAGTCCGTCACCGTGTCCGAGCAAAAATTTCTTACCGTTAATCGTTGCCCGCACTGTGTTTCTAAAAGTACTCATCCCCATTTCCTTTTCAAAGTAATCTTTTGTCCATAAGTCATGATTACCGCCGAAAAAATAAATATTCACGCCCCTGTCGGCAAGTTCTGCTATCGCACCGAAAAGACGCGTATAGCCTTTCGGAACAACGTAGCGGTATTCAAACCAGTAATCAAAAACATCGCCAAGCAAAAACAACGCACCTGTTTCTTCGCTGTGCTGCTTAATCCACTTTACAAACTTCATCTCCCGCTTGCGGCTATCCTCATAAGACGGTGAACCAAGGTGAAGGTCGGAAACAAAAAATGCTTTTTTCCCCTGCGGCAGCTGTATATTTATGTCTGATGTCGTTTTTCTTGCCATATTTGCTTTGGAAATCTTTAAATAATGTGTTTTATGTTCTGCATGCGTAACAGCAAATATTCCGTATCACTTGCAAGATTAAGTGGTATCATAAGCGTTTTCAACTCCCCTGATGTCTTATTGAATTTGGGCAAATTTACGTAAAAAAAGTAACAAACGAGTAACGAATATTGCAAAATTATTTTTAATTTTACGGCAATATGATTACTCCACAGATTGAACCGTCATGGTTGCAGGTGTTGCAGGACGAGTTTCAAAAGCCGTACTTTGCAATGTTGAAAGAATTTTTGATTGAGGAAAAGAAGCGTTACGTGGTCTATCCTTCGGGCGGTAAAATGTTCGAGGCATTTAACCGCACGCCCTTTGAGAGCGTGAAAGTGGTATTGCTCGGACAGGATCCGTATCATGGTTACAGGCAGGCGGAAGGACTCTGTTTTTCCGTTCCTGACGGTGTGCCTTTTCCGCCGTCGCTGTTAAACATCTTTAAAGAGTTGAGCGATGATTTGGGAGTATCTGTGCCTCGCAGCGGGCATTTAGGCAAGTGGGCAAACGAAGGTGTGCTGTTGCTTAATGCAACTCTGAGCGTTCGCGAACATCAGGCAGGATCACATCAAAATCGCGGATGGGAAACATTTACCGATGAGGCAATACGGCAGCTCTCTATTCGCCGTAATGGACTTGTTTTTATTCTTTGGGGCAGTTACGCCATATCAAAAAAGAAATTGATTGACTTATCGCGCCACCATATTTTGGAAACGGTGCATCCGTCACCTTTATCGGCATACAGGGGATTTTTCGGTTGCCGTCATTTTTCAAAAGCAAACGAACTGCTTGCAGGACAGGGAATCGCGCCTGTTGACTGGGCGTTGTAATCGGCTATGAGCGCGAAAATTATAAATATATGAAGATAACGATTATAAACGGACCTAATCTTAATTTGCTAGGGGTTCGTGAACCGCAAATTTACGGCTACGTAGCATTTGAGGAATATATTGACGGACTGAAGGCAGAGTTTCCCCAGTACGAAATTGTTTACGAACAGTCGAATGTAGAGGGCGAAATCGTAACGATGCTGCAGCGTGCCGATAACAGCGTTGCCATATTGCTTAATGCGGGCGGATATACTCATACTTCGGTCGCTATTCACGACTGTATTAAAGCAATCGGCATACCTGTTATTGAAATTCATATTTCCCAGGTTGCTGCACGTGAAGAATTTCGCCGCACGTCTATTGTCGGTGCGGCGTGCAGAGGTACTGTCAGCGGCTTTGGATTGGACAGTTATCGGTTGGGGATTGTTGCGGTTGAAAATCTTATCAATTTATGACGAAAAGGGATGGGTAATTGACCGGGGTCAACGCATTGCCCCAATACGCGCCGGAAAATGCCGTAAGAAAATCCGAAATTTTTTCTACCTTTGCAAATCGTTGAACTTAATATTGCATGTTTGACGGTTAACAATCATTATACCGTATGTTCAAATCTGCGTATAAATTATTATCAAATTTTATGGCTTCCCGGC
>JAIRNR010000038.1 GCA_031257915.1 Bacteroidales bacterium
GGTAATATCCGCGATTACGCCACTATCAACGAGTTAATATGCCTGTCTAATATGGAAAATATCAATGCGGTATTGATAAACGAAAACATTCCGCAAAAGGATAGATTGATAAAACTAAATCAAATAGCCATTCAACAAATGAGCGTAGAGAGCAAAGCCGTCGTCGCTCATAAAAAGGTATGCGCCAAGTACGTCGCCATTAGCCAAATTTGTCGCCCTTAATTGAGTGATTGCGCGGTTTATCTTGTATTGTTGTTGCTCATTATTGCTTATTGGGTTTGTTTGAATAAAGAAAGGCTTGCTGTTTGTAATGGCACTTTCTTCGCTTAAATCACGCAATCTTTTTCCTCTTTTCAGCATTGCAGAACCCGAAACTTTTTGTTAGCAATATTCGGTAATTCGGTTTGTTTCCCGTCCATACAGGATACCGGCAGTTGATGTCATTCGCCATTGTAATAAATATTCCGTATCCGTTAAAAATTTACAGAACACAATCCGGAATAACGACTTTCGCCGTGACGCCGAAAGGTACTTCATGAAAATATTTCACAGTGTCATTTTCGCGTTTCCAACCGCTTTTAATCGTTCCGTAAGGTGTTTCAACTTCTGCGCTGCAATGTTGCAGTGCCGAAATCGGGTGCGGTTCTATTATAACAGTATCGCAGCCGCAGGAATATTCGTTTATTCCTGCCAAATATTTGATAAAAAATGCTGATATTCCTGTGTATGACGTATGTATCAGCGTACTGTTCGGACAGTCTATTTCCCACATTTCGGGAAAAGTTGTGCAGCCCTTCTCTATAAAATATCCGTAACCCGGATAGTCTTTTTTGTTTAATATCTTGCCGAGAGTTTCCGCGTATTTATCGGAATTTAAAACAGTTTTATAAAACGGAAAACGCCCGAAACTGCCAATATTCAGATAGCCCTGTTTTTGTAATAAATCAAGTAAATGATTTTCCTGCTGCTCTTTTAAAATATCGGGTACAATGCCCGAATATAATGCCCAGGATGTGCGTACCATATCACCATTCAGATATATTCCTTTTTCCGCATTGTAATATTTTTTGTGCAGAGCGGCACGGGTTTTTTGTAAATCGGAACGTATGGATGAAATATCTTTTGCTGTCGGAATATTCTTTATCACATCCGCCATTTTCAGCAGATAATCCATTGTGATAAGATATGTACAGTTGTTGTTGAACAATGCCTCATCTGTTTCGCCATACTCAAAAACAGGACCCGGACTTACCCATTCGCCGAGAAAATAGCCGTATTTTTCGTAACGCGTCAGCATATTGTCCTTTACGTGTTTTTGTAGAAAAGCAAGCCATTTTTCCCCAATGGGAAAAGCCATTTCCAAAATCCGTTTATCACCGTAAATTCGGTAATGCTCCCACGCCAAATTCAGTATTGCAGTACCGTTCAGCACACAACCGTACATATCGCTTATTTGCGGGGCAACGTTGTTTATAAAGCCATTGCTGCGCTGCACATCTGCCCAGTCGCGCACGTTTTTTACAAAGTATGCTGCGGAATTAAAGCAAGGTAGTGCCAAGCCCCACGCCGTCTGATATGCGCCTTCAGGTCCGTAGCCAAGCCGTTCACGATTGGGACAGTCGGTTGTAACCCCTTCGGTATGATTCATTTGAAAGGTGTATTTGTCCATTTCAAAAACAGCATTATACAAAGAGTTTGAACTTGTAAATTTTGCCGTATATTCCGGTGCCGACGAGATTACCAAACCTTTTATATTTTTTAATGCAATAAACGGAACACGCTTTGTTTTCGTACCTGCGGCGGGTTCGGCAATGTCGTACTTCGCTTCCGTGCCTGCGGCGGGTTTTAACCGAAAGTGAATATACCGCCCTGCAAAATAATTAAACCGGTTGCAAAATATTTCATCTCTATTGCCGCCCGCAATATATATTTCTCTCTGATTTTGTTCCTCAATAATATAATCGCCGACAGTATCGGTTGCCTGCACGGTGGACACGCCGCGTGCCGTATCCGTACGGGTTATGCCGCGCATTGAAATTTGTATAATTACCGTATCGCCGCAATGCAGTTTGTCAAATTTTGCCTGTATAAATCCTGTGAACTCCCTGCCCATGTCCACGCGGTAAATTATTCCGCCTTTGCCATCTGCAATTTCTGTGATTTCTTTTGCCGGAATTTCTTCAATCACCTTTGAAAAATCAGTCATCTGCGCCGATAAAACAGGCTGTTGAGATAATTCCGCTTTACTTGCAGCAAGCCATTGTAAATTGTCATCTTTACTCCGTCCGTCAATAAGTTCGCCGCCCATATCCATAAAGTTAAAATGCCCGATATTGCTGCTGTTGCCCTCTGCACACAGCCATGTCGTGTCCGAATGTAATTCAAAATTATTTGCGCTGTATGCCTGTACTAAGACGCCTTGTTTTACTCCATAATAAGAAAAATAATTGTTCAATGTCCAGCCCGCACCGTAATAAACTTTAAGCGTGTTTTTACCTTTTTTCAGATATTTTGAAATGTCGTAAGTAATATACAAAACACGTTTATCGAGCCGCGAAACGGCGGGTGACAGTACATTTTCGCCTGCTCTTTTGCCGTTAATATACAATTCGTGATAGCCTGATGAGGCAACATAAACAAACAGAGGACTGTGTTTTAAACTTGCAACGGCGCCTGCGGACAGTTCAAAGTCTTTTTTAAAAAAAATATGCTGCTTTGGCTCTGCTGCGGGATGTTTGATAAACTGTCCTTTCCAGTCCTGTGCCAGTAAGCCTGTGGAAAAATTAGAAATTTTGCTCTCGCTGCTTGCAATTTTTGTATCATTTATAACAACTGCATTCGTAGTAATTACAGCATTTGCAGTGTTTGCAGTATTTGTAGCATTTGCGCAATCGCTTCGGGTAAAAATTTTCACCCGCCAATAATACTTCGTATGCGATTGCATTATATCTTTCGGTAAAAAACAAAACCGTTCCGCACTTTGAATAATTTTGCTGTCCCATAACAAATTTTCGCCGCTTTTCAAATCCTTTTCGGAAAGAGCGACAGTGATGCGGTATGCGGTTTGTTTACAGTTTGTTTTCCAGGACAGGCGCGGCGAATAATCCCAATTGGTCATCTGTTCTAACGAATACGGATTATCAATGCCCTGCGGCTCCGTAAGGTATTCGCAGCGCAAATCATACACATCAAACTGTGGTGTAGCGCAGGAGTACAGCAGAAGCAACAAAGCACAAAATGGAATGTATCTACTCATATAAAATATTAACATGTCCCAACAAACCGGAGGGTTGTAATTCTGAATTTTTGCGGTAATAATACCAGATATTAAATGTTTTGCGGTGCTGTTCGGGGCGCGGAGTGTTTTTAACAAACCAGTCGGGAAACTTTTTCATTGCACGTCCCTCCGCGCCTCTGTCCGTTCCCCATTCAAAGTCGGCAGGATACTGTTCGTCACCAATTAAACGGTTTGCCCAAGTGTTTGTTACGCTTATCTTTAACGTGTTCTCGCCCGCTTTTATACAGTCGGTAATATCAACTTTAAAAGGCGGAAACCATAAAACACCGATTTCCTTACCGTTGATTTCTACGGTTGCCATATCATGGACTTCTCCCAAATCCAAAACTGTGCGGGTGTTTTCTTTGAAAGCACCTGCCTTTGCAGGAATGACAACAGTGTTTTCATATACAGCCGTACCTGAAAAATATTTTAACCGTTTATCGCTTTCCTTACTTAAATCTACAAGTTTTTCAAGTGTTTTTGTAAATGGTTTTTCGTCCGTTTTGGGAATAAATGTCACGTTCCATTTGCCTGAAATTGTTTGTGCCGCAGGGGGGAGGCTTGAGGAAGATTTAGTAAAAGGGGGCGCAATCGGAGCAGTAGCATAATGCGTTTTATTTAATGGAAAGACAACGAATGCCGAATGATCTTTTTCTAAATTTAATGTTACAAAAACGCTGTCGCCTGTTATCTCAAAATCATTTGTATGATAAATTTTTCCTGTGTAAGCATCCCATATTTGCACTGAAATATCACCTGGACGGCGTGCGGCAGGTGAGGACTTTCCTGTGTAAGCATCCCATATCTGTACTGAAATATCACCATTAACAGGAAAAGCAAATCTGTCTAATTTTTCGTCAAAAGGATTTGTAACAAAATAAATATCGGCTTCGGGCATTATTCGGTGCGAATAACAAGAGGGTCTTTCATCGTCCCGATGGGCAAGCAACGGGTCAGGACTTCCCTGCTGCAACAGCATTTGACAACGCGCCAAATAAGTGAAAAATGCTTTGCTTTCCTTATACCATGTTTGATAACGGCTGAAATGCGTTCCCCACCAGCCCATTCCGAGTGCAGGCTTGTATTTATCGTCAAAGGGTTGATGTACCCAGTGGTGCAGAAAATAAAGATTCATTCCTGCTGAAAAACCGCCGTCGGCAGTATGTTTCAAAAAAGCCGGCGTTTCGGTGTAACCGCTTGCAGAGGGCGTGCCTGTAAATGCTTCCGCCGCCACAATACGTTTGCCGAATTGCACTGCTGCACTATAAGTGTTCGGATTATTATGCACATACTTTTGTGAACTCCAAAATTCGTCGGCAGGCACATCTGCCATAGCCGAGCCTTCATAATTTGAAAATGGTCCTCCGTACGGTTCCCAGTATAATTTTAAACCGTATTTATGCAACATTTCACGCGCAACTGCAAAACCATTGTCCATATAGAGCCTGTTAACGACATCGTTGTAATCCTGTAAAAAACGTTTAAATTCAGGTAAATCGCTTGTAAGTTCGTTGTTTGTCCAGGCGTTAAACCTGTATTCAAGGTCTTTGCCTGTTTTATATTGAAAAAATGCAATCCACCTTACAACATCATAGTTTTTTATACGGATAAACTGTTCGCGGAAGTCTTCCGTCCAATTTTGATAACCGCTTTCATAACTGTCAATCCAGATATATTTAAACGTATTTCCAAAATATTCGCCGATATTTTCTTTTAGCGGTTCAAGGAGTTCGGTCCAATGATAAATATTGTCTTTACGGCTCATCTTGTCAACTTCTAATGTTTTTCCTATCAAGTCGTCGGGTAGCGGATGAGGATGCGCCATTGTGGGAGCGTAACCGTAGCGGTAAACAGTCCAGCGTCCCGCAGGAACATCCCACCTTAAAGTTCCGGAAGTATCTGTAAATTGCCTTAATTCAATAATATCATCAACAGTAAGATTTTCCTTTTCAGGTACTGCCATTACGGTAATATCCCAGTATAAATGCGCCTTATGCGGATGGTAATCGGGCAGATACCTTGAATCATAGCCTGTATATTCGGGCAGTTCGGGCTTGGGCAGAACAATCTCTACGGTCCTTCCGCCGTCAATAATGGTTTTACTGCTTATGATTGCTTTCATCCCTCTTTCTTCACTTATCCACGGTCCGCCTGTTGTGGCGTAGCCGGGCGTTCCGTGCAAACCCATTGTAAGATTAAGCCGCTGTGCTTCTTTCATTGTATGTTTCATTGCATTCCAGTAGGCAGGACTGCGAAATGTTTGATTTGGGAAAGGCAGATTTTCCATCGGAAAGTGGCTCTCCTGCACAGATGAGGCGATATTGAAAATACACGCGCCGCCGATTCCGCTTTCAGCCATTGCTTCCAAATCTTTTGTAATGCCCTGTACGGTAAAATTACTGCCGAGCCAGTGCCACCACACATTGGGGCGATACTCCATTGTCGGGGCTGTAAATTTTTCGGCTATGGAATGTAATGTTTCCTGACATAATGCGGAATTTATAATGCAAAATGCAAGGAAAGAAAATAAAATTTTTCTCAGCATATTATTTATTTACTCCAGTTAATCGCTTTAAGAAACCACTGCTGCTCGCTTTCGGGCAAATCATACATATCATAACTTAAACATTTCTGTTTTTTCAGAACTTCGGGCATCTCTGCATAATTTTTGCGGAAATTCTCTATTAAAACATTCAAATTTTCGGGTGTATAAGTTAGAGCGCGGTTGCATGTTTCCATTGTGCCGAGTTCTTCGGTAAAGGCAAGTGCCGGATAATGATAACGCATTGTTACGGAATGTTTGTCAATGCGGCGGAATTTTCCAACTAATCCGTCCGTTAAATCGGGCGCGTCGGCAGGGTAAGTAACTTTAATAACTTTTTCTCTATCCGCACCGATAGCAGGAATTTCTATTATAAGTGCCAGCTCATCGCCGCAATATTTATAACTTGCTTCTTTTCCGTTTACTGTTATTTTTTCAGGAATAGCCGAAGCGAGAATTTTCAGTTTAAATGAGCGTTTGTCAGGCATATCTTTATAATATCCTTTACGTGCGCCGATGGTTACGGTTAAATTATCGTTTTCGCGCATTGAAGTTAATTTTGTTACGGCATAATTATCTGCATAATCTTTATCATTCCCATTATCCTCATAAAAGGAAAATTCGCCATTTCCGCAAGGAAATACCGTTACAACAACTTCTTCGCCGTTACGGCTTAAATTTTTCTGTGTTCCGTCATAAAGAGGGATAATTGCACCTGCTTTTACATATATGGGATATTCGTCTATTGCAAAATAGCGTTCTACAATCTGTCCGCCCTGCAACAGGGTTCCTGTGTGCCATTCGTACCATTGACATCCTTCGGGCAGCCATACTTTCTGCACGCTGTAATATTCCGTCATCGGTGCGGTTATCGGCGCAACCATAATATCGTCGCCGAACATATATTGATTGCGGAAATCAAATGCTTCTTTTGCTTCGGGGTAATCATAATACATCGGACGGCAAAGCGACAAGCCGCAGTCATACGTCTTGCGTGCCATTGTGTAGATGTATGGTGCAAGTTTGTAGCGTTCAAGTATAGATCCGCGCAGAGCGTCAAAATATGTTTTTTCAAAAAGCCACGGCTGTTTATCCATTTTTCCGCTCTTTGTAGCATGAGTACGCATAATGGGGCTTAATGCTCCGAACTGCATCCAGCGAGTGTACATTTCGGGTATGATAATGTCGGGCGCACCGGCAGCCGAGCCGTAATGTCCGCCCAAATCGTGGCTCCAGTAGCCGTAAAGCACATTGGAAGCGGTAGAGTTGAAGTAGGGTTGAAAATCGAGCGACTTCCATGAAACAACCGCATCGCCTGAAAAGCCAATCTGATAACGGTGATTGCCAAGCCCGCCCCAGCGGTGGTAAAGCAAAGGACGTGTATCGCGGTTGCGCACCATATCGGTAAAAGTAGTGTAGTTAATCCACCATGTATTGCTCAAGCCTGCAACGCTGTCGTCTTCAAGTTTTTGCTGCCAGTCGAGCCACCAGAAATCAATGCCCGTTTTTTCAAGCGGGCGCAGTGCCTCATTATACCACGCACTCATATAATTTTTAGATGAGCCGAGATATTTAAGCGTTTCGTCCGACTGTTCGCGGCCCATTGCTTTTGCCATTGCGGGATAGACATCTTCATAAGAAGCAACTCCGTCTGCAGGGTGCAGGTTAAGAGTTACTTTCATACCATTATCATGTAAATAGTTCAGTATTTTTTCAGGTTGCGGAAATAGCCATTTATTCCACGAAAAGCCTGTCCAGCCGCCTTTTCCGGGATAGGTGTGATGCCAATCCATATCAATAACCATTACATCAATCGGAATATTATAATTTTTAAAATTTTCAACAAGAGTGCGCAATTCATTATCGGTATATGCCCAGTATCTGCTCCACCAGTAACCGAAAGCGTAACGCGGGGGCAACGGAACTTTGCCTGCAAAAACGGTAAAGTCTTTTAAAGCCGCTTTATAGTCGTGTCCGTAACCCATAAAAAACCAGTCCTGCGATTCATCGCCGGGGCGTTGCGCAACCCATTCCCAATCGGATTTATCAAACAAAAAACCGCGCGAATCGTCAATCAGCGTCCAGCCGTCTGTAGCCAAAAGTCCGTCTTCTATGGGCATTTTGGAATCTTCGTCCGGCTCTAAATATTCGGGCCACGCATACTCGTCGCCGTCATAACCGTCAAGGGTACGGTAAGTTCCTTTTAAGTTGCCTTTTTGTGTCATTCCGGGCTTCCATTCAAACGGATAAATATCTTTCGCGGAAGTGATTTTAAGATTTTCAGCAGAGAATTTTCCGCTGCCTTTTTTGTAGTGCAAAGTCATTTTTGCTGTTGTAATTTCAACAAAATCGCCTTTATCATCAAGTGTGTAATCGGCTTTGGGATATTTGCGGTTTACGGCAATAAACGACTTATCGTCCGTAAATTTGCCGTCTTTCGCCCATTCAAGGCGGATTACTCCGTCCGTAACAACGGTAAAACGAACTTCACTGTCTTTATAGGCAATATTGTCGGACAGTTCCTGTTTTTCGCTCTTGCAGCCCAGCAGCATGGCACAGGCGATAATGCAAAAAATTGCTTTTAAATTTTTCATATTCTTATAGTTTTTTAATTGAATTTGTAAATACATGTTTGGGAATATACTTCATCTGCTTCTATTATTGTTGCAGGGAAATCAGGTTGATTGGGAGTGTCGGGAAATTTTGATGTTTCAATGGCGATAGACCCTCGATATAAAAGAGGTTTGTTATATTTTCCGATTACCTTACCTGTAAAAAAGTTTCCAGTATAAATTTGTACTCCTTCCTGATTGCCATATACGTTAACAGTGCGTCCGCTTTGCGGTTCGTGCAGCGTTACAACGTGGTTTAATCCTTTATACCGATGGTTGGGATTTACAATCCAGTGATGGTCGTAACCATTGCCTGTTTTTAACTGCTCGTTGTCGTCGTCTATATGTTTTTTTATTGGAACAGGAGTTGTAAAATCAAACGGCGTTCCTTTCACATCTGCCTGTATTCCGAGTGGAACTTGAACATTATTTACAGGCAAATATCTGTCGGCATAAATTGTCAAAATATGGTCTGTGACACTCTCTCCGCAACCTTTTAAATTAAAATATGAATGATGAGTAAGGTTGATATGCGTTTTTTTGTCTGTGGTTGCTTCGTATTTTATTGTAAGCTCGTTATTCTGCGACAGAGTATAATTTATTTTCACTTTTACCGTTCCCGGAAATCCCTCGTCGCCGTCGTGAGAAATATAACTTAGTGTGATAGAGTTTGCGGTAATATTATCCGCATCCCAAACATGACTGTCAAAACCTTTAAAGCCCCCATGCAGACAGTTAGGCGCGTCACTTGCAGGCAGAGTATATGTAACGCCGTCAATAGAAAATTTTGCATTTGCAATGCGGTTTGCAAATCTGCCTATTGCAGCACCGAGAAACCGTTCGCCGCCTTTATTTTGAATGTAGTCGTTAATATTGTCGAATCCCATAACAATATCTTCGCATACGCCGTTTTTATCGGGAACAAATAAAGACACTATGCGGCAACCGTAGTTTGTGATTTGCATTGTTACACCACCCCCCGATGTGAGAGTAAATAACTTTATCTGTTTTCCGTCTAACTCTGCGTTAAATTTATTTGATGATAACATATTTTTTGTTTGCCGCAAACGTAACAACGCACGTTTATTCTAATTTCTGTTTCAGTATATCTCTCCAAAGGAAATACGCCTGCTCATACTCCTGCTTATGCTCACTTTGCGGGGATATTACTGCAATTTTATTAAGCGTAGCAAATGCTTCCGCCGGACTTTTATATATTTTAGAGCCTATGCCCGCACCGCGTGCCGCACCGACAGCACCGTCCGTATCGTAAAGTTCTATAGTAGCACCGCTGATATTTGCAAGTGTTTGGCGAAATAACGAACTCAAAAACATATTGGCATTTCCCGCGCGAATAACGCTTATATCCATTCCCATATCTTTCATAATTTCCATACCATACTGAAATGAAAAAGCGATACCCTCCTGCGCAGCGCGTAACAGGTCGGCTTGCGAGTGGATATTAAAATTTATGTCGTTAACAGAGCAGTTAATTTCTTTATTTTGCAGCATCCGTTCAGCACCGTTGCCGAAGGGAATTATGCTTAAACCCTTGCTGCCGATGGGCGATTGGGATGCGAGTTTATTCATCTCATCATAAGAAATATTACCCGCAATATTCTTTTTAAGCCAGGAATTAAGGATACCTGTACCGTTAATGCACAGCAACACACCAAGACGTATATTGCCGGATGTATGGTTTACATGTGCAAACGTATTTACGCGGGAAAGCGTATCGTAGTTAACTTGCCCGAGGACACCATAAACAACGCCTGAAGTTCCCGCAGTGGCGGCAATTTCACCTGCATTAAATACGTTAAGAGAAAGAGCATTGTTCGGCTGATCGCCTGCGCGGTAGCATACCGGAGTTCCCTCTGCCAGTCCTAATTCCTCTGCAACATATTTGCTCAACAGTCCCTGAATGCCAAAAGTGGGAACCGTATTGGGGAGAATATCACTTTTAAAACCGAAATAATTTAATATCTTATCGGAAATTTTGTTATTCTTAAAATCCCAGAATATGCCTTCCGAAAGACCCTCGACAGTTGTTGCGGCAACGTCCGTTAAACGCATTGCGATATAGTCGCCGGGCAACATTATCTTGTCTGTTTGAGAATAAATATCAGGCTCGTTTTCCTTTACCCATGCGAGTTTTGCTGCTGTAAAATTTCCAGGTGAATTAAGCAGGTGCGTTAAGGAATATTCTTTGCCGATTTCATTAAAAGCCTTTTCGCCGTAAGGGACGGCGCGGCTGTCGCACCATATTATTGAGGGGCGTAAAACTTTTTTCTGTTTGTCCGTAAGCACTAAACCGTGCATTTGGTACGAGATACCTATAGCCTTAATATCTTCTTTAGCGACTTTCGCCTGCGCTAAAACAGACTTCAAGGCGAGTTTAAGGTTATCCCACCATTCATCAGGATTTTGTTCTGCCCATCCTGCCTGCGCAGCAATAATAGGCATCTCAATTTTCGGGAAAAAATCAGAAGCGGCGCATTTGCCTGTGCCGGCTTCTATCATTGCTGCTTTTACAGACGAACTTCCTATATCAAATCCTAATAAGTACATACTCATAAAGTATTTATGTGTAAATGCAAATATAGCAATTTTAATTCTTCCGTCAGGGGCTAACGTATTAAAATTTTGAAAAATCTGCTGATATTATATGGTTTGGGTATGGATTGCACTGTTTCATCAATTGGGTTTAGGGATTAAAAGTCAGGGGCAACGCATTTAAATTCCTTAATCCCTTATCCGCAGTGATGTTTCCTGTCTTCAAAATGTCCCGATTTTTTAATTTTTTTCAATTTTTGCGTCGTTTTTCTCATTTTTATTCGACATAATAGTTATTCACAATAAATTGTATATATTCATTTGTTCATAAGTATATTATGAGTGTTTTTTGACGTATTTTAGCGTAAATCAAAAATACAATGAAAACTACATTACATCAGTCCTTTAAATTTTTGCCAGACCCTCGCATAGAGCACTGTAAAAAACACCTGTTTATTGAGATGATAATTTTATCTGTTCTTGCTGCACTCAGTGGTGCGGAATCATACGACAGTATTGAATTATACGGAAAAATAAACATTCGTTTTTTGAAAAAAATTTTAAAATTACCAAATGGGATTCCCTCTCACGATACCATAAATCGTGTCTTTTCAGTAATAAATTCCAAAGAATTTGAACGTCTTTTTATTGAATGGACAGCAACCTTGAAATCAGCAAAAATTTTAAGAGATGTTATCGCAATAGACGGCAAAACAATACGTGGTTCAAAAGACAGTTACCATAAAAAATCCCCTGTTCATTTGGTTCACGCTTGGTCCGTAGAGAATAATCTCTGTCTTGGACAGATAAAAACGAATGATAAAAGTAATGAAATAACAGCCATACCAGAACTTTTGGACATAATAGAAATAAAGGGCAGTGTTGTAAGTATTGATGCTATGGGAACTCAAACATCTATTGCAGATAAAATCATTGACAGTGGTGCTGATTACATATTAGCGGTAAAAAATAATCAACAAACCCTGCGAGAAGATATAGAACATGTTTGCAGAAAAAGAAGACCTGTTGCAGAAAGTGAGGAAATAGAAAAGTCACACGGACGGATAGAAAGCAGATACTGCAAAATATTTGAGAATAATAATTCAGTGGATTCGGACAGACGCTGGAACTCCCTGCGTACAATAATACAAATTATCTCTACAAGGGAAACAGGAGAAAGTAAAACGACTCAAACACGGTACTATATCAGTAGTTTACGTGCCAATGAGCCATTTAATAGATATATAAAAGACCACTGGTCCGTGGAAAACAAATTGCATTGGGTGTTGGATGTGGTTTTTCTAGAAGATATGCAAAGAAAAAGAGACAAAAATTCAGCACAAAACTTCGCAATAGTAAGAAAAATAGTGCTTAATCTACTAAAAAAAGATAAAGGAAAAGAAAGTTTGAAATCTAAAAGACTTAAAGCCGGATGGAATAATGATTTTTTACTCGAATTGATTACAAATTTATAATGCGTTGACCCTGGGCTTCTTACAGGTCCAACGCATTACCCCAATACGCGCCGGAAAATGTTGTGCGAAAATCCGGAATTTTTTCTACCTTTGCAAATCGTTGAACTTAATATTGCATGTTTGACGGTTAACAATCATTATACCGTATGTTCAAATCTGCGTATAAATTATTATCAAATTTTATGGCTTCCCGGC
>JAIRNR010000060.1 GCA_031257915.1 Bacteroidales bacterium
TCAGAACGTTCCTAACACCTATGCACTACAAAATGATTTTACGGTTTTTATGATATAACTCACTAATAATCAAAGATAGCATAGACAACATTGAGAGGAAAACCGTCAAAGTCGGGAAAAAAGGTTTTATGTATCTGTTTGCAGTAATAGATTTGTACTCTCGATACGTTGTGGACTGGAGTTTGAGCAATACAATGACTGCTGATTGGTGCGCAGATACTCTGCAAACATCTTTCAGGATATATGGCTGTCCTGAAATAATAAACAGTGATAAGGGCAGTCAATTTACTTCCGACACTTACATAAGATTGTTGAAAGGAAAAAGCATAAAAATAAGTATGGACAGTAGAGACAAGGCACAGGATAATATCTATATAGAACGCTTGTGGCGGAGTGTAAAACAGGAAAATATTACTATCAAAAAAATAAATTTGCATAGATGGAAACAAAAATTAAATTAACTTTACAAAAAATTATATTTACAAAAATAACATCTAAAACAGTAAAATTATGGAATTAAAAGGAAGTAAAACAGAAAAAAATCTTTTAACGGCTTTTGCCGGCGAAAGTCAGGCGAAAAACCGCTACACATTTTTTGCCAAGACCGCAAAAAATGAAGGCTACGAGCAGATTTCCGCTATCTTTGAAGAGACAGCACATCAGGAAGAAATGCATGCCAAACTTATTTTTAAACATTTGCAGGGTGGAATGGTGGAAATTACCGCTGCTTATCCTGCCGGTGTTATCGGCACTACGGCAGAAAATCTGCTTGCTTCTGCAATGGGTGAAAAAGAAGAATATGAAGAGATGTATCCGCAAATGGCAGACATCGCCGAACAGGAGGGTTTTCAGGATATTGCCGTGATGTTTCGCCTTATTGCCAAAGCTGAAACGCACCACGAGGAACGCTTTTTGAAATTATTGAAAAATGTTAAGGAAGATGCCGTTTTCAAACGCAATGATAAAGTTTACTGGTACTGCCGCCGTTGCGGTTACGTTCACTACGGCGCACAGGCACCGCTTAAATGTCCCACCTGCGGACATCCGCAAGCATATTATCAGTTGAAAGTATTGGAATATTAACACCATTGGACTACGTACTACTCGTTGCAGGTCTTATTTGCCTGATTATCGGGCTTATCGGGTGTATTATCCCCGCCATTCCCGGTCCACCCATAAGTTGGGTCGGGATGTTATTACTTAAATTTACCAATGAATATTCTGAAATAATAAGCACGGAATGGCTTGTAATTTGGGCTGTCGCAGTAATTGCCGTTACTGTTGCCGACTTTATTCTTCCTGCCATGATTACTAAGAAAATGGGCGGCAGTAAAGCCGGCGCATGGGGCGCAACGATTGGTACATTTGCAGGTCTTTTCTGTTTACCGTGGGGTATTTTGCTCGGTCCGTTTTTCGGTGCCCTTACAGGCGAACTTATTCACGGTACTAAGGGTAAACAGGCATGGAAATCTGCTTTCGCATCATTTCTCGGCTTTATACTTTCAACAGGCTTAAAACTGACTTGTTGCCTTATGATGACATTCCATTATTTAAAGAGTGTTATATCATATTTTTAACAGTTTTGCATAAAAAATAAACTTGTCTCAACATGTTTTAAACAGACAATTAACCGATTTTTAACTGAGTTATTCTATTGATTAAAAGTTTCTTTTTATTTACTTTTGCCAACGTTACGGATTTTAATAAACTTTTAACAAAATGGCTGACTATATTCAAACATCACAAAAACGTACTGCAAAAAGCACGAATATTCTTGCAGCATTAAACACTTTGGACCAGGGAAAATTGCCGCCGCAGGCAATAGAAGTGGAAAGGCTTGTTCTTGGTGCGTTTATGCTTGACGAAAACGCACAAATAGCAGTGGGAGATATTTTACGTCCCGAATTTTTCTATCTCCCCGAACACCAAATAATCTTTAAAACAATATCCGAACTTATTGCCGATTCGCGCCCGATAGATATTTTAACTGTCAGCGAACATCTCAAAAAAAAGGGCGAACTTGAAGCCATAGGCGGAGTGCCGTATATTTCCGCACTTACGAACAGAGTATCATCTTCGGCACATATAGAGTTTCATACGAAAATAGTTCAGGAAAAATTTATTCAGCGCGAACTTATTAAAACAGCAGCCGAAATCACAAAAGAGGCTTTTTCCGAAACGGCGGATATTATTGAAACTCTTGACAGAGCGGAACAGAAACTTCTTGATATAGGCGATGCGAATTTTCACAATGAATATCAGGATATACATCTTCTTGTATCGCAAGTGCGCAAAGACATAGAGGAAGCAAGCAAAATGCAGGATTCTATGAGTGGTGTTCCGTCCGGCTTTACGGAACTTGATAAAATTACAAATGGCTGGCAAAAGGGCAACCTTATCATTATTGCAGCACGTCCCGCAATGGGTAAAACAGCCTTTGCCCTTTCCATGGCACGGAATATGGCTGTTGATTTTAAACGTCCTGTTGCATTTTTTTCTCTTGAAATGACAGCAGTTGAACTTGTCGGACGTCTTGTTTCGAGCGAGTCCGAAATAAAGGGCGAACAGTTAAAACGCGGTGAACTTTCAGAGGCGGAATTAGAGAGATTAGTTGAAAAATCGGCAGTTCTTTCGGATGCACCGCTTTATATCAACGACAGTTCGGCAATAACAATGTATGAACTTCGTGCGCAATGCAGGCGTTTAAAGCAAAAGCATAAAATAGAAGCAGTATTTATTGATTATCTGCAACTTATGCAAGGCAGCGGCATGTTTAAGGGTGGCACAAGAGAACAGGAAATCAGTCAAATATCACGTCAGTTGAAATCGCTTGCAAAAGAACTGTCGATACCTGTAATTGCGCTTGCACAGTTGAGCCGTCAGGTAGAAACGCGTGGCGGCGATAAGCAACCGCAACTTTCCGACTTGCGTGAATCGGGTGCGATAGAGCAGGACGCCGATATAGTATCTTTTATATATCGCCCTGAATATTATAATATTACTGAAGATGAAAAAGGTAATTCCACGTTGGGAAAATCCAATATTATTGTAGCCAAACATCGTAACGGCTCAACAGGAAAAATAACTTTACGCTGGATAAATAACCTTGCCCGCTTTGAAAATATAGAACATAATACCGCATTATTACCGCAAACAGGACATTCTACCATTACTATCCCCTCTAAAATGAATGAAGACGTTCCTTTTTAGTATCTTTGCGCGATGAAATATTTATATCCATTAGTGATATTTGGAGTAATATTCGGTTTTGGACTCTGCAATATTGCTCATCCGCAAGATACTTTAACGTCAGGGTTTTTGCTGCCTGTGCCGAACCGTGATACATCAACGAAACAGGTAATCCCCGATCCTTATCTCTTTATTGACAGATACAACATTGTAGAAAGCAGGGACGACAGTATATGTATTTCGGAAATATTTATCAATCGTAACGGTTTATGGGAACTTGACGAACTTGAAAGTATTGTGGAAAATTATTTGTTTTTTGACGATAATACTATTCATTATTCGCCGCGTTTTGATGCAACAAAAAAGAAAGATACCACGTCTGTTTATCTTTTGGACAGCGGCGTTTATGTCCATCCGTTCTGTAATATTATAACGTCCCGCTTCGGTCGGCGCGGCAGAAGGTATCACTATGGCACCGATGTCGATTTACATACGGGCGACAGCGTTGTAACCGCTTTTGACGGGATTGTGCGTATATCAAAATATAACCGCAGTTACGGCTATTTGGTAATTGTACGGCATTACAACGGACTTGAAACGTATTATGCTCATCTTTCAAAATTGCTTGTTGAGCCGAATGAAAAGGTTAAGGCAGGTGATGTTATAGGACTTGGGGGAAACACAGGACGGAGTTTCGGCTCTCATTTACACTGGGAAATACGCTATCTCGGAGCACCGATTAACCCTGAAATGCTTGTTGATTTTAATAACTGTTGCCTTAAATCGGATACGCTGTATTTGAGCAGGGCTCTTTTTTCGTATTTGGGCTCAGACCGGCTTGGCAGCGGTGCCAAATACCACAAAATTCGTTCGGGTGAAACGCTTTCGTCGATAGCCCGCCGATACGGAACTTCGGTTTCAAACCTGCAGCGTCTTAACCGTATGGGACGTTCCACAACAATACGTGTCGGTAATTCGTTGCGTGTACGATAATAGCTTATCAAATAAAACTATAATAATATGAAAATAGATTTAAATTATGCAGGAACTTCTCTAATTGAAGCAATGCGCGGTAATACTGCTGTGCGGGAAGATATTGTCCGCGCTTACAGCGAACTTTATGCTAAAACAGGCAAAGGCAATGATTTTCTCGGTTGGGTTGATTTGCCTTCCGAAATTACTGCCTCGCAATTACAGGATATTGAACAGACAGCGGCTGCATTCCGTTCAAAAAGCGAAGTATTTGTCTGTATCGGCATAGGCGGTTCGTATCTCGGCACACGTGCGGTAGAGGAAGCGTTAAAGCCGTTTTTCGGTACGTCCGGTACGCTTGGCGCACCCGAAATTGTTTATGCGGGACATCAACTTAGTGAAGATTATCTTGCGGAATTACTCAAGTATTTAGACAGTAAAGAATATACTGTTTGCGTTATTTCCAAGAGCGGCACAACTACCGAGCCTGCTATTGCGTTCAGAATTTTACGTGAACATCTTATTGCAAAATACGGCACCTTGCAGGCAGCAGAGCGTATAGTTGCCGTTACCGACAGTGAACGCGGCGCACTTAAAAGTCTCGCCGATTTACATGGTTACAAAACGTATGTTATTCCCGACGATGTAGGCGGGCGTTATTCCGTCCTCACACCGGTAGGGCTTTTTCCGCTTGCCGTTTTAGGCATTGATATAAGCGCACTTGTTCAGGGTGCGGCAGAAATGCGTTCCCGCATTAAAGTTGCTGTGCCTGATTTTGAAAATTGCCCCTGCGCTCAATATGTGCTGTTACGCAATATTCTTTACCGCAGCGGTAAAAAAATGGAACTTATGGTGCAGTACGACCCGCGCTTTTTTTATTTTATAGAGTGGTGGAAACAACTTTACGGTGAGAGCGAGGGTAAGGAAAACAAAGGGATTTTTCCTGCAGGAGCGGGCTTTACAACTGATTTACACTCACTTGGGCAGTATATTCAGGAGGGTGAACGGTTCTTTTTTGAAACAGTATTGTCGCTTTCGCAGCAAAAGCATACCTTGCAGGTACCTTACGCTGATGAAGACTCGGACGGAATGAATTTTGTTGCGGGCAAACGTCTTTCATATATAAATGCGAAAGCAGAAGAGGGTACATGTATGGCGCATAACGGACAGGGCGGTGTTCCTGTTATACGGTTTATTGTGCCGGCTCTTGATGAAAAGGTACTTGGGGGACTTATCTACTTTTTTGAATATGCCTGCGGATTAAGTGGTTATACGCTCGGAGTTAATCCGTTTAATCAACCTGGTGTGGAAGCGTACAAAAAAAATATGTTTAAATTACTTGGTAAATAATATGTATAAAGAAACTGCATTAACTTGGACAAAACCGCCGTTTGACGAACAAACGCAAAATGAGGTGAAACGCATGCTTGCCGGAGATCCCGCTGTGGTTGAAGATGCCTTTTACCGTATGCTTGAATTCGGCACCGGTGGTCTGCGCGGCATTCTCGGTGTCGGCACAAACAGAATTAATAAGTATGTTATAGCGATGGCAACACAGGGATTCGCAAACTGTCTTGTGAAATTTTGCAGTACGGAACATCTGAACAGGCAGGTAGTTATATCGTATGACTCGCGAAATAAGAGCGAAGAGTTCGCACTTACAACCGCACTCGTTTTTGCGGCGAACGGTTTTAAGGTTTTTCTTTTTCCTGAAATGCGCCCGACTCCTGTGCTTTCTTATGCCGTAAGATATTTACAGTGTTGCGGCGGAGTGATGATTACGGCGTCGCATAACCCGAAGCAGTATAACGGCTATAAGGCTTACGGTGCGGACGGCGGACAGCTTGTCGCGCCGCACGATAAAAATGTAATGGACGAAGTTGCAAAGATTATGTCTTTGTCGGATGTAAAGTTGATTACGGAGCAGGAAGCGTTATCGCAGGGACTTCTTGAATATATACTTGTGGATGAACCGTATTTGCAGCAGGTTCGTACGCTTTCGCTTGCCGGCAACGTTGCAGGGCGGGATTTATGTATTGTTTATACGCCGCTGCACGGTACAGGCAGTACAATTGTTCCGAAAGCATTGCAGCAATGGGGTTTCACCAATGTGCATCCTGTATCGGAACAGATGGTGCCTGACGGCAATTTTTCTACAGTTGTTTCACCTAATCCTGAGGAGAAATCGGCAATGGAGATGAGCATTGCAAAAGCAAAAGCGTTAAATGCCGACCTTGTTCTCGCTACCGACCCCGACGCTGACCGTGTAGGGATTGCCATTCCCGACGGCAAGGGCGATTATACCCTGCTTAACGGAAATCAGACAGGTGCTGTGCTTATTTATTATTTGCTTGACAAGTGGAAAGCATCAGGTAAAATTACAGGTAATGAATTTGTTGTTAAAACGATAGTTACTACCGAGCTTATCAGAGATATTGCATTGCGTAATGGAGTTAAATGCTACGACGTACTGACAGGTTTTAAATATATCGCCGAAAAAATTCGTTTGCTTGAAGGTCGTGAAACGTTT
This sequence comes from Bacteroidales bacterium, assembly GCA_031257915.1. Lineage (GTDB taxonomy): Bacteria > Bacteroidota > Bacteroidia > Bacteroidales > P3 > JAIRNR01. Next base: position 6,692 of record JAIRNR010000060.1, read on the forward strand.
ATTGGCGGGGGAGAGGAAAGTTACGGTTATCTTGCGGGTGATTTTGTTCGTGATAAAGACGCTGTTATTGCCTGTTGCCTTATTGCTGAAATGGCGGCTGAAGCGGCGCAGCGAGGCGAAACGTTTATTGATATTTTACAGAATCTGTATCGTGAGTACGGTTTCTATCTTGAAGGGTTGCTGTCGGTAACAAAGCAGGGTATTACGGGACTTGAGGAAATTCGCCGCATAATGGCGGAATTACGCGCTGCACCGCCTGCTGAAATTGCGGGCAGCCGCGTTGTAGAAGTGCGTGACTACTTGCTGGGGGTGGGCGATTCGCCCTTATCGGACGTGTTGCAGTTCTTTACCGCTGACGGCAGTAAGGTTACTGTTCGTCCGTCCGGCACCGAGCCTAAAATAAAATATTATTTCGGTGTTCGCGAGGACTGCCGCAACGATATTTCGTTTGATGAGCAGATGCGTGTTTTATCTGACAGAATTGCTGCGTTGGAAAAAGATTTTAAATCCTGACCGTAAATTTATGCTGCGGAAATTATTGCTGATTTTTGTCTGTGTCTGCTGTTGTACCTGCAAACAGGAAGATTGCCTTGAACGCCAAATTAAATTTGAACAGGGAGATATTATTTTTCGCAGAGGTTACGGATTAAAGTCGCGGGCAATTTTAAATGTTGATACGTCGAGTGCCTACTCGCATTGCGGAATAGTGGTTCTAACGGAAGATAAAGGCAGTGCCTCGGTAATTCACATAACTCCGGGCGAGCGCAACAAAGACGAAAATGTCGATAAGATTAAGATAGAAAGTATTGCTGACTTTTGGAGAAATGATAAGGCGAAGCATGGAGCCGTATATCGTCTGAAAAATAACCGGTGGGGAGAAAATGCGGCGCAGGAAGCATTCCGCCTGCTGGAAAAATGTATTCTGTTCGACCATGATTATCAGTTGCAGGATACATGCACAATGTACTGTACCGAACTTGTCTATCAGGCGTATTTAAAAGCAGGCAAAGACATTACTTTTGGTAAGCGAAGTGTGTTGAATGTTCCGATGTATTCGGGTACATATATTTTTCCGTCGGATATTTACACAAATGACGACTTTATGGTTATTTTTTCTTTTTGAGGTGTTGTGAAAAATATTTTGTATAATGTATCCCAATTTTAAGACTAATGGTTAAAGTGATTATCTTTGCAAAAAACGAGCAAAGATGACAAATACAAAAATCGCCGTAAATTATATTAACATTACAAAAAATTAACAGGCAAAGATACCACCTTAAAATACTAAAATAATGGTCTGAAAAAGGGATACACTATATTCTCAAAAATACAAGTTTTGGTGCAGGAAGTTATTATGAATTAAATAAATAAAATAAATGGCTCATAATTGGCTCAATTGGCTCATAATTGGCTCATAATTGGCTCAATTGGCTCATAATTGGCTCATAATTAGCTAATAATTGGCTCATACTAATCAATAAAACATAATCAAATGAAGAAAATCTCTAACTTTTTTGCAATGGCAGCAATTGCCTTATTTGCGGTAAATTGCGGTGGCGGCAACACGCCCGCAGACATTGAAAAATCTATTAGCAGTCAAATCGTTGCAGGCAACTACGAAAAAGCGGCAACAATTACGATTGACAATCTTGACACAACTCTATCGGAAGAAGATAGGGAACTGTATGTTGAATTTATGAAAAAAGAGAAAGAAAGCCACGATGCAAAGGGTGGTATCAAGAGTTGCGACATCGTAACAGAAACAATTTCAGAGGACGGTTTGCATGCAATTGTTGAAACTGAAACTGTTTTCGGAGATGGCTCTAAAGACAGCAATACTACCGAATATGTGAAAAAAGACGGTGTTTGGAAAATCTCCGGCGGAAAATAAATAATTTTTTTATTACACGTTAGTCACGCGCCGCGGGGCTTTTGTAATTAGCAATTTTTTCAGCATTAAAATGCTTGATAAATGTGCTGTGCTCTTTAACTTTTGCGGCAGCATGAGCGATAAAGATTTCGGCACTTTTGACGTAATCGGAACTGTTGGGCAGTTCTTCGGTTACGGCACGATTTGCATCTAAAACGAGCAAATGTCCCATTATCAGACAGCCAGCTATTTCTACTAAACGGCGGGCGTGAAAATCAAGTAATTCCTCATTTTCAAACCCTTTAACAGTTTCAACGGCTTTCAGGTATTTATCCGACATCTTTGCTAATATTGTGCGCAAATGTTCAAACTGCGGCTCTACTTTCTGTTCCGCGTAAGAGTTAATAAGTGCAGTATAACTGTCGTTCGTAACAAACCGTATTGCTGCAACTACCTGCAACTGCGACGTACCCTCATAAATAGATAGAATACGGGCGTCGCGGTAAAGCCGTTCAACAGGGAAATCTTTCATAAAGCCCGTGCCGCCGTGCACCTGAATAGCATCGTAAGCATTCTGATTGGCATATTCGGAAGCAAAGAGTTTTAACATCGGCGTTAGCATATCCGCATTACGTCCTGCCGCTTTTGACGCGGCACGCTGTTCGGGCGATAAAGTTGTGCCGCCTCTCTGTAAAGCAGAGTATGATTTGCTTATATCAACCCAACGACTTGTTTCATAAAGAATTGTACGTGCAGCATCTGTTTTTGCACGCATAAGCGACAGCATTTCATATACGGCGGGAAATTCAATAATTTTTTTCTTAAACTGTTCGCGCTCGCCTGCATACTTCAACGCCTCGCGGCAGGCTGCTTCCGACAGTCCGACAGATTGAGCGCCAACGCCGAGACGTGCGCCGTTCATAAGTGACATAACGTATTTAATAAGACCCATACGCCTGTCGCCCACAAGTTTGGAAGGAGCGTTTTCAAATACGAGTTCGCATGTGGGAGAGCCTTTAATGCCCATTTTGTTTTCAATACGCCGTACCTTAGTTCCGCCCCACGCTTTATCGTGGACAAAATATGACAAACCGCGGGCGTCGGCTGTTCCCTCTTCCGAACGTGCCAAAACAAGTTTTATTTCGGCATCGCCGTTAGTGATAAAACGCTTAACACCATTGAGAAGCCACATTTTACTTGCTTCATCATAAGTCGCTTTTAACTGTACCGCCTGTAAATCGCTTCCGGCGTCAGGCTCGGTTAAATCCATTGAACAGGTTGCACCGGTGGCTATACGTGGTAAAAATTCATCTTTAATATCCTGTGAAGCAAATTCTTCAATTGTTTCGGCGCAATCCTGCAAACCCCAAATATTGGCAAAACCCGCGTCGGCACGCGACACTATTTCCGCCGCCATAACGTAAGGCACCATTGAAAAATGCAGTCCGTTATATTTGCGTGGTAACGCTATGCCGTAAACGCCCGCTTGCGTGAGTGTGTCGTGATTTTTTTGTGTGCCTTTGGCATATTTTACGCGGTAGTTTTCAACATGCGCACCCTCATGGTCCACATCTTCAGCATTCGGGGCAATAATTTCGCCCGCAATCTCACCGATAATTTCAAGCACTTTATCGTAACTGTCCATTGCGTCATCAAAATCCTTTGGTGCGTAATCGAACTTCTCACTGTCGGTATAACCATTCTCTTTTAAGTCGATGCACTGTTTAATCATGGGATGTCCCAGATGAAATTTCAGTGCCTTATTGTCGCTGTAAAAATTCATAGTTTGTTGTCTTTATTTACTGTGTTGCTTATAATATTTAACCATTTTGGGAAGAACCTCGTGCAATGAGCCGACTATAACGTAGTCGGCGATTGCGTTAAGAGGTGCGTCTTTATCGGTGTTAATGCTGATAATTTTAGACGACTGGTCCATGCCCGCACGATGCTGAACAGAACCGGAAATTCCACATGCAATATAGAGTTTCGGGCGTACGGTAACGCCTGTCTGTCCGATTTGACGTTCGTGTTCCGTAAAGCCGCCGTCCACTGCGGCGCGGGTAGCACCGACTTCGCCGCCGATAAGCTCCGCCAAATCGTAAAGAAGTTTGAAATTTTCGCGGGAACCTACACCATAACCGCCTGAAACGATAATCTGCGCACCTTTAATATTTACTTTCTGCGCTTCAATATGACGGTCGATAATCTCGCAAATAAAATCAGTATCATTTACAAACTCCGTAACATCAATATTTTTTATAATTCCCTTATAATCAGCATCAAAAATTTCTTTTTTCATAACACCCTCACGCACTGTTGCCATTTGAGGACGTGTTTCGGGATTTACTATGGTTGCGATGATATTGCCCCCGAATGCCGGACGGATTTGATAAAGCAGACGTTCGTATTTTTTACCGGTTTTCACGTCCTCATGGTCACCGATTTCGAGGGATGTGCAGTCGGCAGTAAGCCCCGCGGTAAGTTTGGAGGCGACGCGCGGAGCAAGGTCGCGCCCGACGGATGTTGCGCCGAACAGCACGATTTCGGGTTTTTCCTGCTCAAAAAGTTTTGCGGTAATTGCCGCATGGGGCAGGGTAGAGAACGGAAAAAGCCGTTTATCGTTAGCGTAATGGATTACATCTACACCGTAAGGATACAGTGTTTTTTCCAATTCCTTAACATCACTGCCGATAACAAGGGCTTCAAGTTTCAATCCCAGCGCGGCGGCAAGTTTCCTTCCTTTTGAAAGCAGTTCCAGACTGACATCGGCGATAACACCATCTTCATTAACTTCGCAATATACGAATACGTTTCTCATAATGATTATAAATTGTTAATTAAAAACATATTAAATAATATGTTCACCCATCAACTCCACAACAACACTTTCAACATCCGCGTCAGCGGCAGTAAGCATTTTTGCATCTTTGTGAGCAAGTACAACATTTTCAATCTTTTTTACTTTTGTAGGGGAGCCGGATAAGCCGAGACGTTGCGGTTCAGCCTGCAAGTCGCCGGCACTCCATTCGCGGATACGCAAATACGAACAACTTTCGAGCATTGCCGAATAGTCGGTGCTGCTTGCTTGCAGTTCGCTCGGAGTAAGGGCGCGTTTAAAGCGCAGAGTGCGTTTGGCGTTGCGCGGGCGGCATGGAGCAGCCGAACTGTGTACTGTTATAAGACAGGGCAACGGCGATTTTACGGTTTCAACACCGCGTTCAAGGCGGCGTTTCACAGTAACGCTCTCAGTATCTATCGCTTCAAGTGTTTCGGCGTATGTAATCTGCGGCAACGATAATTTTTCCGCCGTTTGCGGACCAACCTGTGCAGTGTCGCCGTCAATAGCCTGCCGTCCGCATATTACCACATTATAAGGCTCTAATTTACGGAGAGCCATAGACAATGTATAAGAAGTGGCGAGCGTATCGGCACCTGCAAACTTCATATCGCTGATTAAATATCCTTTATCCGCACCGCGGTAAAGCGATTCGCGAATAATTTCGGCGGCACGCCCCGGTCCCATTGAAACAACGGTAATTTCAGCGTCCTTAATACGGTCTTTCATCTGTATAGCCATTTCAAGCGCATTAAGATCTTCCGGATTGAAAATAGCCGGCAATGCTGCTCTGTTTACCGTTCCGTCGGCTTTCATGGCATCTTTACCCACATTTCTGGTATCGGGTACCTGCTTAACCAAAACAATAATTTTAAACATACTCTATTATTATGCGTTATTTTTTTTCCGCACAAAGATACAATTATTTTTTTGTAGATTTATTGTACCTTTGCTTTTAAACACTTATTGTTTTACCGAAAGAATGATAGTAATAGTTGACAGTGGCTCTACAAAGTCGGACTGGTGTCTTGTGACCGAAGACGGCGAACGTAAGATCGTACATACGGAAGGACTTAATCCGTATTTTTTTTCAAGTGAGAACGAGGTTACCGATTGCCTTGAAAAAGAAATTTATCCGTATTTGCAGCCTGAAAAGGTTGAAAGTGTTTATTTTTTCGGTTCCGGATGTGCTGCGCCCGAAAAACGTCAGGTGCTTCATAATTCGTTAGAAGATTTTTTTGTCAATGCCGATATTTACATTGAGAGCGATTTACTTGGTGCTGCAATAGGCATGAGTGCGGGTAAGCAAAGCATTGTTGCGATTCTCGGCACAGGTAGCAGTACCTGTCTTTTTGACGGTAAAAATATAGTTCAGCAGTTTCCCTCTCTCGGCTTTATTCTCGGCGATGAGGGTAGCGGCGCGAAGATTGGAACACGAGTGCTGTCGGATTATTTGCATAATGATATGCCTGTCGGTTTGCGTGAAGCATTCCAGAAAAAATATCCCTGTTCAAAGGTTGATTTTTTAGAGAGGGTTTACAAACGTGAAAAAAGTAATCGTTTCCTTGGAATGTTTGCGGGCTTTGCAATGGAGCATAAGGACGACCCATATATTACAGAGTTGTTAAAAGAGCAGTTTTCCCTGTTTTTTGAAAAACAGATTTTACATTATCCGAGTGGAAATCCGCTTAATATCGTTGGTGGAATTGCAGTGGAGGCAGAGGATTTGTTGCATGAGATTGCGGAAAAATATGAAATTAAACTGTTGAGTATTGTTAAGAATCCGTTGCAGGGACTTATCGATTATTATAAAGAAATGTATTTTAGACAATTGGATATAAAAAAGAAAATTGCGGAATTGAAATCCGATAACAATCAAACTACAAACTAAAAAAAACAATATTATGAAAAAAATTATTTTATTAGCAGCAATTTTTATGACAATGACAACAATGGAAGCGGCAAAGCCGAAAAGCAGTTTGCCGACTGAGAAACAGTTGGAAAATGCAGCGCAGGCAGCATCAGCACCTGAATTTAAAACAGCAAAAGACAGCGTAAGTTATGCTATTGGGGTTTCAATGGCAAGCCAGCTTGGTTCTATTCCTTACGAATTTAACCATTCTCTTATGTTAGAAGGTTTTAAAGCAGGTATTGAGAAGAAAAGTCTGTTTGACGAAAGCAAATTACAGGCAATTTTAACGCAATGGCAACAGGATATGATGGCTTCTCAACAGGCACAGCAGGATAAAGCGCAGTCAGCAGGTAATGAACAGGTTGAAGCAAATAAAAAAGCGGGCAGTGAATTTCTTGCAAAAAATGCCGTTGCGGAGGGCGTTAAAACAACACCGAGCGGCTTACAGTATAAAGTACTTGTAGAAGGTACAGGTGCCAAGCCCGCCGCCACTGACAAAGTAGAAGTTCATTATGAAGGCACATTGCTTGACGGGACGGTTTTTGATTCTTCAATAAAACGCGGACAGTCAATAACTTTTGGCTTAAATCAAGTTATCAAGGGCTGGACGGAAGGTGTTCAGCTTATGAGTGAAGGCAGCAAGTATATTTTCTACATTCCCTCGGATTTGGCTTATGGCGACAGAGGTGCGGGCGGCAGTATTCCGGGTGGTTCAACTCTTATTTTTGAAGTAGAACTCATTAAAGTTAATCCGTAAGAAATTTCCATTTACGGATAGGACGAATGGCGTTAAAAGCTAAAACACCACAATATTTACAGGAGGGTGATACTGTTGTAATCGTATCACCTGCCGGATTTATAGAAGATGAGCGCGTCGGCAATGCTCGGCGCGTTCTTTCTTCATGGGGACTTACAGTTCTTGAAAGTGAATACGTTTTAAGCCGTAATGGTATTTTGGCAGGGACAGATGAGGCTCGTTTTGCCGACGTGCAGTGGGCATTGAATCACCCTGAAGCCAAAGCAGTTATTTTCTCCCGCGGCGGATACGGTTCGGTGCGGATTATCTCAAAACTTGATTTTACCAAATTTGCACTTACACCGAAATGGCTTGCGGGATTCAGCGATATTACGGTATTTCATTCTTATTTAGCCGGGCAGCAGTTGCCGGACATTGTGTCAATACACAGCGCAATGCCGCAAACGTATCCTTCTGCCGGCAATTTGAACGATACTGCGCTTACATCGCTGCACGCTGCACTTTTCGGCGAAGGTATTGATTTTAAATGGCAATCAACATACCACAATAAGGGTTGTGTGACGGCTCCGCTTGTCGGCGGAAATTTATCCGTACTTTATTCATTGCGCGGTACGCCTTATGATATTGACGTGGCAGGGAAAATTCTGCTTATAGAGGATTTAAATGAGATGGACTATCATATTGACAGAATGTTGCAAAATTTCAAACAGGGCGGCTGGTTTGAGCAAATTGCAGGACTTGTTGCGGGACAGTTTACCGATATTCGCAGCGGCTCACATTCGTACCCGAAATCATTTGAAGAAATAATAAAAGAATATACGGAACCGTATAATATCCCCGTTGCAATAAACGCACCTGTCGGGCATATTCCGCATCAGCAGGCTCTATATTTGAATGTTGATACAACGCTGACGGTAACAGAACACGGTATGGCGGCAGTATCGCAATTACAGAATAAATGAAGTATAATTTTATAAATAAAGTTCTTTTTTCCAAATTCATGCAAACTGTTTTTAAAATAAAAAGCAGGGGTAACCTTGTTTTAGCGGGTAAACATTACAATAGAAGATCAAGAGTAACTGTCACACGTTCTCCCGACGAAAAGCGTAAATATTTTTTAATTCACAGAGTTGGCAAAAAAGAAGGTTTTGAATTGCACCATGTTGTGCCTTTGGCGTGGGCAGCTAATGACGAACATTTCAGATTGTTGGACAGATGGAACAATATGCTCTATATTGACGGTTACAGTCATTCAAGAGTAACAGCAAATAACAGTCGTAATGTTGTTATGACAAATGACAACTCAACGATAATTCTAAGTGATTTTACAAATAATCACGTTGAATTGGAAATAAGAAAAAATGTAATTTATTCGTTGGAAAAATTAGACGATTTGCTGTCGTATAATTTTGATTTGTTGAATATTCACTAAGTTGATAAATTGATGGAAGCATATATAAACATACCGGAAGAAATTCATCCGCGGGATCTTCTCGGATTAGGAGAAGAGCGGCTACACAAAATAAAAAATTATTTTCCTTTACTGCACATAAATTTGCGGGGCAGTACGTTGCATTTAACAGGAACGGCAAAAGATATAAAAGATTGTGAAGAAAAATTTGATATTGTTTTTTATCACTACGACAGATTTAATCGTTTAAACGACAAGGATATTGAAGCGATTTTTGGTGATGAAAATATGCAGCATGGTGATACTGCGCCCGATATTGCGGCAAATGGCGAGCAAACAATTCTTGTCGGCGTAAATGGGAAAATAATTAAGGCTCTTACTGAAAATCAAATTAAACTTGTTAGTGCGAGCAAGAAACATGATATGATTTTTGCTGTCGGTCCTGCGGGGTCGGGCAAAACATACACTGCCGTCGCGCTTGCTGTCAGAGCATTGAAAGAAAAGGAGGTGAAGCGTATAATCCTTACCCGTCCTGCTGTTGAGGCGGGGGAAAATCTCGGCTTCCTGCCGGGAGATATGAAAGAGAAGTTAGATCCGTATATGCAACCGCTTTATGACGCGCTTAAAGACATGTTGCCGTACCAGAAACTTATAAAATATCTTGAAGAGGGTACAATAGAAATTGCTCCGCTCGCATTTATGCGCGGACGTACGCTGAATAATGCTTACGTTATTCTTGACGAGGCACAAAATGCAACTCAGAATCAAATGAAAATGTTTCTTACCCGCATGGGGAAGAATGCGAAATTTATTATTACCGGTGATATTACGCAAATTGATTTGCCCCGCAATCAAACGAGCGGACTGTTGCATGCAACGCAACTTCTGAAACATATTTCCGAAATTGCTTTTATAGAATTAACTGCCGAAGATGTTGTACGGCATAAAATTGTCAGCAAAATTATTGAAGCATACGCAAGAACATAAAACGATTTTACGCAGCGGAATAACAGGATTATTGCTTTTCTGCAATATCGTTTCCGCGCAGGATAATATTCCGGCACTTTCGGATACTTTACGGTCTATTCCCACAAGTCCGCTTGTAGTATTATCCCGCTCCGACTGCGAACTTGACAGATACGAACACCGCCGTTCAACGCCTTTTTCAAAAACTCAATGGGCTGTTATTGCAGAAAAAAGAGCAGAGATAAATTTTAAACGAACTTATATTGACAGTCTGTATTATGTTGAAGCAATCAGTCAATTATCTTCAAATAAACAAAAATCTCTCGAACTGTTGGAAAGATCGCTTACTTACAACCGTTTTTTTATTCCTTCCGTTATAGAAAAAATACGCATACTTTTAGATAATAAAGATTGGGAACATGTACTTTCTTTTTGGAAATCGTCTTTTGACTGCCTTTATCATAACAGCACTGTAAGAAGCATAACAAAAGATATTTGCCTGAGCATTACGGATGAAATGAAAAGTTTCAATAATGACGGAAAATATCAGCAGACACTCGAACTTTACGAATTGTTTAAGAAATATTTCGGCAATATCGTATGCGATACGGACGCGGAAAATTCCATATTGCAAATTGCGCACAGCGGCATGTATAATTCATATATTTCCACTGCGCAAACAGCGTTGAACAGAGGGTTTGAAAACCTTGCGCGAAATTACGCCTTTACGGCGCATGATTATTATACTCAATATTATAGCCAAATGCAGATGGCGGATGATAATTCCGCAAAGAAAATACTGCTTGCCGTCTCTGCGCGTTACCGCGCTTTTGCTTCGCTTTCGGATACGGACGAAAAAAATTTTTATTTGGCGCAAATCAACAATATTTACGAAAGATTGGGGATGCCTGCGGATGAAAAAGTTATAGACCAAATTCGCACAGATGCGGTCAGTAAGCACGAGGACGCAGCGCAGGCAAAGCAGGAAACGGACGCAGTCGTTAAGCATGAGGACGCAGCGCAGGCAAAGCAGGAAACGGACGCAGTCGTTAAGCATGAGAACGCAGCGCAGGCAAAGCAGGAAACGGACGCAGTCGGTAGTCCTGCCGACGCAGCGCCGGAAAAGCCGGA
>JAIRNR010000035.1 GCA_031257915.1 Bacteroidales bacterium
CAAGATGTTGCAGGAAATTTGTATGCAAATATATTTCGTGGGATTACCATTCTGTTTGTTATTATTGGTACGATTGGATATAAAAAATATTATAAATTAAAATATAATGTAAGATTATCTACACTGTGGAAAAATAAAAACGGAGTATGTATTTAGTATAGTGTACCTTTGAACAAATCACAAGCCACGCAAAAGGCTAAACTTTGAAAAATCTGCAGAATTATTTAATGCGCATTTTAATAACTTTGATTGTTGAATCTATATTTTCCAATTATTGGCTATCGCCTGTGATATGCTTCTACTTCACTTCCTCAAAATCAACATCCTCAACCTCGCCATCAACAATCTTTTTCCCCTGTTTTTTCAACTTAAAGCGAACAAGAAACTGGTTTATCAAATCGGTAATGGCATAAAGTACCAAGCCGCCGCCGAGCAGTTGAACAATAAGTTCTTTACTTTGGAACGGATTAAAGAAAATTGTAATGCCGATACAGATAATAAGTATTGCGAAAATATATGAATACCAAGGTGAGCGCAGCCCCAAGCGGCGTGTAGCGGATAGCATGACAAGCTGCATTATTCCCGCCGCGACAAGCACTATGCCGAATACTATTACTGCGAGTGAAGAAAAGAAAGATGATTTAAAAACAAACAGCAATCCGATAGCAAGTGCTATAATTAAATTAAAGATACTTATCCCCGAAATATTAGATGCGTTTTTGCGTGTGTACAACGACAGAAAAGAAATGAGTGCAATTAAAATAATTCCACCGCCGAGTACCTGTACAAGTATATCCATAATCTGATGCGGAAACACAATAAATGCAATACCGATGAAAAGTGCAATAACAGACCTTATAACGGCACCTTTAATGTCAAAGAAAGGGATATATAGTTTCATGATTATTTATTTTTTTGCGAAGTTACGAAAACATGTGTGTTTTCTCAGCGGAAAATTCTAACTTTGAAATAAAAAATTTTATGGCATTTAATTTACGTAATCGCAGTTTTTTGAAACTGCTTGACTTTTCTCAAAAGGAAATAAACTATCTGTTAGCTCTTGCAGCCGATTTAAAAAAGGCAAAATATGCCGGTACTGAACAGCAAAAATTGAAAGGCAAAAATATTGTATTGCTTTTTGAAAAAGATTCAACTCGTACCCGATGTGCATTTGAAGTTGCCGCACTTGACCAGGGGGCGCATGTAACGTATCTGGGTCCGAGCGGCTCGCAAATGGGCAAAAAAGAATCAATGAAAGATACAGCTCGTGTTTTGGGGCGGATGTATGATGGTATAGAATATCGCGGCTACGCTCAAACAACAGTAGAGGCACTTGCGGCATTTTCAGGCGTTCCTGTTTGGAACGGTCTTACGAATGAATTTCATCCGACACAGATTTTGGCAGACTTTCTCACAATGACGGAACATTGCAATAAGCCGTTGCGTGAGATGAAGTTTGCATTTCTGGGTGATGCTAAAAATAACGTTGCCAATTCACTTATGGTTGGTGCCGCGAAAATGGGGATGGATTTTCGTGCTGTTGCACCCAAAGAGTGCTTTCCTGATGAAATGCTTTTGGTGCAGTGTCGGGAGATAGCGAATGTTACCGGTGCTAAAATCACTATAACGGAAAACGTTCAGGAGGGTGTGGAGAACGTTGATTTTCTCTATACCGATGTATGGGTATCAATGGGCGAGCCGGACGAAGTATGGGCAAAACGTATTGAACTTTTGAAGCCATATCAGGTTAATTCGCAGGTTATTGCAATGACAGGTAATCCACAGGTAAAATTTCTGCACTGCCTGCCTGCTTTCCACAATCTTGAAACGACCGTCGGTAAGGAAATTTACGACAAGTACGGTTTAAACGGAATGGAAGTTACCGAAGATGTTTTTGAAAGCGAACACAGTATCGTATTTGACGAAGCCGAAAACCGTTTGCATACTATCAAGGCGGTAATGGTAGCCACGCTTGGCGCATAATTTCTCTTTTTTGACTATCTTTGCAAGATATGACTGATTCGGGACTTTTTCTTACGGCAATTCTTACGGCGATGCTTATGGTTGTTGCCGCGCTCATAATAGCGTCTTTGCTCGCGCCGCGTTCGTTTAATGCACTTAAAGGTGAACCGTACGAATGTGGAATACCAACACGCGGTTCGTCATGGATGCAGTTTAGGGTGGGATATTATCTGTTTGCTATTCTGTATTTAGTGTTTGATGTGGAAACGGTACTGTTGTTTCCATGGGCGACAATAATGAAAGATTTAGGTGTGCAGGGATTGGTTTGCGTATCATTTTTTCTTGTGGTTTTAGCATTAGGATTAGCGTACGCATGGAAAAAAGGTGCATTGATTTGGAAATAGTTCCGGTCTTTTCGGCACGAAGCGGCAAAAGGGGAATGTAATAAAAATAAAAAAATGAGAGCGGAAAACGTCAGAGTAAAAAGCATGAAGTACGAGGAGTTCAACAATAATGAATACCTCGAAAAATATGTTGAGGAATTGCGTAAAGGCGGTGTAAGCGTCGCTGTCGGCAAACTTAATGATATGATAAACTGGGCGCGTTCTCACTCTGTTTGGCCTCTTACGTTTGCAACGAGTTGTTGTGGTATTGAGTTTATGTGCGTTGGAGCGGCTCGCAGTGATTTTGCGCGTTTTGGTTGGGAGATTACCCGTAACAGTCCCCGTCAGGCAGATGTGATTTTTGTTTGCGGAACTATTGTGCATAAAATGGCTCCGATTCTAAAACGTCTTTACGAACAAATGGCAGAGCCGAAGTATGTGATTGCGGTAGGTAGTTGTGCTATGACAGGCGGTCCGTTCAAAGATTCGTATCACGTTGTAAAAGGGGTAGAGGAGATTATTCCTGTAGATGTTTATGTACCGGGATGTCCGCCGCGTCCTGAAGCAATGCTTTACGGAATGATGCAACTTGAACGTAAAATTAAAGTGCAGAACTTTTTTAAACTTCCACAGCAACCGAAAGTTTAGTAACCGAGCCAATTATTATCCGACAGGCTTAAAATCGGCTTATGAAACAAACGGACATGTAAAAAGTCAGACACTGAGCAAGGGATTATTCAACAGGTCTATGAAAAGAATACTGTGGATTAAACCTGCAATGACGACTGCAATTTCGC